>JAQGJX010000193.1 GCA_028290405.1 Hyphomicrobiales bacterium
GCCGCCACTGGACCCCGGGTCCGCGCCGCGCCCTGCGGGGCCCAAGCGCGCCGGAAGGCGCGCGGTCCGGCGGGCCTTGCTCGCCCGCAGGTTTGCTCCGCCCGCGGCGCTCCTGCTAGTCTGCAAAAAAATCCGGAGGAATCGCCCTAATGCCACAGCCCATTCGCCGCATCGTCACCGGTCATGATTCAGAAAACCACGCCGTCGTGCTCATCGACGAGGTGGCGACCAACGTGCGCGGCACGTCCTCGCCCGGCCAGTACACGACGCTGATGTGGTGCTCGGACACGATGCCCGTGGAGATGCCCGTCGGCGAGGACGCCGAGGACATGGGCGCGCGCAAGCTCGGCACCTATCCGCCCGTCAACGGCACGCGCTTCATGATCTCCGAATATCCGCCCGGCAACATCCCCAAGATGCACCGCACCGAGACCATCGACTATATCGTGGTCCTCGACGGCGAGATCGACATGGAGCTGGACGACGGCCGCATGGTCACCATGAAGCGCAACGACGTGATGATCCAGCGCGGCACCAACCATGCGTGGATCAACCGCGGGCCCGGCATCTGCCGCATGGCGTTCGTGCTCATCGACGCCAAGCCGCTGGGCATCGGCGATCCCGTGCCGCGCGGCGGCATCGTGGGCGATCACAAATAGCCCTCAGGACAGGAAGCTGGCCGCCATCCGCGTGAGCTCCGCGCCGAAGACGACCAGCATCACGTTCCACAGCACGCCGACCACGCTCAGCGCCATGCCGGCCAGGATGGCGACGCCGTCCTTCTCCAGCAGGCCGAAGGCGAAGACCACCACGGCGAACGCCGGGCCCTGGTTGCCGAACGGGATCGGCAGCAGCAGCGTCATGCCCATCAGCAGCACGAGCGCCGCGACCATCACCGTCGCGGTGCGCCGGGTCAGCGCGGGCAGGCGCGGACGCAGCAGGCCGTGCAGGCGCGCCATGAGGGCGTCGAGCTTTTCCAGGATCGACACGAGCGCGCCGCGCGGCAGGCTGCGCTTGCGCAACCAGCCCGGCAGCGTCAGCGCCTCGCGCCCGGCGATCATCTGGATGGCCACAAGGCTCAGCGCCACGCCGAACACGAGGCCGGTGGGCAGCGCGGGGACCGGGATGAAGGCGGGCAGCGCCAGCAGCAGCAGCATGAGGCCATGGCCGGTTCGCCCGAGCGCGTCCACCAGATCGCCCAGCGTCGGCTGGTCGTCGCTGATCGCCTCGATGGCCCGGCGCAGCGCCTTGCTGGTTTCGCCTTGGAAATCCTGATTTTTATCGATCAATGAGACATCGCCAATCTGAACTGTCGGCCCTTTTAGCACCTCGGCGCCGACATTCTACGGCTAATGTGGACTCAATCGGCGCCGTGCGAAGTCGGCGCGCGCCGGGCGCCCGTTCACCCTTTGGCGGGAAAGCAGTCGCGCCAGCCGCTTGGCCTTGCTAAAGAGACTGCGATTCTGGCGGACGGACCCTCGGCGCTTCGCCGGGCGCGGGCCGGTCGTCGCGTGCGTGGCGGAGCGGAAATGGCCGGGAACGGTGCGGACAATGCGGGCCAAAATCCGCCGCAGGGGCTGCAAGGGCTCATCGCCTGCCTGACGGGCGCCGGCTACGGCCGCGCCGAGCCGGCGATCCTCCAGCCGGCGCCGCTGTTCCTCGACCTTGCCGGGGAGGACATCCGCGGGCGCCTCTACATCACCTCCGACTCGGCCGGCGGGGAATTCTGCCTGCGGCCCGAGTACACGATTCCGGTCTGCCGGGATTATCTGGCCTCGCCGCTCGCGGGCGAGCCCGCCTCGTTCTCCTATCTTGGCCGCGTCTTCCGCTTCCGGCCCCACGGGCCGGGGGAGTTCGACCAGGCGGGGCTCGAGAGCTTCGGGCGAACCGACCGCGAGGCGGCGGACGCGGAAATCCTGACGCTGGCGCTCGAGGCGGCGGAAGTCGGCGGCTCGGCGCCCCTGCACGTGCGCTTTGGCGACGCCGGGCTGTTCACCGGGCTCCTCGCCGCGCTGGACCTGCCGCCCGTATGGCTGCGGCGCATCCGGCGCGCCCATTCGCGCGGCCTGTCGCTGGCCGATTTTCTGAAGGCCTCGGAGGCTGCGGCCACGTCCGACCATTCCGGCGTGCTGGCCGCCCTTGAGGGGGTCGACCGCAAGGGCGCGCGCGCCCTCGTGGAGGACCTTCTCTCCATCGCGGGCATTTCGTCCGTCGGGGGGCGCAGCGCGTCCGAGATCGCCGAGCGCTTTCTGGAGCAATCCACCCTGCAGGCCGGGGCGGGTTTTTCTCCGGAGAAGAAGGAGCTCATCGAGAACTGGCTCGCCGTGGAGGGCAATCCGGACGATTGCGCGCGCCGCCTGCGGGCGCTCGCGGACTCCGCGCGGCTCGACATGGGGGCGGGCCTGGACGCGTTCGACGCCCGGCTGGGCTTCATCGCCGCGCGCGGGTTCGACCTGTCGCGGCTGACGTTCGCTGCGAGCTTCGGCCGCAACCTCGATTATTACACCGGCTTCGTGTTCGAGGCCCATGACCCGCGCCGCACGGACGGGCGTCCCGTCGTCGGCGGCGGGCGCTACGACGGCCTGATGCGTACCCTGGGCGCGGGCGCCGACATTCCCGCCGTGGGCGCCGCCATCTGGTGCGAGCGCCTGGTCGATCCCGCCGCAGGAGCCGCAGAATGAGCGCCGCCCCCAAACCCGCGCCGCTGGTTCTCGCCGTCCCCTCCAAGGGCCGCCTGCAGGAAAACGCCGCCGCCTTCTTCGCCCGCGCTGGGCTGACGCTGGTGCAAGGCCGGGGCGCGCGGGACTATCGCGGCGCGCTGCGCGAAGCGCCCGGCGTCGAGGTGGCGTTCCTGTCCGCGTCCGAGATCGTCCAGCAACTGGCGGCCGGGTCGGCGCATCTGGGCGTCACCGGCGAAGACCTCGTGCGCGAGACGATCGCCGACGCCGACGCCCGCATGGAACTGCTCACCCCGCTGGGGTTCGGCCACGCCAACGTGGTGGTGGCGGTGCCGCAAGCCTGGATCGACGTGCGCACCATGGCTGACCTCGAAGACGTGGCGGCCGCTTACCGGGCGCGGCGCGGGCAGCGCATGCGGGTGGCGACCAAGTACGTCAACCTGACGCGCCGGTATTTCGCCCAGCAGGGCGTCACCGACTACCGCATCGTGGAATCGCTGGGCGCCACCGAAGGTGCGCCGGCGGCCGGGCAGGCGGAGCTCATCGTGGACATCACCACCACGGGCGCGACGCTGGCCGCGAACGCGCTGAAGATTCTCGACGACGGCACCATGCTGTGCTCGCAGGCCAACCTCGTGGCCTCGCTGGGCGCCAACTGGGACGCGCACGCGCTCTCCACCGCGCGGGCCATCCTGTCGCGCATCTCGGCCGAGGAGGACGCCCGCACCTCGCGCGAAGTGCGCGCCCGCGTGCCGGGCGACGCGGCGCAGATCGCGGTCGACGCCGGCGAGGCGTTCGGCGCCCGGGCGCTCTGGGGCCCCGAGGGCGACCGCCTCTCGCTGGTCTGCCCCAGCGCGCAGGTCGCGCCGCTGGCCGACTGGCTCATCGCGCGCGGCGCCGAGCACGTGGCGGTGAGCGCTCTGGACTACGTGTTCAGCGCCGTCAACCCGCTGTTCGAGCGCCTGACGAGCCGGCTCGCTTAAAAGCGCGCCGGCCGCAAGCTCTCAGCTTCAGGCGGCGGCGCGCAGCACCGGTTTTACCGTCAGGCCTTCCTCGCTGTCGTGGAAGGCCTTGGCGAGGTCGGCGAAGTCGTAGAACTTCACCAGCCGGTCGAACGGGAAGCGGCCGTCCATGTAGAAGTCCACCAGTTGCGGGATGAACACGTCCGGGTTGCTGTTGCCCTCGATGATGCCGCGCACCTTGCGGCCCAGCAGCAGGTGGCGCACGGAGATGGAGAGCTCCGCGCCGTTCCACGGGCTCGTCACGAAACCGCAATTGCCGCGCGGCGCGAGCACGTCCATCGCCTGGCGCATGACCGGCAGCACGCCCGTCGTGTCCAGCGCAAAGTCGACCCCGCCCGGCACGGCGTTCAGGACGTCCTCGGTGACCGGCGCCGAGCCCGCCGCGATGGCCTCGTCGGCGCCAAGCTCCATGGCGAGCGAGAGGCGGCTCGCGTGGCGGTCCACCACGACGATCTTGCTGGCGCCCGCGATGCGCGCCGCCATGACGGCGGACAGGCCCAGCGCGCCGACGCCGAACACCGCGAGGCTCTGGCCCGGCTTCATCTTGAAATCGTTGAGGATGGCGCCCGCGCCCGTCTGGATGCCGCAGCCCAGCGGGCCCAGCAGCTCCAGCGGCGCGTCCTTGCGCACCTTCACGACGTTGCGCTCGCGCGCGATGGCGTGGGACGCGAACGAGGATTGCGAGAAGAAGTCGCCGTGCACCGCCGCGCCTTCCGCGTCGTGCAGGTAGGACGACCCGTCCGCCCGGGTGCACGCGAAGGTGAGGGGGAACTGGTGCCAGCAATAGGCGGGCTCCGCCTCCTGGCACGAACGGCAATGGCCGCATGAGCCGAAGGTCAGCACCACGTGGTCGCCCGGCGCGACCTTGGTGACCCCGGCGCCCACCGCCTGCACCACGCCCGCGCCTTCATGGCCCAGCACCACCGGGCGCGGCACGGGCGAGCCCGCCGAGCCGCACTTCATGTCCGTATGGCAGACGCCCGTCGCCACGATGCGCACCAGCACTTCGCCCGCGCCGGGCCCGCTGAGCGTCAGCTTCTCGATCTTCGGATGAAGCGTATCGTCGCGAAAGACGGCGGCGGTGATCTGCATGGCGTTTCCTTATGGGTCTTCAAATCGCGTTGGTTTTGTCGGTCGCACAATGGCGCGAGGGCGCCCGGTACGTCAATTCGCGAGAGCCCGCAGGGCCGGTCCGCTTGCTCGCCCGAAGGGCGGCGTGCGATGAAGGCGCAACGATGTTCGGGAGGATCCCATGACTGTTCTTCGCGCCGCGACGTACGCGCTCGCCCTCAGCCTTCTGGCGTGCCTGGGCGCCCGCGCGCAGGCCCCGGCTCCCGCGCCGCAATGGCCGACCCAGACCATCCGGATGATCGTGCCCTTCGCGCCTGGCGGCACGACCGACTTCCTCGCACGGCTCTCCGCCGAGGCCCTCGGGGCGAAGCTGGGCCAGACGGTGCTGGTGGAGAACCGCCCCGGGGCGGCGGGAAACGTGGGCACGGACGCGGTCGCCAAGGCCGCCCCGGACGGGCACACGCTGGCCTTCATCACCACGAACAACCTGGCCATCAACCAGTTCATGTTCAAAACCATGCCGTACGATCCCATCAGGGACCTCGCGCCCGTGGCGGTCATCGCCGAGGCGCCGCAGATCCTCGTGGTCGGCAAGGACGTGCCCGCCAAGGACCTGCGCGAGTTCATCGCGTTGGCGAAAGCCAAGGCGGGCGGGCTCAACTACGCCTCCGCCGGGCTTGGCTCCACGCCGCATCTGGCGGCGGTGCAGTTCACGCGCATGGCGGGCGTCGAGATGGCGCATGTGCCCTATCGGGGCGCGGCGCCTGCGGTGACCGATCTCGCCAGCGGGCAGGTGCAATTGCTGTCCGTGGGCGTGGCGCCTGTCGCGGGCCTCATCGAGGGCGGGCAGTTGCGCGCGCTCGCCGCCGCCACGAAAGAGCGGATGCCGCTGTTGCCCAACCTGCCGACCGCCAGCGAGGCGGGGCTGCCGGGCTATGAATCCACCACCTGGTTCGGCCTCGTCGCGCCCGCCGCAACGCCTGCGCCCATCATCGAGCGCATCAACGCCATCCTGCGCGAGATGGTGGCGGACCCGAAGGTGAAGGAGCGATTCGACCGCGCTTTCCTGCTGCCCATGAGCATGAGCCCGGACGGTTTCCGCAAGCTGATCGCCGAGGAAGCGCCCAAGTGGGAGAAGATCGTGAAGGACGCCGGCGTCACGATGGAGTGAGCGCTGGGGAAAATCGGGCTTGCCGCAGGCCCGGCGCGTTCTACCTCACCACGTGTGACTCCCTCGCCGATTCCCGAACATCGCCGGATCGAGGACTACGCCCTCATCGGCGACTGCGAGACCGCCGCGCTCGTTTCGCGCGACGGCTCGATCGATTGGCTCTGCTGGCCGCGCTTCGATAGCGGCGCGTGCTTCGCGGCGCTGCTGGGGGGCGCACACAATGGGCGCTTCCTGCTGCGCGCCGACGACCGGGACGCGCGCATCACGCGCCGCTACAGCGACGGGACGCTGATCCTCGAGACGTTCTACGAGACGGAGCAGGGCTGCGCCCTCGTCATCGACTTCATGCCCGTGCACGGCGTCACGTCCGACGTCGTGCGCATCGTGCGGGGGGTGCGCGGCGAGGTGGATTTCTTCGCCGAACTGGTCCTGCGGTTCGACTACGGCCTCATCGTGCCGTGGATGAACCGGCAGGAGGACGGGTCGCTGCGGGCTGTCGCGGG
>JAQGJX010000017.1 GCA_028290405.1 Hyphomicrobiales bacterium
GCCGCCTTCTGGACGACTTCGCCGAGTTCGCGGGTCTGCTCCTGGATGGCCGCCATCTGCTGCTGCAGATATTCGGTCTGGAGCGTAATGACTTCCTGCACGTCCTTGGCGTGGACCAGCTTTTCAGCCAGGTCGAAAGCCGACGTGACGTTCTTCTCGGCGAACGCGACGGCCTTCTGGCTCACGTCCTTGACGCCGGCGGCCGGCGGGAACGCGGGGGCGTCGACGCTGGCGGTCTTCTGCACGGCGCCCATGAAGCCTTCGAAAGCCTTGCGGGCCTGAGCGACGCTGCGCTCGGCGAAGTCGCGCATTTCGGCGGGGATCTGCGTGGGGAATTCGTTCATGGCACCCTCCATCTGTATAACGTTGAACAACGCGCTGGGACCGTTTTCGGGCCCGTCGAGGCGCACTGTACGGCTTTTTTGCTGCATTGCAACATTTATGATTTGCCATGCTGCAACGCACAATAAAGATTCAGGATGAATCCACGCAGAGGGGCTGGCGCTCGCGTGCGGCGTAGACCACATTGAAACCTCAAGTTAATGATTGATTAAGCGTGCCTTGGCGCATGCGTGGGCCGTTCGCGCCCGCGCCGCTCCTGCTGCGCAATTGAATTGTCCTCTGCGAAAGGGTTTCTCCCGCCATGTCGGATCGCGCGACACAGATCGAGCAGACGAGCGTCGACGACGCTCTCGCTGATCCCGCGTTCGCAGCCTTTCGGGCGGGCGGGCCCATTTTCGTCGCGGCCGGCGATCCCCCGCGGCCCGTGTACGCGAGCGAAGCAGCGCTTGCGCTGTTTCGCGCCGCCGACCTCGACGCGCTCGCGGCGCGCTGCTTTGCGGGCGACGAGCCCGGCGCCAGGCGGCTGACCGAGCTTGCCTCCACCCTGCCGCCCGGCGGCCCCGCCCGCATGGAGCGCCTGCGCTTCTTCATCGACGGCGATTCCATTGCGCTGATCTTCGTGTGCCGCCGCGCCGCAGGGCCAGCCGGACTGTTCGTGGCGGGCGCCATGAACGTGCGCCCGGCCCTGCTGAAGCCGCAGCCGCCCCGCGCGGCGGACGAGGCGCAGCCGACGCTGCCCGCGCTTGCGGCCCCCGCCGCCGCCCCTGTCGCGGCGCCCCCGGCCCTGCAGCCGCTCGTCGGCAGCGTGCGGTTTCTCTGGCAGACGGACGCCGCGCACCGTTTCACCAAGATCAACGGCGCCCTGTGCGACACGCTCGGGTACGAGTCCACGGCGCTCATCGGCGCGAGCTTCTTCGACCTCGCCGCGCGCCCGGGGGTCGATCCGCTCGGCCGGTTGCGCGAGGCGCTGACCCGCCGCGAAACCTGGAGCGGCGTGGAGGTGCATTGGCCCTTCGCCAACGCCCCGGAAGCCGCCGCCGTGACGCTGGGCGCGTTGCCGACGTTCGACCGCGCCCGGACGTTCACCGGCTTCAGCGGCTTCGGGGTGATCCACCTCAACCGCGTCACGCCGCTGGCGGCCGCGCCTGAGCCGGAACCCGCGCCCGAAGAGCCTGCGCCTGTCCTGCTGAGCGACGACCTGGCGGCGGACCGCGCCGAAGCCGAATCGGAGACCACGGCCGAGGACGCGCCGGCCGAGGATGCTGACCTGGCCAAGAGCCCCGCGCCCGCGATCGACGAGCCGGCCCCCGTCGAGCCCGCCCGCAGCCCCTATCGGGCGGCGAACGTGGTCGCCCTGAACGCGTGGAAGACCGGCGCGGCGACGCCCGCCCGGGAAGAGCCGCAGCCCGAGCCTCCGGCGCCGGACGAAGACGCTCCGGCGGCCTTCGAATCCGAGGCGCCCGAAGACGATTCCATCCAGCTCTCCGCCAGCGAGCGCACAGCCTTCCGGGAAATCGCCCGTGCGCTCGGCGCGCGCGTGGAAGACCGGCCCGAGCGCGATCAGCGTCCCGCCGCCCAGGCGTCCGCGCCTGCGGCTGCGGCTGACGCATCCCTCAGGCCGGCGCCCGCCGCGCTGGTTGCGCCGGACGCCGTCGCGTCGCTGGTGGACCGGATCGAACTCGCCCTCATCGTGTGCCGGGGCGGCGTCGCGGTGTACATCAACAAGGCCGTTGCGGACCTGCTCGGTTACGCCGACCCCGCCGACTTCGAGGCGGCGGGCGGATTGTCGCGCATGTTCCGCGGCCGCGCGCTCGATTCCGTCGGCGGCGACGGCGCCATGGCGGTGGTGACCCGCGCGGGCGACGTGCTGCCCATGGAGGCGCGCATCACCGCCATCGACTGGGACGGCGGCCCCGCCACCCTGGTGGCGCTGCGCCCGAGCAACGAGGGGGAACACGCCGCCGCCGTGCGCAGCCTTGAGTCGGACGTCGCGCGCCGGCAGGACGACGTGCGCGAACTGCGCGCCATCCTCGACACCGCCACCGACGGCGTTCTCGTGCTCGATGACGAAGGCCGCATCCTCACGCTAAACGCCTCGGCGGAAGCGCTGTTCGGCTATGAGCAGAACGAGGTCGCGGGCGAATCCTTCACGCACCTCTTCGCGCGCGAAAGCCACGCGGCGGCGCGCGACTATCTCTCGGGCCTCAAGACGAACGGCGTGCGCAGCGTGCTGAACGACGGCCGCGAGGTGACGGGCCGCGCCCGGCAGGGCGGCCAGATGCCCATGTTCATGACGCTCGGCCGCATCGGCGAAGGCGACGCCGCCAAGTTCTGCGCCGTGCTGCGCGACCTCACGCAATGGAAGAACGCGGAGCGCGAGCTGAAGGACGCGCGCCGCGAGGCCGAACGCGCCAGCGCGCTGAAATCCGATTTCCTAGCCAAGATCAGCCACGAAGTGCGCACGCCGCTCAACGCCATCCTGGGCTTTGCGGAAGTGATGATGGACGAGCGCTTCGGCTCGCTGGGGAACGAGCGCTACAAGGACTACCTGAAGGACATCCATTCCTCCGGCACCCACGTCATGAGCCTGGTCAACGACCTGCTCGATCTTTCCAAGATCGAGGCGGGCAAGCTGGACCTGTCGTTCGGCAGCGTGGACGCCAACAAGATCGTCGGCGAGTGCGTCTCGATCATGCAGCCGCAGGCGATCCGCGAGCGCGTGATCCTGCGCCTGTCGCTGGCCCCGCGCCTGCCCAATATCGTCGCCGACGAGCGCTCGTTGCGCCAGATCGTGCTGAACATCCTCTCCAACGCGGTGAAGTTCAACCAGCCCGGCGGGCAGGTGATCGTCTCCACAGCGCTGACCGATTCCGGCGGGGCCGTGCTGCGCGTGCGCGACACCGGCATCGGCATGAGCGACCGCGAGGTCGAGACCGCGCTGGAGCCCTTCCGGCAGATCCAGACCTCGCGCCAGACCAAGGGCACGGGCCTTGGCCTGCCGCTGACGAAGGCGCTGGTGGAAGCCAACCGCGCGGCCTTCACGATCCAGAGCCGCAAGGGCGAAGGCACGCTCGTCGAAGTGGCCTTCCCGCCCACGCGGGTGCTGGCGGAGTAAGCCTACTTCTCCATCTTCGCGTTGAGCCACGCGGCCGCGTAGTCGAACGTGTTCTTCGTCGCGTTGTCGTAGGCGCCCGGCGCGGGTTCGCAGGGTTTGCACGGCGTGAAGCCGTGCGTGGCTCCCTCGATCACCGCATAATCCTTGTCGCGCGCCGCCGAGGCCTCGAACATCTGTTCGTTGTCGCGGATGAAGTTCGCCGCCCCCATGGCCATGAAGAGCTGGGGCGCGGCGATCTTCTGGACGGCGCACACGGTGGAATTGTTGCTCGAGCAATGCTCCACGCCGTCGAGCGAATTGGTGGAGCGCACGGCGTTGGCGCTCAGGAACGAGTCCACGCTGTAGAGTTTCGCGCCGACGTTGAACGAGCGGTTCGTCTCGCGCGCGCCGGGCTCGGGCCGCGCGACGCTGTGCGCGACGTCCACCGCCTGCTCGCCCGAGTTCCGCACGATGCGGCGCGGCTGCGCGGTGCGCATCAGCTCCGGGACGGTCGGGTCCAGCACATGCAGGGACGCGGAGCCGCCCGGACCGCCGACAGGATTGCCGGCCAGCGGAATCACCATCACGTCGTTGTCCGGATAGCCGTAGGCCTTCTGGGCCATCTGCGCCTTGATCTTCTGGGCGTGCTCGATCAGCCGGTTCATGCGCGCGGACTGCGCCGCGTAATAGCGAGTCCTGAACTCCTCGCTGTACGTGGACCGGCCCTTCGGGTTGTATCCGTTGGCCTCGCTGAAGGGATCGAGCGAGGGGTCCACCTTGCCGGTGGGCGGGTTTTGTTCATCCAGCAGCGAGGGATTGAAGCCGCGCAACACCACCAACGGATAGCCCGGATGAGCGTCGGCGAACACGATGGCGTCGGCCTTCGGCAACCCCGCCAGATCGTCCTTGCATCTGGTGAGCCGCTGCGGGTCCTGGCAGAACGCGACGCCGTTTTCCGCCACCGCCTGATAGAACGCCATGGTGGGCGCGCCGCCGCTGTGGCCAAAGAGCGCCACTTTCTCCACGCCGGGCTGCTTGCGCAGAAACTCCACGCCCGCCTTGACGTCCAGCGCCACGTCCTCCCACACCACGCGCACTTCGTTGTTGTCGAAGCGCGAATTCATGCAGAGCACCACGAAGCCGCGGCTTGAGAACTCCCGGCAGGCGGGGTGCGAAAGATAGTTCACGGTCCGGTGCATCACCAGGACGCCCGTGCGCTTTCCGGGGCCGGCGTCCGGCCTGTACAGCACGGCCTTCGCGGGCCCTTGAGGAACGTACACGGGATTGCTCTGCGCGTGCGCCGCCTCCCCGCAGACCCCGGCCGCCAAGCCAAACGCGATCGCCAGTCCCGCGCGGACGTTCTGCATGCTCGCCTCCCCAATCAATTGTTTGCGCGATAATATACCGGCGCGACGGCGCTGTCCGGCCAATCCCGCCGCTCCCGTTCGGCTAAGGTCTAGCCACGCCGCCATTGATCCTTCGCGCCAGAGGGTCATGATGCGCGCGGACATTCCCCCTGCGAGGCCGGCGCATGAGCATTCGCAATCTTGACCGCCTCTTCCATCCGCGCGCCGTGGCGCTGGTGGGCGCCAGCGCGCGGGCGGGAAGCCTTGGGCGGGCCGTGCTCGACAATCTGCGCGCGGGCGGCTTCAAGGGGCCCATCCGCCTCGTCAATCCGCGCTATGGCGACATCGACGGCCTGCCGTGCGCGGCGCGGATCGGCGACCTTCCCGAGCCGCCGGACCTCGCCATCATCGCGGCGCCGCGCGAGCGCGTGGTGGAACTGGCGGAGGAAGCGGCGGCGTTCGGCGTGCCCGCCGCCATCGTCATCACGGCCGACAACGGGCACGGGGCCGATTCGCTGCGGGCGCAATTGCGCGCGGTGGCGGCGCGCACGGGCCTGCGCATCGTGGGGCCAAACTGCCTCGGCGTGCTGTCGCCGCGCGCGGGTCTCGACGCCAGCTTCGCGGCGCATCGCCCGCCGGTCGGCGATCTTGCGATCATCTCCCAGTCGGGCGCGATTACGGTGTCGCTGCTGGCGTTCGCGGCGGAGCGGCGCGTGGGGTTCTCGGGCCTCGTGTCGGTCGGCGACATGGCGGACGTGGATTTCGACGACCTTCTGGACTGGTTCGCCATCGACGCGGGCACGCGCGCCATCCTGCTGTACGTGGAGGCCATCGAGGACGCCAAGTCCTTCATGTCGGCGGCCCGCGCGGCGGCGCGCGTGAAGCCTGTCATCGTCATCAAGGCCGGCCGCTCGCGCCTCGCCGCGAAGGCGGCCGCCACGCATACCGGCGCTCTGGCGGGCGCCGACGACGTCTACAGCGCCGCGTTCCGTCGCGCGGGCGTGCTGCGCGTCAACGACATCGCGGAGCTGTTCGCCGCCGCCGAGACGCTGGGCCGCATCGCGCCCTTCCAGGGCGACAGGCTCGCCATCGTCACCAACGGCGGCGGGCTTGGCGTTCTGGCGGTGGACGAACTCACCGCGCTGGGCGGGCGGCTGGCGGATTTTTCGCCCGCCACCATGGAGGCGCTCAATGCGGCGTTGCCCGCCTCATGGTCGCACGCCAATCCCGCCGACATCGTGGGCGACGCGGACCCGGCGCGCTTCGCGGCGGCGCTGGCGCCCATCCTGGACGATCCGCACGTGGACGCCGTCATGGTGATCCATTGCCCCACGGCCCTGTCGCGCGGCGACGCGGTGGCGCAGGCGGCGGCGGACGCCGTGCAGGCGCACAGGCGCAGGGCTTTTCGCCACAAGCCGGTCTTCGCCTCATGGCTGGGCGCGGACGAGCGCTCCAACGCCATCTTCGAGGACGCGGGCGTTCCCCACTACGCCAACGGCGCGATGCGCGGCTTCATGCATCTGGTCAACTGGCGCCAGAGCCGCGACGCCCTGATGGCGACGCCCGCCGGGATCCCGTCGTTCGAGCCGGACGTGGCCGCCGCGCAGGCGATCGTCGCGGGCGCGCTGGCGCGCGGACGCCATTGGCTCGATGCGGTGGAGATCGGCCGCCTGCTCGCCGCCTATGGCGTGCCGGCCGCCAGCGCCTTGCTGGCGGCCACGCCGGACGAAGCCGCCGAACTGGCCGCGCCCCTGCTGGCGCAGCATGGCGCCTGCGTGGTGAAAATCTTCTCGCGCGACATCACCCACAAGTCGGACGTCAGCGGCGTCATTCTGGACCTCGCCACCGTGGACGCGGTGCGCGAGGCCGCGCACACCGTGCTGGCGCGCGCCATGAAGGCGCGGCCCGACGCGCACATCGACGGCGTGACGGTGCATCCCATGGTGAGCCGCCCCAACGGGCGCGAACTGATCGCGGGCGTGGCGGAGGACCCCACGTTCGGCCCCGTCGTGCTGTTCGGCCGCGGGGGCACGGCGGTCGAGGTCATCAACGACAAGGCGCTGGCGCTGCCGCCCCTCGACATGGCGCTGGCCCATGCGCAGATCGAGCGCACCCGCGTGGCGCGGCTGCTGCGCAGCTACCGGGACAAGCCGCAGGCCGACATCGACGCTGTGGCGCTGACCCTGGTGCGCATCGCGCAGATGTCCGCCGACATTCCGGAAATCCGCGGGCTCGACCTCAATCCGCTGATCGCCGACGAGCATGGCGTCGTGGCGCTGGACGCCCGGGTGGAGATCGCCCCCTGCCCGGCCCCGGCGCACGCGGGCGCCAATCCCCGCTTCGCCGTCGCGCCCTACCCCCGCTGGCAGGAAACGCGCCTCACGCTTCGCGACGGCGCGCGCATGTTCGCCCGCCCCGTGCGGCCGGAAGACGAGGAGATGTACCGCCGCTTCTTCACGCGCGTGACGCCGGAAGACCTGCGCCGCAGGTTCTTCGCGCCCGTGAAGGACTTCAGCCACGGCTTCATCGCCCGCCTGACGCAGATCGATTACGCGCGCGCGTTCGCCATGTGCGCCATCGACGAGAGCGACGGGGAGATGACGGGCGGCGTGCGGGTGATGCACGATCCCGACCAGACCACGGGCGAATACGCGGTGCTGCTGCGCAGCGACTTCAAGGGCCGCGGCCTCGGCTGGGCGCTGATGCGGCTGGCCATCGATTACGCCCGCGAGGCTGGGCTGAAGACCATCAAGGGCCACGTGCTCAGCGAAAACCGCACGATGCTCGACATGTGCGGCCAGCTCGGATTCCAGATCGCCGACGACGCGCACGACACCGGCCTGAAGATCGTCACGCTGGACGTGGCGACCGCGCGCGTGTGACGGGCGCTACCGCGCCGCCGTCCTCACCTCGCCCAGGCGGTCCACGCCATAAACGTCGTTGCGGAAATGCACCACGCCGTCCGCGCTCGCCCAGCCGGTAAGGTAGACCCACGCGACAGGCACCGGCTGGGACAGGCGAATGTCGGCGCGCTCGGACGCGTTGACCTTGGCGAGCATCGCCTCCTTGGTCCACTTGCCCGTGCCCTCGAGCAGCCATTGGGCGAGATCGTACACGCCCTCCACGCGCACGCAGCCGTGCGACAGAAAACGATAATCCTGCATGAACCCGCGCTTTGAGGGGGTGTCGTGCATGTACACCGAATGGGCGTTGGGCATGTTGATGCGGATGGCGCCCAGCGCGTTGTGGGCGCCCGAATCCTGCCGCAGCGTGTAATTCGTCGCCTTGTTGCTCGACCAGTCGAGCGAACGCGGATCGACCTCGGCTCCGGCGGCGTCCAGAATGCGGATGCGCGCGCGGGCGAGATAGCCCGGGTCCTTGCGCATCTTGGGAATGATCTCGTTTCTGATGATCGACGTCGGCGCCGTCCATGTGGGGCTGAGATTGACCGCCACCACGCGGGTGCTCACCTGTGGAGAAGGATGCTTCACGTCGCCCACCACGGCCGCATAGCGGCGCGCCACCTTGCCGTTCTCGATCGCCTCGACGGCCGTCGACGGGATATTGACCACCACGTAGCGTTGGCCGAAGGCGAAATCGGTCGCCGCGAGCCGCTGCGCGCTCGACGCCAGCTGGCGGAAGCGCTCGCGGGCGGGCACGTTCAGCGCCGCAAGGGTCGCGCCGGCCACGATTCCGTTGCGCTTGAGTCCGTGACGGCCCTGGAAGCTCTTCACCGCAAGGGCGAGCGCGCCGTCCCATTTGTCCCCGGCCGCGGCCTCCGCCGGAAGGTCGCCTTCGATGGCGAGACGCTGGCGCAACGCCGCGACGTGCTTGCCATGGGCGCCGGCCTGCACGGGCGCTGGCACGAGGGGCCAACCGCCAGCGTCCGCTATGGCCGCATAGCGCTCGGAGGCCTGCGCGGTCGCGCTGAACGTTTCAGGCTGCAACGTGGGGGTGGGGTCGGTGCTCAGCGCGGTTTCGCGCGGCCGCTCGACGGGCTTCTTCACGACAGGCTTCGGGGCGGCGGGCGCCGCGCCCGGGGGC
>JAQGJX010000022.1 GCA_028290405.1 Hyphomicrobiales bacterium
GACTTCGTGGAGGGCATGTGGCGCATGTTGCAGCAGGACGC
Organism: Hyphomicrobiales bacterium; assembly: GCA_028290405.1. Taxonomy (GTDB): domain Bacteria; phylum Pseudomonadota; class Alphaproteobacteria; order Rhizobiales; family Beijerinckiaceae; genus Terripilifer. The sequence continues at coordinate 42 of JAQGJX010000022.1, forward strand.
GGCGGACGATTACGTGCTCGCCACCGGCGAGACGCGCTCGGTTCGCGAATTCGTCGAAATGGCGTTCCAGCACATCGGCGTGCGCATCGAGTGGCGCGGGACGGGGATCGACGAGGTCGGGGTCGATTCGCGCGACGGGCGCGTGCGGGTGCAGGTGGACCCGCGCTATTTCCGCCCCACAGAGGTGGATCTGCTGCTCGGCGACGCCTCCAAGGCGCGCGCCAAACTGGGCTGGGCGCCCGCCACGCCGCTGCGCGAACTCGTGCGCGAAATGATGGACGCCGACCTGGCGGCGCTTGCGGCGCCGGGCGCAAAGGAGCCGGCGCATGTTTGACCTGAAGGGCGCGCGCGTCTTCGTCGCCGGCCATGGCGGCATGGTCGGGTCCGCGCTGGTGCGGCGCCTGGCGTCGGAAGATTGCGAGATCGTCACCGCCGGGCGCGCGGAGCTGGACTTGTGCAACCAGGCAGCGGTGGACCGGTTCATGGCGGACCGGCGCCCCGACGTGGTGCTGATCGCGGCCGCGAAGGTCGGCGGCATCCTGGCCAACGATTCGTATCCGGCGGATTTTCTGCTCTTCAACCTGCAGATCGAGACGAACCTCATCGCAGCGGCGCAGCGCATCGGGGTGCGAAAGCTCAGCTTCCTGGGCTCCTCCTGCATCTATCCAAGGCTCGCCGCGCAGCCCATGCGCGAGGACGCACTGCTCACAGGGCCCCTGGAGCCCACGAACGAGTGGTACGCCATCGCCAAGATCGCCGGCATCAAGCTGTGCGAGGCCATGCGGCGGCAGCATGGAGCGGACTTCATTTCCGCCATGCCGACGAACCTCTACGGGCCGAACGACAATTTCGACCTCGCGTCGTCCCACGTCCTGCCCGCGTTGATCGCCAAGGCCCATCAGGCCAAGATCGTCGGGGCGGAGTCCTTTCCGGTCTGGGGATCGGGCGCGCCGCTGCGCGAATTCATGCACGTGGACGATTGCGCGGACGCGGTCGTTTTCCTCACCAAGCATTACTCGGGGGCGCAGCACGTCAACGTCGGCACCGGCGAGGAGGTCAGCATCAGGGCTCTGGCGGAGGGCGTGAAGGCCGCCGTCGGCATGGAGGCGCGACTTGAGTTCGACGCGTCCAAGCCGGATGGCTCGCCGCGAAAGCTGATGGATTCCAGCCTTTTACGCGGCATGGGGTGGCGACCGAAAATCACCCTCAAGGAGGGTCTCGCGTCGACCTACGCCTGGTATTGCGCCCAGCAGGGCGTGCGCGGCGGCTGACGGGGCGGCGGATTTGCGCGCCCTTGACGGCCCTGCGCGACCCCGCTCTACTCCCTCCAGGGTTTGAGGCCTCGCGACAAGGGGCCCGGAAACGACTGAAAGGGAGCGACATGAAGCGCATTGTCCTCGCCGCCGCCTTGGGCCTGCTGGCCCTGGCGTCGCCCGCGTCCGCCCAGCAGGAGTTCCCGAGCCGCGAAATCCGGCTCGTCTGCGGCTTTGCGGCGGGCAGCGGCGCGGACATGATCCACCGCTATTTCGCCAAGGAATTGCAGGCGCTGACCGGCAAGGCGTTCGTGGTGGAGAACAAGCCGGGCGTCAGCGGCAATCTCGCCCACTCCTACGCCGCGAAGGCGCGGCCGGACGGCCACACGGTGTACCTGGTGGGCGGCAACACGCTGGCGGCCAGCCTGCATCTCTTCAAGCAGCCGCCGGTCGACCCCGTGAAGGAATTCGAGCCGATCGGCACGCTCCTGCGTCAGGGGTGGCTGGTGGTGGTGGACGCCAAGTCGCCCGCGAAGTCCTTGCCGGAACTGACGGAGCTTCTGAAGAAGAAGGGCGCGGGCGCATCCTACGCCACCGCGACGGTCAACGGCACGGTGGTGGCGGAAATGTACAAGCAGACCGCCGGCCTCGACATGGTGCAGGTGCAATACCGGACAATCGGCGACAGCCTGAACGACCTGCTCAGCGGACGCATCGACGTGATGATGGCCGACTCCGGCTGGGCGCTTGGCCACATCCGCTCAGGTCGCCTGCGGGCGCTGGCGGTCAGCACGACCCAGCGGCAGAAGTCCATGCCGGACCTGCCCACGATGGCGGAAGGCGGCGTGCCGGGCATTGACGTCACGTCCTGGTGGATGGTGCAATTGCCGGCCGGCACGCCTCAACCGATCGCCGACAAGCTGCGCGGCTGGTTCGACGCCGTGCTGCGCGCGCCGGAGACAGAGCAATTCCTGACCAGCATCGGCACGGACCTCCTCATCAGCACGCCGGCGGAATCCCGCGACTTGCTGCGCAAGGACATCGAGAATTGGCGCCAGTTCGTCGCCCGCGCCAAGATCGACCCCACCTGACCGTCCCAACGGAGGCCCGGCCATGAGTTCCGGCCTCATCGCTCTGCTGGACGACGTCGCCGGCTTGGCGAAAATCGCCGCCGCGTCCCTGGACGACGTCGCCGGGCAAGCCGCCAAGGCGGGCGCGAAGGCGGCCGGCGCGGTGATCGACGACGCCGCCGTGACGCCCCGATACGTCATGGGGTTCGCGGCGCGGCGCGAATTGCCGATCATCGGCAAGATCGCGCTCGGGTCCATCAAGAACAAGCTGTTCTACCTCCTGCCCGCCGCGCTGCTCCTCGATCTGGCGGCGCCATGGGCGGTGACGCCGCTGCTGATGCTGGGCGGCGCCTACCTGTGCTTCGAGGGCGCAGAAAAGATCCTCGAGGCGCTCCGCCCCCACGCAGACTCGCCGGGCGCGCCTGCGCCGCTCGCCGCCTCCGGGGAGGCGCTGGAGAGGGAGAAGGTGAACGGCGCCATCCGCACGGACCTCATCCTGTCCGCCGAGATCATGGCGATCACCCTCGCGACCGTCACGGAGTCGACGGTCCTGACGCAGGCGCTCGTCCTGGCGGCGGTCGGACTGGGGATCACGGTCGCGGTCTATGGGGCCGTGGCGCTGATCGTGAAGGCGGACGACTTTGGCGTCGTTCTGGCCCGCACGGAGGGCGGGGGCTGGAACGCGCTCGTGCGCGGCGCGGGACGCGCGCTGGTGAAAGGCATGCCGGTTTTCCTTTCGGCCCTTGGCTGGATCGGCACGGTGGCCATGGTTTGGGTCGGGGGCGGCATCCTCCTGCACGGACTGGAGGGCTATGGGGCCAGCGGATTGGCGCACGCCATCGAGGCGGCGGCCGAAGCGGCGGGGCGCTCTCCGGGGGGCGCAGCCGCGGGATGGCTGGTCGAATCGGGCGCCGCCCTGCTGGCGGGGCTGGCGGCCGGCCTCGCGCTGGCGCCGCTGGTGCATTACGTGATCGCGCCGCTGCTCAGGCGCGCCAAGGGATAGCGCCCGCTAGGACAACAGAGGATCGGCCCGCGGCGGCAGAACCGGCGCCTTGCGGGTCCGGCCGCTCCTGCGGCGGTGGCCGGAGCGCCTGCCCGAACCCGGCGCAAAAGCGTCCTGCCCCTCCGGCGCCGGCTGGGTGAACGCGCAGCACAGCGCGAAGACGACCGCGAGCGCGCTGGTGCGCAGCGGGTAATCCCAGAGGGAATGGATCGCCAACAGGGCTAGCACCACCACGGCGCCACGCGCCAGACGCTCATCCAGCGACGATCCGCTCCGCGCGGCGGCGCGCGCGCGCCCCGCCAGCCAGATCACGAAGGCCGCGAGCAGGACGGCGGCGGCGGCTCCGCCTTCCAGCAGGATCTCGAGCCAGTCGTTGTGCGCGTGGTTGACGATGGGCGCCATGAGGACGTTGTGCGTCTCATGCATCTGATAGACGCGCTCGAACGATCCCCACCCGGCGCCCCACGGGAAATAGGCCTGGAGGGCCGCCCACGTGGTCTGCGCCACATCCCAGCGCGCATCTTCAAGGCCTTGCTGGTCGAACCGGCCCAGGATGCGCTCAAGGCCCGCGCCCATCAGGACAGGCAGGACGACGAGCATCGCTGCGCCCGCCAGCAGCGCGCCGCGTCCCCGGGCGACCCCGCCGATCCGCATGTCCTTCGGGAGCAGCGCGAAATAGCTGACGAGCAGCGACGCGCCGCCGAGGATCAACGCCGTGCGGGCGCCGGAGATCGAGAGGCCGAGCAGCAGCGTGAACGCGATGGCGGCGAGCAGGGCCGAGGCAGGAACCGCGGCGCGGTCGCGGCGCCCGCCCAAGGCGACGGCCGCAAGGGGCGCCGCGCAATACAGCAGCGAAACATAATGGTTCGCGTTGGCGAAGAGCCCGACCGAACGGCCGAAATTGGTGAACTCGTAGGCGTAAAGCCAGGACCTGCCGCCACTCAACAATTGCAGCATGCCCAACAGCACGCTCGCGAGAGCGAACGCCACCACGATCCACACGAGATACAGCCGCTCGCGCGCGCCAAGCCGAAGGGCGGCGACGAACGCCGCCACGGGCGGGAGAAGGTTGAGGACGGAGCGCGCGGCTTCTCCGGGACGCAGCGCGACCGGGAGCCACGGCGGCGGGATTTGCGCCGTCTCGTACACGGAGACCGCAGCGTCCCTGCCGGGCAGATGAGCCCAGATGGACGGCGGCAGGGGGAAGAGCGGAAGGATCGCCAGAAGCACCGCGCCCGCCAGCAACGCGCGGACGGGGAACGAGGCGCGCGACTCGCGATAGGCCCCCGGCAGGAAGATGGCCAGCGCCACGGCGGCGGCGATCTGGGGAACCATATCCGAAAGCAACCCGCGGGCAGCCCCTCCGCCGAACATCAGCGAAAGAAGCACGAGGCCCGCGCAGCTCACGAACAAAATCAGGCGCACCTGAAGCCGATCAGGGGCTGAGCTTTGAATTGCGCTGGGTGGCGGCGAACACGCCGGCGCCACCGACCACGACCGCGCCGCCGATCAGGTAAGGCAAAGCGCTCGAGGACGCGATGGTCGCCGGAACGGCCGGCGCCTGGACGATCGGCGCCTGGACGATCGGCGCCGCCGGCTGGGACGGCCCCGCCTGCGCGGAGGTCGGCTCGGCGACGGCGTTGGTCGACGCCCTGCCGCACACTTGCCCGCTTGAACGCGTGACGGTCATGGCCGTGTTGGCGGGCATCGAGACGCAGGTCGAACCAATGGTGATGACGCCGCTGCCCGCGCGGAACACGACGCGATCTCCGGCGGCGAGCGTCGTCGCCTGCGTGGCGGAGGTCACGCCGCCGTTGCGCACCAGCGACACCGCACCCTCAGGGCCGCTCAAAGACGCGCCATCGCCGCATATGCTCTGCGAGGAGCCTGAAAAAGGCGTGCACTGCTGCGCAAAGGCGACCGAGGACCCGCACGTTGACAGCGCCAAGGCGCCAAACAGGGCCGGGAAATTGATTTTCATGACATCCTCCATGAGGAGCTAATATCCCACAATCATATAAGCCAAGCTCACGATCTGCAAGGCTTCGCTCATGTTTTCCGCTGGATTCATTTGGCGCTCTCCGGGCGAGCCTCGACGCCGAGGCCCGTGTAGGACGCCGAACCTGTGATGACGCGCTCCAGAGCGCCGCGCGCCGGTAGCTCCAGCATGAGGGTCTGCGCCCGGCAGGCCTCGGGAACGTCGAAATCCATCGCGATGGGCCGCCACTCGGCGTCGCCGCTCATCGGCTGGGTGACCGCCAGAGGCGCGTCGGCATTCTCCACGCATGTGATTTTCCAGCGCAGGCCACGGTCGGTCAGGAGGCCGCGCGCGCGCTCCGCGCCCACGAACCGGTATTCCCCGGGAGCGAGCATCAGGAGATGGACCATGACGGCGTTGGCGATTCGCGTGCCGAAGAAATCGAGGTTCACGATGCGGTTGCGGCGCGGTCCCTCAAGGCGAAGCGTGACGCCGGGCGACTTCGTCGGGACCCAATCGAATGGCGTGGCGTCCAGCGGGTGCTGGAAGCGCGCGTTGTAGAGCAGGCCGGCGCCGGAGAGCCGCTCAGGCGGGGTATGGGCCAGCCAGGCGGCATAGGCGGCTTCCACCGACCCTTCGGCCACGAGACGATCCAGATAAGGGCCAAACTCGTCCTGCGTCGGCGGAACGGCGGACGATTGGAGAGCGGTGACGAGGGTCCAGAGGGGCTTGGAGTTGCCGCGGCGGCCGACCAGGTGCAGCAGCAGGCGTTCGCGCCACGGCGGGTCCTGGGCCAGCAGACGGGCCAGCGGCGGAATCATCGTGTCGTCGTCGAACAGGGGCGCGAGAATCGGAAACAGAGCGTCCCGCCTGGCGGGCGACGTCGTGCGCAGGATCCAGTCAAGCCTCGCAACTGCCGACTCAGGATTCGCCTTGCGAATGTCGTGCGACAGCAACCAGGCGTGGGCGGCGGCGTCGCGGGACGAGGTCCGCGCCGACATCCGCATGAGCGCCTCGGCGCGATCCAGATCGCCGGCTTCTTCCGCCGCAAGCCCAAGCAGGGTGAGAGCCGCGGGGGCGAGCGGGTCGCCGGCCAGCGCCTCGCGCGCGTGGGCGCGCACCTGCTCAAAATCCGGCGGCTCCTGGTCGAGCGCGGCCTGCGCCAACCGCATGCGCGCATCCGCCTGCCCGCTGTCCAGCATCAGCGAAAGACCGGGCCGGGAAACGCTCAACGCGTCGGAGAGCCCGAACGTCCCCACGACACCCGAGAGCGCGAGGGCGAGCGCGCCGGCGAGGGCCGTCACGAGGCGGCGAGGCGCGCGGGTCTGCACGGAGGCGCTCATTGGGCCGCTTCCTGCAAGGAGGCCATGATGCTCTGGAAGGCCTGCGCGGCCACGAGCGGGTTTTCGCGCACGAACCACGCCACCCCTCCCCCGGCGAGCAGCGCGAGGGCGACGGCGACGCCGCGGCGCCTTCGCGTTCGCCGGCGCGCCTGACGCGAGGGCCGCACCGGCACCGGCTGCCTGAGCCACCGCGTTGGGCGCCGCCCCCGCGATCGCCTCGCTGGCTGGGGCGTCCCCTGACCGGCGGACTCGCCCGTCTCGCGAGACACGTCGCGCCACGCGTCGATGACACGGCCGGCGAAACCCGTTCGCCACGCTTGCGGGCCGCGGTCCGGATGCAGCCACAACAGCAGCAGGCGCATGTGGGCGCGCATCTCGTCTCGCGCCGCGTTGGCCCCAAGCCCCAGCACGCGGTTCGGCGCCGCGCCGGGGAACAGAAGCGCCTGCTCCACATAAAGTTCAGCGGCCATCTGGGCGAACGCCGGCTCCACGCGATGCTGCGACGCCGCCTCCTGCAACGCGCTCTCGTCTCCCGACACGATGCGCAGCACCGTTTCGACGCCTGTTGGCAGCGGCTGGTTGCGCATGACGGCGGCCAGCACCGGATTGCGGGCCAGCGCGAGAGCCGCCTCCAGGGCCAGGCTCACCGCCACGTCACTTGTTTCCCAGCGCAGGCTTCTGGCCGCCGCCATAGGTATAGTAATCCTTCGAGCCGTAGGAATAGCCATACCCGTACCCATAGCCGTACCCGTACGAATGGCCTGCCTTGGCGGGATCGAACTTGCTCAGCAACGTTCCGAGCAAGCGGGCGCGCGCGAAGTCGAGGCGCTTCACGGCGTCGCGCACCACGGCCCGCCGCGTGCCCGCAGCCTGCACGACAAGCAACGTGCCGCCCGTGACGCTGGCGATGATGGGCGCGTCGGCGAGCCCCATGACGGGCGGCCCATCGATGATCACCACGTCGAACGTTTCGCTGGCGGTGGCGAGCAGCGAGAGGAAGCGCGGCCCGGCGAGCAGTTCGGCCGGATTGGGCGGCAGCGGACCCGTGGTCATCAGCGTGACGCCCTTGATGGAGGACGATTTCACCAGCCCGGACGCATCCGCCGATCCCGCCAGATAGTTCGACAGCCCCGCGCTGTTGTCGGCCGCCAGGATCTTGTGGACGCTGGGGTTGCGCAAGTCGCCGTCCACCAGCAGGACGCGCATTCCGAGCTGGGCAAAGTTGGCCGCCAGACAGACCGACGTGGTCGACTTGCCCTCGCCCGGACGCGCGCTGGTGACGAGGAGCGATTTGGGCGCGCCGTCCTCCGTCGAAAACTGGAGGGCGGTCCGCAGGGAGCGATACGCCTCGGCCATCGGCGAGGTGACGTCCGTGAGCACCTCCATCACCGGCGTCGACTCGGCGGCCACGCCCGACAGCATCGGGGTCACGCCAAGCACCGGCAACCGCAGCCCCGCCTCCATGTCTTCGACGGACTTGAACGTATCGTCGAGCGCCTCGCGCACCGCGATGACCCCCGCGGCGGCAAGGAGGCTTAGCAGCAGCGCCGCAAGGAGATTCTTGCGCAGCGACGGGCTGTCGGGAAGGAGCGGAACTTCAGGACGGTCGATGATGGAGATGTTGTTGGTGTCCACGTCCCCTGCGACGCCGAGTTCGCGGAACTGCTGCAAGAGCCCTTCGTAGAGAGACCGGGCGGTGTCCACTTCGCGCAGCAGGATGGTGTACTCGATGCTGCGTCCGCGCACCTCCAGCGCTTCGGCCTTCACCTCGTCGAGCTTCTCGATCAGCGCGGTTTCCTGCGCGCGCGCGTTGTCGAACTGCGACTTGATGGATTCCTTGATGAGCGCGATCTGGTTCCTGATCTGGCGTTCGAGCTCGCCGATCTGCGCGCGCAAAGCCAGCATCTCGGGAAACGCCGGCTTCATCAGGTTCAGCTTGTCCTGGTAGGTCGCCTGCAGGGCCGCGAGGCGTTCGCGCGAGCTCTGGATGATCTTGTCGTTCATGACCTGCGGCAACTCCATGCCGTTGGTCCCCTGCGCCTGCAGCCACATCTGCTCGTTGCGGATGCGCTCCATGACGGCTGCGGCCAGCGCGACCTGCACGGCCTGCAGGCTGGTGGAGACCTGCGGCTGCTTGTCGTCGGTCATCACGATGCCCTGCTTCTGGGCGTACTCGATGAGCTGTTGTTCGGAATCCTGCAATTTCAACTTGAGTTGCTGGAGGCGCTCCTCCAGGAAATCCCGCGCGTGCTTCGACGCGCCGAAACGGCGGTCGAGGGTCGAGCGCTCGTAGTTCTCCGCCACCGCGAGGCTGATGCGCTGCGCCCAGAGCGGGCTGGGGCTGCTGAAGCGAATGCGCACGAGCGACGACAGCGCGACGGGCTGAACCGTCAGGTTGTCCATCACGTTCTCGATGGCGTCGCGCTTGCGGGCCTGAATCTCCTCTGGACCGCGCACCGACTCCGGATCGCCTGTCTCGCCGCCGCCCGCAAAGATGCGGGAGAGCAAGCTGCGGGAAGCGCCGCCCAGGAAGTCCGTTTGCGCGAGGTTCAGGTTCGTCACCACGCGCTCGGCCAGCGAGCGGCTTTTAATGAGCTCGTACTGCGTCTGGTAGAATTGTGGATCCGCCGCGCCTTCCGATTGCGTGACCTGGTTGTTCACCACCTTGGGAGAGGCGCGGTCGATCTTCACGACAGCGGACGCGCTGTAGATCCGCGTCGTCAGCATGGTCGTCACGAACCCGCCGATCAGCGCGACGCCGCAGAAGTAGGCGATCAGCATCCGGTGCTTGAACGCAAGGCCGACGTAGTGGAGCAGGGTCGCGCGAAGCTGCGACTCATGCTCCTCGAAGTCATGCGCAAGGTATCCGCGTTGATGCGTCTCGATGGCGCGTCCCGCCGAAGGCGCCAGCGCAGGAAGCGTCGAACCGCCGTCCGCGTCCGCAGGGAGAGACTTCATGCCAACGTCCAGTCAATGAATGCGAACAGAAAAACGTGGAACCGAAAAACGATTCAATACAGCAGGCGCAGGAAGATGCCCACCGTGGGCAAGACGTCGCGCACGCTCTTCCAGGCGGCCTTGGCGCCGGATTCGTCCACCACGATGGTGTCGCCGCTGTAGATCGGCGGATCCTGCGCCTGTCCGGACCGGATGGCGTTGGCATCGAAACGCGCCGCCGTGCGCCCCTGCGCCGTCTGCCGGAAGACCAGCACGGCGCTGGTGTCGGCGAATTCGGTGAAGCCCTGCGCGAGCGCCACGGCCGTCAGCAGCGTCATCTCCCCCTTGGCCTGCAGGACGCCGGGAGTCTTGACGGCGCCGTCCACCGTGATGCGCTGGCCATAGGCTTCCTTCACGAACACCGTGACCTGCGGGGAGCGCAGATAGCGTTCGCCGAGACGCCTTGCGACCTCGGCTTCCAGTTCGCGCGGCGTGCGGCCCGCGGCCTTCACTTCGGCGATCAGCGGCAGAACGATGTTGCCGCGGCCGTCGACCTGCACGGTGCGCGTGAGGTCCGGCACCTGGTAAACGGCGACGTCGAGAATATCGTTGGAGCCGATGCGGTAATTGCCCGCTTCCGCCTGCGCGGACGTGGCGGCGCGGGGCGCCGGAAGGCCCAGCCCGGCCCCAACGCGCGCGCCTTGGGCGGCGAGCGGCGCGGACTGTCCGGCGG
>JAQGJX010000083.1 GCA_028290405.1 Hyphomicrobiales bacterium
CTTGTCGGCGGCGCATACGCCGACACCCTGCGCGGCATCGATCTCGCCAACGTCATCAGCGGCGGCGCCGACGCGCTCAAGGGGGGCGACGGAAACGACTCCCTCTATGGGGGACTTGGGGTGGACACGCTGGTGGGCGGAAGCGGAGCCGACGTATTCGTCTTCCAATCGACCCTGGAGTCCAGCGTTGCGGCCGCCGACATCGTCAGCGACTTCACGATTGGCGTTGATCGCATCGACCTGCGCAGCATTGACGCCAGCGTGAACGCCATGAAAGACCAGGCGTTCACGTACATCGGCGGCGCTGCTTTCACCGGGCAGGCGGGGCAGCTCCATTTCGTCAACGGCGTCCTGTCGGGGGACGTGAATGGAGACAAGATCGCCGACTTCGCGATTTCGATCGCCGGCGTGAACGCCCTCTCGGCGACTGACTTCTACCTCTGAGGGCTCTCCCGGGCGCCCGGAGAAACGGACGTTCCGGCTGCGCAACTTGCTTGCGCAGCCGGCGCCTCCCGGAACCTCGTTTGCGACGTTTTATTTGATTACATCCGCGCCCCTTTGTGACGCATGCGTCCGCACATAACTAGCAATATAGGTTGAACGGAATCGGGGCGGGAGAGTTACTCTCACGCTCGACGCCGCGCAGCAGGCCGGCTCGGGTTCGACCCAATTGCTGGAGCTCGCATGGCGGGACACGTACTCGTGGTGTTTGGCACGCGCCCGGAGGGAATCAAGATGATTCCTGTGGTCAAGGCGCTGCGACAGTCCCCCTACTTGCGAACCACCGTGGCGACCACCGGCCAGCATAGAGAGATGCTGGAGCAGGTGTTCGTGGCTTTCGATGAACGCCCCGACGTCGATCTTGCGCTGATGTCGCCAGGCCAAAGCCTTGCGGGCATCACCGCCGGCGTCGTGGAAAAGATGTGCGACGTGCTCGCCGAGTTGCGTCCAGAACTGATGCTTGTCCATGGCGACACCACCACCGCTATGGCGGCCGCGATAGCGGGCTTTTATACGGGCTGCCGCATCGGACACGTGGAGGCGGGCCTTCGCTCGCACGATCTCAAACGGCCGTGGCCGGAAGAATTCAACCGTGTGACGATCGACGCGGTCTCGGACCTGATGTTCGCGCCGACACAAAAGGCGAAGCTCAATCTGAGCCGCGAGTATAACCAGAAGGGCCGGGTGTTCGTCACAGGCAACACCGGCATCGACGCGTTGATGTACATGTCCCAGCGCATCGAAACCTCCAGCGCGCTCAAGCAGGACCTCGACCGCAAATATGGCTTCCTGGACCAAGCGCGAAACCTCGTGCTGGTGACAGGTCATCGGCGCGAGAGCTTCGGCGAAGGCTTCCGGCGCATTTGCGAGGGGCTGGCGAGCGTCGTGGATCGCGGCGATGCGCAGGTGCTCTATCCCGTGCACCTGAACCCGAACGTGCGCACCGTCGTGGGCGATCTGCTGGGCGGGCGCCCGAACGTGAACCGCTCGCTGCACCTCATCGACCCTGTGGATTACGTGGATATGGTTTATCTCATGAACAGGGCGCGGCTCATCATCACGGACTCCGGCGGCATCCAGGAAGAAGGACCGGCGCTGGGAAAGCCAGTGCTGGTGATGCGCGACGTGACGGAACGGCCCGAGGCTCTCAGCACAGGCGTCGTCAAGCTCATCGGCACGGACCCGCGCGTCATGCGTGAGGAAGTGGACCGCCTGCTGTCCGACGAACGCGCCTACGCGGCTGCGGCGCGGCGCGTGTTTCCATACGGCGACGGAACCGCCGCGCGGCAAATTGTACGAATCATCGAGCAGGAGTTCGCCCAATGAGCGTCGTGTGTGTCGTCGGCCTTGGATACATCGGTCTTCCTGTCGCTTCGATGCTGGCGAGCCGGGGCCATGAAGTCGTCGGGTACGACGTGAGCGAACGCGCCGTATCCAGCATCAACCAGGGACGGGCCCACTTCTTTGAGCCGGACCTCGACATGCTGCTGAAAGCCGCCGTCCAGACGGGCCGGCTGCGCGCGCAGAACGAACCTGTGGAAGCTGATTATTACGTCATCGCCGTGCCCACCCCCTTTCGGGATGGACACAAGCCGGACCTCTCCTATATCGACGCCGCCACAGCCGCGATCGCGCCCTGCCTGAAGGCCGGATCGACCGTGGTGCTGGAGTCGACCTCGCCCGTCGGGGCGACGGAGCGCATGACGAGGCAGCTTGCCAGCCTGCGCCCGGACTTGAACTTCCCGCGCTACAAGGAGAGCCGGCCGGACACCAACGTCGCCGTCGCGCACTGCCCCGAGCGCATTCTGCCCGGCCAGATGATGCGCGAACTCATCACCAATGATCGCATCATTGGCGGCATGACCCGCGAATGCGCGGAGGCGGCCGCCAAGCTCTATGGCTCTTTCGTCACCGCTGACGCGTTTCGAACGGACTGCCGCACAGCCGAATTCGTCAAGCTGATCGAAAACTCGTTCCGCGACGTCAACATCGCGTTCGCCAATGAACTCTCGGTCATTTGCGAGAAGCTGGGCATCGACGTCTGGTCGGCCATCGACCTCGCCAACAGGCATCCCCGGGTGAATATCCTTCAGCCGGGACCGGGTGTGGGCGGGCATTGCATCGCCGTCGATCCCTGGTTCATCGTCGACAGCGCCCCCGAGGAGGCGCGCATGATCCGCATGGCTCGCGAGGTCAACGAGGCCAAGCCCCACTGGGTCGCGGACCGCGTGGTGCATCATGCCGAGCGCTTCAAGAGCCCTGTGGTTGGTTGCTACGGACTTGCGTACAAGCCGGACGTCGAAGACCTGCGCGAAAGTCCCTCGCTGCAAATCGTGCGCTGGCTTGCGTCCCACAAGGACCTTTCGCTGGTGGTGTGCGAACCCATGATCGAGCGCTTGCCGGACGATCTACGGGAAGCGGGAAACGTGAAGCTCGCCTCCATGGACGAGACGCGCGAGCAGTCGGACATCGTCGCGTTCCTGGTGGCGCATCGGGCTTTCCGGGCGTTTCATCGCAACCAGTTCCTGAACAAGATCGTCGTGGACGCCGCAGGGCTGTTGTCGCAGCCTAGTTAGGCGTGGCCCAGAGCGCGCCGGGCGGATGGCGGCTTGAGCGCGCAATCCACACCCCGCACAGGGCGAGGGCAGCAATTGCGTAGACCATGCCGCCCGGCACCCACATGATGAGCCCGGCGAGCTGCTGGTCCTCAAGCGGCGACAAGCCCCATGCGAGCGCCTCTCGCGTCTGCACGGGATAGAGCGGGCGCCGGGTCACGGACAAAAGGACGCCCAGAAATCCCGTGTGCAGCGATGTGACGAACAGATAAAAGACCGCTGCGCCAAAAGCGCGCTCTCGTCCCGGACCGCGCAAGAGCGCCCACCAGAACACGAGCGCGCTGGCGAAGAAGCTCACATGCTCGAGCCAGTGCAGGCGCGGCGAGGCGAGCGCGGCGTCGTAGAGGGCAGGCGCATGCCACAGCCAGATGGTGAGTCCATGCACGAGCGTCGCGACGAGCGGCGTCGTGATCCACGCCCACATGGCGGCCGCCGCGCGGCTGCGCGCCACATGTCCCCAGCCGCGGCGCCAACTTGGCGGAGCGCCCCATAACGCGGCGCCGAAGGGGCGCGCGACGACGAGCAGCGGCGCGGCGAGCGTCATCAGGATCTCATGTTCGATCATGTGCGCCATAAACAGCCGCTCGCCCAGCCAGTGCAGCGGAGCCACGAGGGCGCCGAACAGCAGGAGCCACGCCAGCGCGAAGCACCCGACTTGCCACATGCGAACGCCGCGTCCCACGCCCGCACGCCGCCATAGCCGCCCCACGCCGAGAGCATAGATCGTCAGCGAGAGGACGAGCGGCGCCACAATGAGGGGGTCCCAGGTCCACGTCGAGGCAAGCTCCGTCCAGTGCACATGACCCGCGTGCGCCAACGCCGGGCCGCAAAGAAGACAGGCGCTCAAAAGCAGCGCCGCTCTCATCGCTCGCAGCCTTCAAGGAAGAACGCCGCGGTGCCCTGGACGACGATCACGAGCGTGAACAGCAGCGCCACAAGCACGCTGAGCATCGCGAGGAACTGATGCGGGCGGCCGCCCGCCTGAGGATCCTGCGAGGCTGACCCGGAGCTCGCATAGGCGCGCCATGAAAGCCACGCGCCTGCAAGGCCGATGAGGGCGGACGCCAGCGTGACCGGGTGAATGAGCTGCGCCTTGTTCGCGCACACCCATGGCACGAGCGCGTACTTCGTCTGCAGGCTGACGAACCACGCCAAGGGTCCGGCGAATACGCCGGCCGATGAAAGTCCGCTTCGGTAGAACGCCGCCATGGGACCCTCATAGCCTCGTCGTCCAGTAGAGAATGAAATAGATCGGCAGCCAGGAGGCGACCACGAAATACCAGTAGAAGGCGTTGTCGGTCACGTCGCTGAAACGCTTGCCATGCGCGTGCCGCGTGAACATCAGGGCGGTGAGGACGATTGTGTCGATCACGTCCGTCGCAAGATGGGTCGTATGGAGCCCCAGCAACAGCCATACGAAGGAGCCGTAGGCGTTGGCGTCCCATTTGACGTGCAGGGTGGCGAACTCGGCCGCCCGAAGGGCGAGCAGACCAAGCCCGATTGCGCTCATCACGAGCAGATGCAATTGCACCGCCGGAAGATTGTGCTCTTCCGCACGCGCCTTGGCGCGCTGGTTCGGCCACAGGCTCACGAGCATGAGAAGGGTGATGAGGCCAGACCACAGGAGACCAGGCGGGGCGGCGCTCAGCGGCCATTCCGGATTGAGCCACGCAAGATAAAAGTACGCCGCGGCGGCGATCGCGAATCCCGTCCCCTCGATGAGGATGAACGCCATGGTGCCCCACGCCATCGTCATCCGTGTTCCGAAGCCGTAGGTGGGGAGTTCTGAAACGTCGTGCAGGATGGACGTTTTCATTCCTCGTCCTCCGGCGCGCCCTTTGGCCAAAACCAGCAGATCAGCGCGACGCCGACCGGCGCTGCGCCCCACACCACGCCCCAGGGGGTAAAGATGGAGGCGATGAAGGTCGCCCCCACCGCAATCGCTGAAACGAAGGGCCAGATGGACGGGGCGGGCGATGTTTCGCGCAGGTCCGGGCGGGCTTCCGTGACGCTCGTCACGAGCACCTCGCGATGATCGACCGCCAGGCCCGCCACGACCGTCAACGCGTCGCGCTGCGCCCAGAGCGGCTCGCGATGGGTGACGAAGGGAATGCGGTCGAAGTTCTGCGGCGAGGGCGGAGACGAGGTCGCCCATTCAAGCGTGCCGGCGTCCCAGGGATTGTCGCCGGCCGGCGCGCCGGCGCGCAGGCTCGTGACGGCGTTCCACAGGAACAGCACGAAACTCAGGAAGAAGAACGCGGCGCCGATCGTGACGAGGAGATTGAGCGGCCCCCACCCCATCTCCGCCTGGTAGGCGTAGACCCGGCGCGGCATGCCCTGCAGCCCCAATATGTGCATGGGAAAGAAGGCGACGTTGAAGCTCACGAACGCGAGCCAGAAATGCCATGTCCCCAGGCGTTCGCTCATCATGCGGCCGGTCAGCTTCGGGAACCAGTAGTAGACGGCGCCCAGCAGCGGGAACACGGCGCCGCCGATCAACACGTAATGAAAGTGCGCCACAACGAAATACGTATCGTGCACCTGAGTGTCGATGGGCACCGAGGCGACCATGACGCCCGTGAGCCCCCCGATTACGAAGATGACGATGAAGCCCAGCGCGAACAGAAGCGGGGTTCGAAACACCGGCTTGCCGTCCCACAAGGTGGCGATCCAGCAGAAGATCTGGACCCCGTTGGGAATGGCGATCAACATGCTCGCGCCGGTGAAGAAGCTTGCGCCAAGCTGGGGAACGCCTGCGGTGAACATGTGGTGCACCCACAGGCCGAAGGACAGGAAGCCCACGGAGATGACCGACAGGACCATCGGCAGATAGCCGAACATCGGCCGGCGGCTGAACGTGACGACGATGGACGAGACGAAGCCCGTGGCGGGCAGAAAGATGATGTAGACCTCCGGGTGCCCGAAGAACCAGAACATATGCTGCCAGAGAAGCGCGTCGCCGCCTTCCGCAGGGTTGAAGAAATGGGTTTCCACCAACCTGTCGAGAATGAGCATGGTGGAGGCCAGCATCACGGCGGGCATCGCGAAGATCACCACGAAGGCGGTGACGAGCTGGGTCCATACCGACAGCGGCAGGCGGTCCAGCGTCATCCCCGGGGCGCGCTGCTTGAATACGGTGGTGATGATTTCCACCGACACCGCGAGCGCCGCGACTTCCGTGAAGGTGATCATCTGCGCCCAGAAGTCGACGCGCTTGCCCGGGCTGTTCTCCGGACCTGACAGCGGCACGTAGGCGAACCAGCCGGTGTCCGGGCCTATGTTGAGCGCGAACGCCACCCACAGCATCAGGCCGCCGAAAACATAGACGTAATAGCTGAAGGCGTTGAGGCGCGGGAAGGCGATGTTTCGCGTGCCCACCATGAGCGGCACGAGGTACACGGCGAACGCCTCCATCACCGGCACGGCGAAGAGGAACATCATGGTCGTGCCGTGCATGGTGAAGAGCTGGTTGTATAGATCCGGCCCCATTAGCGCCGACTCGGGTCGCGCCAGTTGCAGGCGCATCGCCACCGCCGACAGGCCGGCGAGAAAAAGAAACAGGAACGCGGTGACGATGTAGCGCCGCCCGATGATCTTGTGGTCCACCGTGGACAGCGCCGCCAGCAGCCCCCGGCCAGATCCCCATGTGCGCGCCAGCCGCGCGTGTAGCTCCGCCGCGTCCAGCTGCGTGTCGCGCACGTCCTTGGCCGGCCGCACCGACGCCTCGCTCATTTAAGGCCCTCCAGGTAGGCCGCCAGGGGCTGGACCTGATCCGGGCGCAGCGGCGTCGCCGGCATGTGGACGCCGGGCTTCACGCCTTGTGGATCGACGATCCAGGCGGCGAGCGCCTCTGCGCTCATCCGCAAGGCGCCCGCCGCAATGTACTGGCGGCCGCCGACATGGGTGAGGTCGGGGCCGACGCGCCCGCCCGCTCCGGCGCCGCGCACCGTGTGGCAGGTCACGCATGTGCTCGACAGGAACACGCCCTCGCCCTGCTTGCGCAACTCGTCGTCAGGCGGCGCGCGTGCAACGATCTGCTGGTTGCGCCAGGCGTCGAAGTCCTGTTGCGGCTGCGCGACGACCAAAAAGCCCATGTGGGCGTGTTGCCAGCCGCAGAACTCCGCGCACTGGCCGCGATAGACGCCGGCCCTGTCCGCCTGGATCGTCAGCAGGTTTTGGCGACCCGGAATGAGATCCTGCTTGCCCGCGAGGCTCGGGACCCACAGCGAATGAATGACGTCCGACGCTTCAAGCTTCAGCAGCACCGGCTGGTTGACCGGAACATGAATCTCATTGGCGGTGCTGAACGTGCGCTGCGGGTCAGGGTCTTCATAAACCGCGTCCCACCACCATTGGTGGCCGGTGATGCGGATGGTGAGGCGCGCCTCCTGCGGGCCGAACAATCGCCTCTGGCTGGCGTAGCTGGCGATCGTGAGTCCGATCAGCGTTACGCCAGTCAGCGCCACAAGGGTCGACACCACGATCGTAAGGCGTCGCTCGCGCCCGCCTTGGATGGATAAGGGATCCGGCCTGAGCCCCCGGCGACGCCACAAGGCCCATGCGAGCGCCAGAACCACGAGCGCCCACACAAGGGCGCATACGGCGGTGAAGAACCAGAAGAGATCATGGATGGCGCTCGCGTGCGGGCCCTTTGGGTCCAGCGAGGACTGCCACCCCTCGCAGCCTGCCAGGGCAAGCGAGGCGGCCACCACAACGGCGTGACGCGGCGACCTCATTGCGGCGCGAGCCCGGAGGGCGGCGTCGAGCCGCCGGGAATGGGCGTGACGTAAGGCTGCCGGTTCTCGGCGGGCCTTGGATGCATGTCGTCGTTGCGTCCGGGGGCGACGTCCTGGGGGATGGCCCGGCCCATGGAGCGCACGTACGCGGCGAGCTCCCAGATCTGATCGTCCGGGATGCGGTCGCGAAACGACGGCATGCCGTTCGGCCGCCCCTCCTTGATCGTGCGAACGATGTTTTCCATGGACCCGCCATAGATCCAAGTATCGTCCATCAACGGCGGGCCCGAACCGCCGCCGCCGTTTGAATGGCAGCCGTTGCAGTTGAACCAGGTATAGTATTTCTTGCCTTGGCTGACGTGATAGGCGTTGTTCTCGAACTCTTTCGCGCGCGCGCTGCTCTGCGCGGCCGGCTGCCCGCCGCCCGGGGAGATGCTCGACATGGTGATCTTGTCTTCGTCGCTCGCCACCACGGGATCGCGGCGGAATTCGCGCCGTTCACGCTCGCACGCGCCCACAAGAAGGCTGGCGCACAGCAGCATGAGGGCTCCGCGGGTCATCTTGCCTCCACGTCCGCACGCGGCACGTTGTAGGCCGCCAGAACAGCGTCGATCTCTCGCCGCCACGTCGCCAAAGCCGCTTCGACTTCTTGCCGCAGAGGCTCGTCCGCCTTGCGCACGGCCATGGAGATGCTCCACGTCATCGGCAGATCCGACGCCTTTTGTGTTCCCCCGAAGGGCGTGACCCGCAACGGCGGCTTTTGCAACGCCGCGAAATAGCCCGCCAGCGGCCCCCATACGACAGCGACGTCCACCTCTCCATTCGCTACCGCGTCGACGATTCGCGCTGGCGGGTTGGGCTGGCGATAGTCCCCATAGAGCGTATATCCGCGGATGTTGTTGACGACGCCGCGTTGCGTCAGCGCATGGGCGGGGGGCGTGTTCCAGCCGTCGTCGCCGATCAATTGCACGCCTACGGTCGCTTTGTGCAGCACGGGATCGTCGAAGGAGGAGACGGACGGGCCGTCGGCGCGCGTCACGAAAACGTAGGCGGAACGGTAGTAGGGCGTCGTAACTCCCACGCCCTCCATGTTGCTTGGCAGGCCGGGCACGAGATCGCACGCGCCCGCCTTCAGCGTTTCGCGCAGGAACCCGCGACGCTGGGCGCGCCACTCATAGGTCACCTCCGCGCGAAGCGCCTGGGCCACAAGGTCGACGATCCTGTTCTCAAACCCCTCCCGGGCTTCGTTGGAGAAGGGCAGGTTGTTCGGGTCAGCGCAGACGCGCAGCTCGCGCGCTTGCGCCGAAAGGGAGGCGAGCATTGCGCAGCCGAGCGCCGCCAGCCTAAGGGAGCTTGAACACATAGAGCGTTCCTCCCTTAGTGGTGACGTTCTTCAGGTCCCGCATCGCGTTGACGAAACCCAGCGCGGCGCTTCCGTCGCGCGGATCTAGATCGCCCGAGACGATGGCCCCCGCCCAGCCGCCGACCCCGGAGAGAACCGCGACATATTGCTTGCCGTCGGGCCCCCGATAGGTGGTCGGTTGACCGATGATTCCAGAGGACGTCTTGAACTGCCACAGGGCTTCGCCGGTGCGCGCGTGCACGGCTTTGAACCAGCCTTCCATGTTGCCGTAGAAAACGAGGTCGCCGCCGGTCGCCATGGCGCCGCTCCAAAGCGGGAAGCGCTCGTTGATGGTCCAGAGTTCCTTTCCTGCGCGGATGTCCCACGCGGAGAACTC
Organism: Hyphomicrobiales bacterium; assembly: GCA_028290405.1. Taxonomy (GTDB): domain Bacteria; phylum Pseudomonadota; class Alphaproteobacteria; order Rhizobiales; family Beijerinckiaceae; genus Terripilifer. The sequence continues at coordinate 9,592 of JAQGJX010000083.1, forward strand.
CCCCATGTGGCCGCCTGGCCCGGGGAACATGCGCACCTCCGCGCCCACGTAGGGCGTGCCGGCGATGTAATTAGGTTCTGTGGTCTCCCAATCCATGCACATGTTCATGTGCGGAATGTAGAGAACGCCGGTCCTGTGCGAAAACGCGGAGGGATTCCAGTCTTTGGAGCCGGGCGCGGTCGGGCAGATGTTGCGCACCACACGGTTCTGGATCGGCTCCTTGTCGGGATTGTATTGGAGACGGCCGGTCTTGAGGTCGACGCCCGTCACGGCCGTGAGGGCATGGAACGGCTTGGCTGACAGCACTTCGCCCGTGGTGCGGTCTAAGACGTAGACGAAGCCCGTCCGGCCCGGGTGCACAAGCACCTTGCGCATTTGGCCGTCCCATTCCATGTCGAGCAGCACCTGCTCGTTGATGGTGTCCCAGTCATGTATGTCGTGCTGCGCGGTCTGGTAGTACCAGCGCGCGTCGCCGGTGTCGGGATCGCGTGCGAAGATCCCTGTGGTCCACTTGTTGTCCCCGGGCCTCTGGTTGGCGTTCCAGGGGCCGGGATTGCCGGTGCCGTGATAAAGTAGGTTGAGGTCAGGATCATACGACATCCATCCCCAAACCGTGCCGCCGCCCTGCTCCCATGCGTTCGGCGGCCATGTGGAGACGCCAAGGTCCTGGCCTTTGTCGCCGTCATAGAACGGCTTGAACGACGGGCCTATCTTGACGTCCCTGTCGGGCCCGGTGCTGTAGGCTTTCCAGACGCTCTTGCCTGATGCGGCGTCAAGCGCCTGCACCCAGCCGCGCACGCCGTATTCGCCCCCCGAATTACCGACGACCACCTTGTCCTTGGCGACCAGGGGCGCCATCGTCATGGTCTCGCCCTTGTTGATTTCGCCGACCTTCGTCTTCCACATCTCCTCGCCGGTGTCGGCGTTCACCGCGACCACGTGCGCATCGAGCGTGGTGAAGAAGATTCGCCCGTTCGCATATGTGGGGCCTCGGTTCACCACGTCGCAGCACGCCACGCCTTGCGCGGCGGCGTCGGGCTTGGGGTTGTAACGCCACTTCAGCGGCGCGCCCGGCTGCGTGAGATCGAGCGCATAAAGGATGTTCGGGTAGGGCGACAGCACGTACATCGTGCTCCCGACCACCAGCGGCGCGGATTCATGGCCCTTGTTCACGCCGGTGGAGAATGTGAACGCGACCTGGAGATTCTTTACGTTGCTGACGTTGATCTGGTCGAGGCCGCTATAACGGGTGCTGGCGAAATTCTTGCCGGGCATGGTCCATTGCCCGTCCTCGGCGGGCGCCGCGGAGGCCGGCGGGGCTGCAATATTGTGCGCCGAGGCGCCCTGCGCCCACGCCAAAGCCCAAGGCGATCCTGCGTAAATGGAAGCTGTGATAATCGCTGCGCCGAGGCTTCTTTTCACGAAACTCTCCTACCGAGAGCCACAGAACGTGGGCGCAAATGCGAAGTTCCCGCACACATGAACTTTCCCCCGCATAAATACGGGTCATGCACGCCGCTTAAAGGCGGCGTTCGATCAATCCCATTCAGGCGCGAAGGAAGGGTCCGTGATGCGGCCTCGCTTTTGCGCGAGGGCCGCGATGGCCTTCATGTCGGCGTCCCCCAGCGAGAAGTCAAAGACCGCCAGATTTTGCCGCGCATGCTCGCGGCGGCTCGCCTTGGGTATCGCGATGACCGCAGGCTGCTGCACATGCCAGCGCAGCACAATCTGCGCGGCGGTGCGCCCATGCCGGCGCGCAATCTCCAACAGCGCGGGATGGCCGAGAAGCGCGGCCTTTCCAAGAGGCGAGTAGGAGGTGAACGAAACGCCGCGCGCCCGGCATGCGGCCAGAAGATCGTCCTGCCGGAGGCCGGGGTGATATTCGCACTGGTTCGTCGCCAACCGCTGGCCATGGCGCGCAGCGAACTCGTCGGCCTTGTGGAGCAGGGCCGCTGAGAAGTTGGACACCCCGATATGCCGCGTGCTCCCCAGACGCTTGGCGGCGCACAGGGCCGAGATCGTCTCCTCCAGCGGAATGGAGGCGTTGGGCCAATGCACGAGCAGCAGGTCCACAGGCCCGCCAAGCCGCACGACGCTCTGCGCCGCAGAGCGTTCAAGCGCGCCGGCGCCGATGTCGTCGCGCCAGACTTTCGTGGTCAGGAAGATCTCCGCCCGTGGCACGCCGCTTGCGCGAATGGCTGCGCCAACCTGGGCTTCGTTGCCATACATGGCGGCGGTGTCGAGATGGCGATAGCCCAGCTCCAGCGCGTCCTCGACCGCGCGTTGGCACGCGGCGCCGGAGAGCTCCCACGTGCCGAAGCCGATCGCGGGGATCGCAGCGCCGTTGCAGTGGACGCGCGGCGCCCCGCCGATGCCTCGCGGCAAGCTCATCTGAATCCGCTCCCGCTTCGCGCGTCCTGCGCCTCGATGGCGTCCGGCTTGTCGCCATGGTTCATCGCGAGTGCGATGTGGCGCGCGAGCAGGATCGTCGCCATCGGGTCCGCGCCCGGCTCGTCGCGAAACAGCCGAAAGGTCGTGGCGGCGAAATGCCCCTTTCCGTAGGCGCGCTCCACGGTCAGTGCGACCGGCTTGTGGATCCATCCCACCACAAGCCCTGCATGCACCCGCGCCTGGAAATCGAGAAGGTTGCAACCGGTCATCACATGCGAGGGCAGCACGCGATCAAACGGCTCGTCCAGCAGCGGCTCGCCGGGAATGTCCGAGAAGGGGCCGTCGCGCCGCAGCCATGAGAACGACGACGCCCAGTCGCCGCGCCAAACCGTCCCGTCGCGGCGCACCACCCGCACGTTCTGCCAGTGTGGAAACAGCGGCTGCAAAAGCCCCTCGCGATCCGGCAGCAGCAAAAGGCGCCCGCCGTCCCGCAGGTACTTGGCGATTTCAAGATCAAACTCCCGCGCGATGATGAGCCTGGCCTGCGAGATGGCGCCGGACACGCGATAGCCCAGGGCGGAGAGATGCTCGCTGATGGCGACGTCCGGAGACCAGATCGGCGCCTCCACGCGGGCGCGGCGCATGGCGGCGGGGAAAACGCAGATATCAAGGTGGTTGCGCGCCGCCACCTCGCCATTGCGCCGCAAGCTCATCTCCATCCGCAGGCGCGCGGGCGCGGCGACCGGCGCGATGGCGAGATCAAGGCCCGGCAAGGTGACGACACGGCTGGCGGCGAGGGATTCAATGCTGCGCGCCATCGGATGCGGCCCAGACAGCTCAAGGCTCGCGTTCGTGATGTCGCTCGCCCCGCCGTTGGCGATGGACAGCGAGACATGCGCCGGTTCGTCGTCCCAGTAGGCGAGGCGATTCCATTTCGGCGCGATCACGACATCGGCGTTGATGTCCTTGAACACGTCGTGAAAGATGCGCACGTTCCGGCGCATGTCGAGCAAGCCGTTCGACTCCCAGTGCACGTCCGTGAGTTCGGTGATGACGTACCCGGCGATCTGCTGCTTGCGCCGCATCGCCTCGATCTCATACTTGAGCGCCCGGAACTGCTGCCATTGGCACGCTACAATGAAGCGGCGCAGGTCGCCGAACACGCGGTCGAGGCTCCAGTCGTTGAAACGGTGCTCGATCCCATGGGGATACATCACCCCGTCGCCCCAATCGTGACCGGTCTCGAACCACCATGGCTCGCGACCGTCCGCGCCCGCAAGATCAGCCGGGTCCGGCAGGCCCCAATTCCCGAACTCGGAGCACACCAGCGGTTCCTCGCCCGTGGGCGCCGCGTCGCCTTCAGGGCTGAACAACCAGTCCGGCCGACTGGCGAGGGAATCCACGAAGGCGTCCCAATCGTGCCGGTGATCGGGGATGCCGGCGTAGAAGTGATAGTCGGCGATGTCGGTCTGCACGTGAAAGCTGGGTGCGAGCGGCGAGTTGTCCACCACAAGGCGCGTGCGGTCATATTGCTTGAGCCAGTGGTAGGTCTTCTTCAGCCAGTCCCGGTGCGAGGAATCATGCACAAGGTCGACGCCCCAGTTTTCGTTGATGATGGTCCAGATCACGATGGACGGGTGATGGCTGTCGCGATCGACGATGCCCTTCAGCAGGCGTTCCTTGCGGGCGCGCGAGCGCTCCGTCGAAAGTCCGCCATTGGGCAGCTCGGACCACACCAGAAGGCCGATTCGGTCGGCCACGTCGTAATACAGCGGATCGGCCGCCTTGATGTGGCAGCGCACGCAGTTGAGGCCGAGTTGCTTGGCCTTCTGGAACTGGTCGATCAGAAACGCCTCGCTGGGCGGCGTGCAGATCGTGTCGGGGTAGTAATCCTGGTCGAGCGCGCCGCGCAGGTAGAATGGCTCGCCGTTGAGGAAGAACCGTCCCTCGCGCGCTTCGAACGTGCGAAAGCCGAACGTCTGCTCGATGCGGTCGACCACCTGCGGGCCATGCGAAATCGTCATCGCCATGCGATAGACATGCGGGTGGTCGGGCGACCACGCCTTGATCGTCTCCGGCGCAAGACGGGACGTGACTTCCTCCGTCCCGGATCGGCGGAACACGCTCTCCTGCGCGACGATCTCGCCATCGGGATCGAGCGCCGCAAAGGTGATCTCGGCGTCGCGCGCAAGCGGCTCATGGGTGAACAGCGTGACGCTGACGGCGCCCGCGACAAGATCCGCGACGATGCGCGCCCGCTCGATATAGTCGCGGTTGCGCGATTCCAGATACACCGACTGCCAGATGCCTGACAGCGGCCCATACCAGCTTTGCTTTCCGAACGGAATCTCGGCGAGCGGCGCATCGGGGTAAGCCAGGGGATTGTCCGTTGGACTCTCGGCGCGCACGAGGATTTCGTTTTCGCCGTCGACGATGAACTCGGTCACGTCGAACGAGAAGGGCAGGAAGCCGCCTTCATGCTTGCCCACGGGGCTGCCGTTCACCCACAGCCGCATGGCGTGGAACACGGCGCCGAACACGATGTAGATCCGCCCGTCGCGCATGGACGCAGGCACGTGGATGACGCGGCGGTAGGCGCCGATGCCCGCGCGCATGCGCAGGTCCGCAAACTGCGCCTGCCATGGAGCCGGCACCCTGATGCGGCGGCGCGCGACGGGCTCCAGCGCGCTGTCGTTGCTCGCGTGCAGGAAGTCCCACTCCCCGTTGAGGTCAAGCCGCGTGCGCATCGCGATCCCATGCTGCTGCTTCAGGGACCTATGGACCCTGCGCAGAACTCCGCGAGCCTGCCCTCCAGCGGCGGCAGCCACAACCCGCGTTCAGTGGTGATGGTGGCGCAATCCGTAGGTTGGGCGAGAGGTTCCGTATTCACGGGCGCGCTCATGTTTTCAGGAGCTGCGCTCCCTTGGTTGACAAGGTGCCACGTGCCCCATGCCTCGTCGATCAAGAGATCGAGAACGGCGTCGACAAGGTCGGGAATATAGGTGAGGGAGGACGCCGCCTCGCGGCGTCCGCTTACGACCATCTGCATCATCGCCGCGAAGTCTGCGTCCGCCCAGTCGAGGGAAAACATCGGTCCCGTGCGCACGAGCAGCGAAGCGGGGGCGCGGGCGCGCGCGTCGTCCTCCGCCGCCGCGGCCCTGCGGCCGCGCTCGTTGGCGGGCGTCGGACGGTCGGATTCGCGATAGGCTCTGCCTTTGAGCGGCTTGAACAGATGCGGGGAGGAGAAGCGCACCAGAGGCGCGCCGATGCGTTGCGCGAAATCCGTCATGGCGCTGGCGCCGGGCGCGACGTCGCCCGTATCGATGACCGCCCATGCTCGCCCCTTAGCCTCGGGAAAAGGCGCTGTGACGACGGCGAGGTCGCGCCGTTGGCAGGCGTTCATGAAGGCCGCGCCGAGCGCCGTCGAGGGATCGCTCACAGCCAGGCGACGCGTTCGCCGACCGCCAGCGGCGGCCGGAGCGCACCATTGGGCGCGATGATATCGATCGCTCCGCCGCCACCATCCCGCGCCGTCAAGGCATGGATGATCGAAGCAGGCTTGGCTCGTCAGCGCGCGCACGGCGCTGGCGAGCGCGGTGGGCCGCGGCGGACTTGTGCGCACGTCGAACGCCCCCGGTTCATAGAAGCCGTCCCGGCGCGTCAGAAGCGAGTTCCAGTCCACTGCGCCCGCGAGCGACCAGACGGTCACCGCGCGCACGTCCGCCCCCGCCTGCGCAACGTCGTTCGCCGCCCACCAAACCTCCGCGAGCCATCGCAACTGCTCCTCGCGCGTTGAGCCGTTGTGCACTTCCGTCACAGCCAGCGGCAGGCCATACCGGTCCCATGCTTCCTGCAGACGGGCGCGGGGCCCGAAGTCGCGCGCTGGCACGTTTGCCCGCGCCGCCGCCACGTCCACATAGGCTTGCCGGCCGTTTCCACCGCGAAACTCGGGAGGATAGTCGGCGACGCGGTGGTCGAGGTAACGGTCGCTCGTCAGGTAATGATTGACGCCGACGATGTCCGGCGGACAAGGCTCGTGGCTGATCTCGTCGAGTTGGCGCTCCTGCACGCCGGCGTCGAGAAACGCCCGCCGCCAGGGGTGTTTCGAGTCGACGCGGCCCGTCAACAGGTCGAAGCTGAGCCAGCGCCGTTCGTTCTCGTACTCTGCCTGCAGTTTTAGTTTGGATGTCGAGAAGACGCGGCCCATGTCCTCCGTCTGGACGAGTTGCGCGCGGGGGTTCACGCGCCGAATGGCTTTCATGGCCGCCGCCGTGGCTCTGCACTGGTGGAACAACGCGAGCAGGAACGCGCCGGTGTGCGCCTGATGGGGATGCCAGTGACCGTACAGGCAAGCGAATCGCGCGGTGGTGAGCGGTTCGTTCACCGGCGTATACGCCTCCAGCCAAGGATAGCGCTGCGCGACAGCACTCGCATGGCCGGCGAGCTTTTCAGGATAGTGCGTGTCGAGGAGGCTCGTGCCGGACGGTCCGCCGCCGTGGTGGGTCAGTCCGGCGATCACCCCCAGGCCCAAGGCCCGCAGGCGCGAGAACCTCGCGTCGTGCCAGGCCCACGCGGTCGCTTCGTCCGCGAATGATTCCCACAGCACAGGATAGCGCAAACGCCTGAGCCCCAGAGACGCCGCGCGCTCCAGGTCTTCGATGCGATCAAAGTGCCCGGTGTCGCGGCATTGATCGCGATAGGAATCGCGAATGCGCGCGATGGTGCATTCGAACCCGCCCCAAACCTCAAGCGCCGGTCGCTCCATCAAAGCTACAGCCCTCTCGAACCACCTTCAGAAGATCAAACGGCGCTGGCGGCCAGGGCCTCTCCCGATCTTGCCACTGGCAGGGATTCGTTGATCCGTCGGAAGGTCGCAAGCGCCTGCCCGCAAACCTGGTCCATGTTGTAATAGCGGTAGGTGGCGAGGCGGCCGACGAACCATACGTCCCGCGCGCGCGCGGCAAGCGCCTCATAGCCCCGGTAGAGCTCCGCGTTCTCCGGCTTTGGAACCGGATAATAGGGGTCGCCCTCGTCGCTGGGATATTCATACGTGATGCTCGTGCGAGCGTGGGTCTGTCCCGTCAGGTGCTTGTATTCAGTGATGCGCGTGTAGGGCTCCGACATCGGATAGTTGATGACCGCCACCGGCTGCGATTGCTCGCACTCCAGCGTGCGATGTTCGAAGCGCAACGAGCGATACGGCAGACGCCCCAGGCGGAAATCGAAATACTCGTCGATGGGTCCAGTGTAGATGACGCGCCGCGCGTCGATCTCCTCGCGCACCTGCCTGTAATCGGCCTGGAGCATAACGTGGATGTTGGGATGCGCAAGCATCCGCTCGAACATGCGCGTATACCCAAGCGCCGGCATGCATTGGTATGTGTCGGTGAAATAGCGATCATCCTGGTTCGTGCGCGTGGGCACGCGGGCCGTAACGGATTTGTCGAGCTGGGAGGGATCAGCTCCCCATTGCTTGCGCGTGTATCCGCGAAAAAAAGTCTCGTAAAGGTCGCGCCCCACCTGGCTGACAACCACGTCCTCGGATGTCCTGATCTCCCCCACGGGCTCTGCGCGTTCAGCGAAAAAGCGCTGCAGCTCCTCGCTGTTCATCGACAGTCCGTACAGCTTGTTGACGGTGTCAAGGTTGATGGGGATCGGCAGCAATTGCCCCTTCACGGACGCCAGCACCCGGTGTTCATAAGGGCGCCAGTCGGTGAATTGCGAAAGGTAGTCGATGATCGCCTTGGCGTTCGTGTGGAAAATATGCGGGCCATACTGGTGGATCAGCAGGCCCGCCTCGTCGTACCGGTCGTAGGCGTTGCCGCCGATATGCGGACGCTTGTCGATGATGAGGACCTTCTCGCCTCGCTGCGACGCAAGCCGCTCCGCCAGAACGCTTCCCGCGAATCCGGCGCCGACCACAAGCCAATCATACACGGGCGCCTCCAAGCTCCCGGCTGAGCGCGGCGGCAGGCCGCGAGGCCTCCTCGCGCAGCCCGTCCATGAGGTCCAGCATGCGCGCCCACGTCTCGTCCCAGGAATTGCCGTTCAGCATCTTGTCGACGGCGGCCAGCCATGGCTCCTTGGGCATATCCATGAGGCGCTGCGCGCACGCCACGGCGCTCTGCGGGTCCTTGGCGATGTCGACGATCTTCGCGTCCCCATAGGGCCGGATCACGTCGCGAATGGGCGTGGAGACGACAGGACAACCGGCCGCCAGGAACTCGGGCGTCTTCGTGGGGCTGATGAAACGGGTGGATTCATTCAGCGCGAAGGGCATAAGGCCCACGTTCCACGAGGCGATGTATTCGGGAAGGTCGTCATAGCTGCGGCCGCCGATCCAGTGAATGTTGTGCCTGCGCGGCAGGCTCGCGGAGTCGATCTTCACCACGGGGCCCAGCATCACATAGTTCCAGTGCGGCGTCGCGTCCGCCATGGCGGCGACGAAGTCGAGGTCCATGCGCTCGTCGATCACGCCGAAGAATCCGAGCTTGGGCCCGTTGATGCCCTGCATGTCCTCCGGGGCGGGAGCTCCCTGTCGCACGCGGCCAAAATGGTGCGCATCGATGCTGCTTGGGAACGCGTGGACGCTCTTGTGGTAGGACTTCTTGGCTTCGTAGAGGCTGAAGCCTCCGGTGAAGACGAGGTCCGCCTGCTTGAAAAGCCGCTGCTCGCAAAAGCGCAACTCCTGCGACGCGCCTTTGAACGCCGTGAGCTCGTCCATGCAGTCATAGACGCAGGCGTCCGGCGTCAGATGCGCGCTGAAGGGGAGCGCGGCCGGCGTGTAGTACCATGTTGTGAGCGAGCGGCTGCGCTGGCGTTGGATATAGCGGTCAAGCAGCGAGCGTTGCGCCGCCAGCGCTTCGTCCGCGTCGAGGTCCAGCGGCAGGATGGGCGTCGCCACGTTCACGCCCTCGCGCGACACGTACGTGCGCAGGAACGGCCGCGAACACGCCTCCCGCAGGGGCTCTTCGAAAAACGCGACTTTAAAACGTCGCGTCGCGCGCGACAGCAGATGCTGCGGCCGCTGGAAAACGAAATTCCATCTCAGATGTGAAAAGCAGACAAGAAGTTCACGGGCGCCTTCAGCGCCGTTCAGGTAAGCCGTCGCGGTCATGGATGTCTCCGCCGAAAGGCGGTCAGGGAGAAGCCTTTCGCAGCAGGAACGCTGCCACGACTTGAAGGGTTCCTGCCCCAGGAGGCGTATCATGGCGATGAAAAGCGAGATGTTCGGTATGACTCCGTACACAACGCCAGCGACGCTTTATCGGCTCCGCAACGCCGCCGGATATGAGATCCACCTGAGCGATCTGGGCGCGTGCATCGTGTCGCTTTGCGTGCCGGATCCGAGCGGGAGGTTTGACAACGTTGTGCTTGGCTACGCCGAGGCTGCTCCCTACGCATGCGGACGCGATTATCTGGGGGCCTGCGTGGGCCGCGTCGCCAACCGCATCGCCGGCGCTTCCTTCAGCCTGGATGGCGTCGAGTACGCGCTTGACGCCAACGAAGGGCCCAACAGCCTGCATGGCGGCGCGGAGGGGTTCCACCGCAGGCTGTGGCGGCCGTCCCCGCCTGTCGAAGCGGCGCATCTTGTCGCGATGACGTTCGCGCTGCACAGCCCGGCTGGCGACATGGGATATCCAGGCGCACTGGACGTCGAGGTGACGTACACGCTGGACGCCCAAGGGGTCCTGACAATCGCCTACGAGGCCCGGTGTGACGCGCCGACGCTCGTCAACCTGACGAACCATTCCTACTTCAACCTTGCGGGCGAAGGCTTCGGCGACATCCTCGGCCATGAGCTTGAGATCGACGCGGAGGCGTTTCTGCCAGTGGACGACGCTCTGATTCCGACGGGGGAGCTTCGCAGCGTCAGAGGCGGCGCTTTTGATTTCCTCGCGCCACGCCGGCTTGGCGATTCGCTTGGTCGAGCGGACGCGCAACTCACGCTCGCGCGCGGACTGGACCACAATTTCTGCCTTCGAGGCGAGCGCGCGGGCCTGCGCACTGCGGCGTGCCTGCGCCATCCGGCGAGCGGCCGGCGGCTTGAGGTGCGAACGACTGAGCCTGGGCTGCAGGTCTATTCGGGAAACGTCCTTGACGGGACAGGCGGCCGCGGCGCTGCGAAGCATCGGCGCCACGCGGGTCTTTGTCTTGAGGCGCAGCATTATCCGGACGCGCCCCATCACACGCATTTCCCCTCGATCGTGCTGCGGCCGGGCCGCACATGGCGCTCCTGCACCCAATACGCTTTCTCGGCGTAAGGCTGCTTCAGCGCGCCTGCGCCTCTGGCACGAGCACCCTTGCGCCGCTCAGCCCAAGCGCGGCTACATAGGCGGTGAGCTCCCGCGCTGCGCCCTCCTGCGTCAGCGCCACGCAGGCTCCGCCAAAACCAGCCCCGGTCAGCCGTGCGCCATGAACGAGGGGGTGGCGTTGCAGCGCGTCCACCAGCGTGTCGAGCGCGGGCGCCGAGACCGCGTAATCATCGCGCAAGCTCGCGTGGGATGCGTTCATCAGCTGTCCAAATTCAGGCGCTGAAGCCTTGAGGGCGCTCAGCACGCGTGCGTTCTCGCTCACCACATGGCGCGCGCGCTCACGCCACGGGCTCTCAAGCTTTTCAACGGCCGCGATGTCGTCGACGTCGCGCAAGCTTGGGGCGCCCAGCATTGCGGCCGCGGCCTGGCACTCGCGCCTGCGTTCGTTATACGCGCTGGCGCTCAACTGACGCTCGACGCCGCTGTGCGTCACGAGGATGTCGCACCCCTGCGGCAGCGGGGTGTGGCGGAACGCCAGCGTGCGCGTGTCGATGAAGAGCATCTGGCGCGGTCCCGCGAGGCTGGCCGCCATCTGGTCCATGACGCCGCACTGCACGCCCGCGTGCATGATCTCGGCGCGCTGCGCCAGCAGGGCGATTTCCACCGGCTCAAGTCCAAGGCCGAACATCTCGTCGAGGACGCGCAGGACGGCGACTTCCAGCGCGGCGCTGCTGGACAGTCCCGCGCCCACAGGCACGTTTGAGCTGATGCGGAAGTTCAGAGGCGGCAGCGCGATCCCGCGCTCCGCCAGTACGTTCACGCATCCCCCGACGTAGCGCGCAAAGTCCGGCAGGTCCGCGCCGGCAAACGACTCCATGCGGCGAAGCGAGACGCTGTACGCCCTGTGCGGCATGGCTTTGGCGCGCGCCGCCTCCACGAACGTGCGTTGAGGGATCGCCATCGGCAGCACGAAGCCGTCGTTGTAATCGGTGTGGTCGCCCATCATGTTGACGCGGCCGGGCGCATCCGCTTCGCACTCCGGCGCGACGCCGAACAGGTCTTCGAACGCATCGCCCATCAGCGCGCCTCCCGAAGCAGTTTCGCTGCATCCTCGGGCGTGACGTCGCTGGCGAACACGCCTGCGCCCAGTTCCGTGCCGGCGAGATACTTCAGCTTGGCGGCTGTGCGGCGGATCGGCCAGATCTCCACGCGCAAGCCCCATTCGGGGCAATCGCCCCCGCACGGCGCCTGGTGGATCGTCATCAGGTAAGGCATGGGCTGCGCGAACAACCCGTCAAGCCGCAGCAGCGCGTCCGACAATGCGCGCGCAAGCGAGAGCAGGGCGTTGTCGTCAAGGTCGCCAAGGCGGGCCGCGCGCCGCGTCGGCGCTATCCAGGTCTCATACGGAAAGCGTGCGAACGGCGGCGCGAACGACACCGCCCCGCCAAAATCGGCGATCATGCGGCGTCCCAGGCGCGCCTCGCTCTCGGTCAGGTCCTCCATGTAGCTGCGCCCATGCGCGGCCAGATGCGCGCGCTGCGCTTCCAGCGCGCGCGCCTGCTGCCCCGGAAGGAACGAATAGCCATAAATCTGCGCGTGCGGATGATGCAGCGTCACGCCCATTTCGACGCCGCGGTTTTCGAACGGCAGCACATAGGCGACGCCCGCTTGCGCCATGGCGCGCGTGCGGTCCGCCAGCGCCTGCAACACCAGCGCGACGTGATCGTCCGCAAGCTGCGCCAGGCCAAGCGCGCCGTCCTGCGCGAACACCACGACCTCGCATCGACCTAACGCTTCGGCCGTGCGCACGCCCTCCATGGAGGGCGCAGGCCCTGGGTGTGCGGCAAGGCTGGGAAAGCGGTTCTCGAACACAGCCACGTCGTAATCGCCCGCAGGCAATTCGGTCGGACGTTGAGGGTCGCGCGTGGGCGCCAGCGGGTCCGCCGCGGGCAGGAACGTGCGGTCTTGCCGGTGCGCCGCGTAGATCACCCATTCCTGCGCCAGCGGGTGCCAACGCATGTGGGTTGCGATTTCGACAGGCTCGAACGAGGGAACGTCCTGCGGCGCAAGCGGCCCCATGGGGGCTTTGCTGTACAGCCACAGGCCCCGTCCATCGCGCTTTGTGTAATCGCAGCGGTGCATCCACGGCCCTCCGGGAGAAAGGTCAATGGACGCATCCGGCTCTTGTTCCTGAAGCGGACCTAGGACGCGAGGCGTGCGCGCGTGCGTTCGTCGTTCTGGGCCACGCCGAACAGGCGCTCGTATTCCACCTCCGGCGGGCCGTAACTGCCGGATGCGAGTTCAACAAGCGCGTCGCGATCCAGGATTCTGACGCGGCCGCGCTGGGTGCTGATGGCGCCCTGCGCCTGCAAGCGGTTCATTGCTTCCGTCACCCCGGCGCGCCGCACCGCGAGCATCCACGAGAAGAACTCGTGCACCAGAGGTATGTCTCCGTTGATCCGGTCGTCGACCATCAGGAGCCACCGTGCCAAGCGCTCCGTGACCGTAAAGCTGCCGTGAGACAGCGCCGTGTAGGATAATTGAATGAGCATGAAGCGCTGATAGCGCAGCATCAGAGCGGCGAATGGCGGACTGGCGACGACCTGGCCTTCGAGCGCCGCAACCGGGATGCGATGGCCTTCGCCCTGCACCTGAACGATCGTCTCCAGCGGGGTGCGTCCTCCCGGCAACATGTCGGACATGCCTTCGCGTCCCACCATCCCGACTTCGATCGGCTCGAAGTTGCGGATCTTCGCGAGGGTTGAGAGCTGGCCGCTTTCGGGAAAGTAGACGTATTCGATCGCGGTGTTGGGACGAACGATGACGTCGCGCACCTTGAAGGCGCATGGTTCAAGCTCGGGCCGGAAAATCTCCATGTCCTGGGGGCTCATGAGGCGAAGCAAAGTGTTCTGAAACCGGGAATGCATGTCGCCCCTCGTGGCTGGGGCGGGAGGTCGGGCGCCTCTCGGTTGCTTGCGCCCTGAAGGTCGCTGGCAAGCAATGTAACGAAGTTACCACAGAACCTGCGAAAATAGTTATGTAATTTTCCCAGCGCGAGCTTCGGCGCCGCATTGATCTTAAAATCGCAGATTGGCGCCCGCGCGCAGCAGGTTCGTGCTAGTGCGCAAGGATGTCACGCTGGTGGGGGTGACATAAGTGTTCGCCCCAAAGTCATAGCGCAGCATTTCAATGCGCAGGCCGATGCGGCGCACGGGCGACCATTCCGCCCCCACGCCATAGCTTGCGCCCTTGATGGTGGCGCGCGCGATGCCGGTCCCATCGCGAAAGGCCGAAGTGGAATAGCCGAAACCCAGCGTGCCGTAGAGCATCAGGTCGGCGAACACGAAGCCGGCGCGGCCGCGCAGGGACGAGAGGAATTTCTGGCTGTAATCGGACGCCGCAAGCCGCCCTGAGCTGAGGCTGGTGGTGAACGTGTCGATCTCGGCGCCCCCCGTGAGACGGCCTGCCTGGAACGTGTAGCCCAGATGCGCGCCGCCCACGTAGCCGGACGTATGCGCCCCTCCCGCGGAACCCAGCGCCGCGCCGATGTCGGCGCCCGCGTGAAGGCCGGAGAAGTCGGACGCTTCGCGGCCGCTGTATTGGGGCAGGGCGGCTGGCGCTTCCAGATCGGCGGCGCGCAACGAGGCGGCCGAGCAGCAGAGCAGCGTGAAGGTGAGCGTGGGGGCGATGAAAGGGGACATGGCGGCGGCCTTGCAGCCGTCTTGAGCGACAGCGCTTCACCATAGCGCAGCTTTGGCCGCCGTCCCCCGGCTTCGGTCAAGATGATAAAATTTGTCCTAATTTATTGCTTAGTTGACGAAGCGGAAGGGCGCCGCAGGCCGCGGCGCCCGCGCTTGCTAGTCGAGCGTTTCCTTGAGGAAGCTCTGCATGGACGCCCACGCGCGCTTGGCGGAGCGCTCGTTGTAAGCCGAGCCCTTGGCGTTGTCGTTGCCGGCGGACGGCATGGTGAAGGAATGCACCGTCTGGCTGTAAGCGACGAATTGCAGGTCCGTGCCAGCGGCTTTCATCTCGGCCTTGAAGGCTTCGACGTCCTTGAGCGGAACTGCCGGATCGTCCGCGCCGTGCAACACGAGGACCTTCGCCTTGATGTTCCTGGCGTCCTCAGGCGTCGGGTTCGAGAGCGAGCCGTGCAGCGACACGATCGCCTTCACGTCGGCGCCCTGGCGTCCGAGTTCAAGGACGCCTGCGCCGCCGAAGCAATAGCCGATCGCCGCAAGCTTCGAAGCGTCCACGTTGGCTTCTGCGACCAGGCGGTCGAGCCCGGCCTTTGCGCGTGCGCGCAGCAGCGGGCGGTCGCTCATGTACTTGCCCATTTCGACGCCGGATTCCTTGGGCGCCTTGGGGTTCACGCCCTTGCCGTAGACGTCAGCCACCATGGCGACGTAACCGAGCTTGGCGAGGTCGCGCGCGACGCCGCGCTCGTGGTCGCTGATGCCCGTCCACTGCGAGAAGATGAGGACCCCGGGCCGCTTGCCGCTGGCGGAATCGTCCCACGCCATGAAGCCCTCAAGGGCCGTATCGCGTTCGGTGTAATCAAACGTACGGGTGCGGACTTCCGCCTGCGCCGCAGCGCCGAACGTCAGCGTCGCCAGCACCGCGGCCCCCAGCGCCATCGCGATTTTGCGCGTCATTTGAATTCCCCCCTTGAATGGAGCGTGGAAACCGCCCCGCCGCATCTGAAGCGGCTGCAAGAGGACTATAGCGCAACGCCGGAGCTTGAGAAGCGTGCGCTACGCAGGGCGCTTGCGTCCGGCGAGGCGCGCCAGATGCGGCCGGATGGGGAGGAACAGGCGGTACGCGCCTTCCATCAGCGCAAGCGCGCCCGGCGCCCCGGCGAGGCGCGCCGCCCACCGCCAGCGCGGCAAGGCGCGCCACACGCTCACGAAGGCCGCAGCGCCCGACACCAGTTCGCCCGATGCGTCGCGCACATGGAAGCGCGCCATGGCGTCGGTCCGGCTGAGGTCCGAGGCGATCCGGTCCTCGCAAGCAGAGTCGTCCAGAAAGCAGATCGCCTGCGCGCCGTCCTGCCGCTGATAATGCGCAATCTCCGCCCGGCAGAGCGGGCAGGAGCCGTCGTAATAGACCGTCGCGGCGGGCGCGTCCGTCATGGCGCAACTCCCAGGGCCGCGAGCGCGCGGGCCGCCATGGCCTGGCCGCTGTCGAACGCGGCCTCCACGCGCGGGCCGAGCGCCCAGTCGCCGCAGGCGCCGAGGCCGCTGGCCTCGTCCCACAGGCATGGCTCGCCGAGCGCCTGCTCCACCAGCGCGAAGCGCCAGCGGTGGGCGCTGGCGTACGCCGGGGCGTCCTGCACGCCGGTCAGCCGGCGAAAACGCGCCAGCAGCGCGTCCTGCGCCGCCTCAGGCGCCCATTCCAGATGCGTCCGCGACCACGCGGGACCGGCGTGCGCCACGATCGTCTCCGCCCAGGCGTCGCGCCCTGGCTTGGCGCTGTTGCGGGCGATCCAGCCGATCATGTCGTCGTCCGGCTTGTGGCGATCCCCCGCAAGCGCGGCGGCGCTCGCGAACCCCAGCATCAGGGCCCAGCAGGGCGCATAGACGGCGCGCTCAAGGCCCGGCAGGGCGACACCCGCCGACGCCGCCAGGGGAAGCGCCTGGGGGGCCGGGACGGCGAGGATCGCCGCTTCATAGGCGCCGTTGCCAAGCGCTTCGACCGGACCCTCGGCGTCGCTGACGCTCCAGCGGCCCGCGCTCAGCGAGAGGCGCGTCACCGTGCGCCCGGTCGTCACCGACAGGCCGTTTGCAAGATCCGTCGCCGGGGCGTTCATCGACGGCGCGCCCACATATCCGCCCTCGAACCATTCGCGTACGGCCCCGGCGGCCCGCCAGCGGGCGACCTCCGCCTGGAAGCCCGGGCCCCGGGCGGTGAAATATTGCGCCCCATGGTCGAACCGCAACTCGCCCGCGCGGCGCGTCGCCATTCGGCCGCCCAGCCCGCGGCTTTTCTCGAAAACTGTGACGCTGAAGCCGGCGCGCCCAAGCAGGCTCGCCGCCGAAAGTCCCGCCATTCCGGCGCCGATCACTGCAATGTGTCGTGTCATGTCCGCTCGCATTCCCGTGTGTTCGCATACGAGGGCGCGGCCGCCATGGACCATCGGGCGCGGGCGGCGGCGGGCGGCTTTGGGGCCTTGTCCTGCGCAAAGAGCGCAAAAACTTGTGTTTCCCGCTCAAGTGGCCTACACAGACGTGCCGACTTTTGGCCGGACTACTGGGCCGCTTCGCCTTTCACAAAACTGGGCGCACGTTTCAGATCTTCTCTCGAACATTGAGAAGCCGCGTTGCGGCGCGCTTACGCGATCCCACGTGCAGACTTGTCAGTGAAAGGCTACGCCATGATTACGGGTACTGTTAAGTTCTACAATGACCAGAAGGGCTTCGGCTTCATCCAGCCGGAAGACGGCTCCAAGGACGTGTTCGTTCACGCCACGGCGCTCGAGCGCGCTGGCATGCGCGGTCTGATGGAAGGCCAGAAGGTCATGTTCGACACGGCCGAAGACCGCCGCACCGGCAAGGTCGCGGTCAACAACATCCAGGCCGCCTGAGCCTGAACGAAGCGCGGTCCGCCGCTGCGCTCCGGCGCATGATGCAGCGACTGCGCCAGAGCCGCTCCTGAGGGGGCGGCTTTTTCGCTTGCGCGGGCGCTTGACGCGGCGGAGGCCGCGCGAGGGCGCAAAGCAGGAGAGTGCGATGTCTCACAAGTACAAGTTGAACCAGATGGTCCGCCTGGCGCGTCTCGGCTTCACGGACAGCAAGACCAGCCCCGCGGGCCTCTATGAGGTGACGCGGCTGATGCCCGCCGACCAGACGGGCGAATACTCATATCGCATCAAGGCGTCCGGCGCTGGCGAGCGGGCCGTGCGCGAGAGCGAGCTTTCGCCCAGCGTCGCCGAAACCTGAGATCGGCTGAGGCGCCCGCGCTCCGGCGCGCGCGCTCCTGGCGCCTCAGGCGCGCGAGCGCGCCATTTCGCGGAACGACACCAGCCGCTTGCGGTCTTCGTCCCAGAGCGCCAGCGAGACGCAGCGCAGGCTGTCGCCCAGCGTCAGCCGCCCCACCTTCGCCAGTTCGGGATGGTCGCGCAGCACTTCGGGCAGCCGGTAGAACGGCACGCGATTGCACAGGTGGTGCACATGGTGCACGCCGATGTTGGCCGTGAACCACGCCAGCACGCCCGGCAATTGATAGTGCGAGGAGCCGTGCAGCGCCGCGTCGTGCATGCGCCATGTGTCGTCGTTGCTCCAGGTGGTGCCCTCGAACTGGTGCTGCACGTAGAACAGCCACACGCCGATGGACGCCGCCAGCAGCATCACCGGCCCATGCACGGCCACGAACGGCTTCCAGCCCAGCAGCCAGATCATGGACCCGGCGAACAGCGCGATGGCCGCGTTGGTGCCCATGGCGCTCAGCCAGGGCCGCACGCCCTCGCCCATCAGCCCCACCGGCAGCCGCTGCTGCACGAAGAACAGATATGCGGGCCCCAGGCCGAACATCACCAGCGGATGGCGGTAGATGCGATATTTCAGACGACCGATGGCCGGGCGCGCGAGATATTCGCGCACCGTCAGCGTGTCCACGTCGCCGATGCCGCGCCGGTCGAGGTTGCCGCAGGTGTTGTGATGGATCGCGTGGGTCTGCCGCCAGAGGTCGTAGGGCGTCAGCGTCAGCACGCCGAGCGCGCGGCCCAGCCAGTCGTTGGCCTTGCGGTGCGGGAAGAACGAACCGTGGCCGCAATCGTGCTGGATGCAGAACAGGCGCACGAGAAACGCCGCCGCGGGGACGACGAGGAGCGCCGAGAGCCACCAGTAGCCGAAGGAGAACGCCAGCGCGGCGCCCGCCCACAGGGCCGCGAGCGGCAGGGCGGTGATCGCCAGTTCAAGCGTGCTGCGGGCGGAATTGGGGTCACGGTAGCGTGCGAGCACGCCGGCCCAGGACCTCGGCGCGGCAGGGTCGCGCGGCGCGGCGGGCGTCCTGGCGGCTGCGCGTTGCTTTTCCGGGGCCGAATGGGCGGGCGTGAAGAGGGCCTCGCGAGGGGCGGGCCCGGCAAAATCTGCATGGCTCAAGAAATGTCCAGTCCAACGTTAAGAACACGCGCCAGCGGCGCATGCGAAACTGCGGCAATCAATGACGCGGAGGGAGTAGCACATAACATCAGCTTTGATAGGGGCTTTTTCGTGTCTGGGAGCGCCATGATCGTCCACGTTTTCGTATCTATGGTTTCGTATCCGGACCGCCCGCCGCGGCCCCCGCCCGGCCAAAGCGTGACGGGGCCGGGGGGCGCGGCGGCCCGGCGGCAGTTGAAACGCGCGTAAAACCGTTTAATCACTTCTTCCTCGTTCTCAGATCATCGCAGGCGCACCCATGCCCCCGTATCGTTCACGCACCTCCACCCACGGCCGCAACATGGCCGGCGCGCGCGGTCTCTGGCGCGCCACCGGCATGAAGGACGAGGATTTCGGCAAGCCCATCATCGCCGTGGTGAACTCGTTCACCCAGTTCGTCCCCGGCCACGTCCACCTGAAGGACCTCGGCCAGCTCGTCTGCCGCGAGATCGAGAAGGCGGGCGGCGTCGCCAAGGAGTTCAACACGATCGCGGTGGACGACGGCATCGCCATGGGCCACGACGGCATGCTCTACAGCCTGCCCTCGCGCGAGATCATCGCCGATTCCGTGGAATACATGGCCAACGCCCACACGGTGGACGGGCTCGTGTGCATCTCCAATTGCGACAAGATCACCCCCGGCATGCTGATGGCCGCCCTGCGCCTCAACCTTCCTGCGGTCTTCGTCTCCGGCGGTCCCATGGAGGCCGGCAAGGTCACCCTGCGCGGCAAGGTGAAGTCGCTCGACCTCGTGGACGCCATGGTGGCTGGGGCGGACGATTCGGTCAGCGACGCCGACCTCAACGCCATCGAGCGCTCGGCTTGCCCCACCTGCGGCTCGTGCTCCGGCATGTTCACCGCCAATTCCATGAACTGCCTCACGGAGGCGCTGGGCCTCGCGCTGCCCGGCAACGGCACCGTGCTGGCCACGCACTCGGACCGCGAGCGCCTGTTCGTGGAGGCGGGCCATCTCATCGTCGACATCGTGCGCCGCTGCTACGAGCAGGACGACGACAGCGTGCGTCCGCGCTCCATCGCCTCATTCAAGGCGTTTGAAAACGCCATGACGCTGGACATCGCCATGGGCGGGTCCACAAACACCGTGCTGCATCTGCTGGCGGCCGCTTACGAGGGCGGCGTCGATTTCACCATGGTGGACATCGACCGCCTGTCGCGCCACGTGCCGGTGCTCTGCAAGGTCGCGCCCGCCGTC
This sequence comes from Hyphomicrobiales bacterium, assembly GCA_028290405.1. Taxonomy (GTDB): domain Bacteria; phylum Pseudomonadota; class Alphaproteobacteria; order Rhizobiales; family Beijerinckiaceae; genus Terripilifer. Next base: position 29,586 of record JAQGJX010000083.1, read on the forward strand.
GCGGACGTGCACATGGAGGACATCCATCGCGCCGGCGGCATCATGGCGATCCTCGGCGAGCTGGATCGCGCCGGGCTCATCCACCGCGACGTCAACAACGTTCACTCCGGCACGCTGGGCCAGGCGCTGGATCGCTGGGACGTCGTGCGCACCTCGTCGGAGGCTGTGCGCGAGCTGTTTCTCGCCGCTCCTGGCGGCGTGCCCACGCAGGTCGCCTTCAGCCAGAGCCGCCGCTACGAAGAACTGGATCTCGATCGCGAGGGCGGGGTCATCCGCAACGCCGAACACGCGTTCTCGCAGGACGGCGGCCTCGCGGTGCTGTCCGGCAATCTTGCGCTGGACGGCTGCATCGTGAAGACGGCGGGCGTGGACGACAGCATCCTCGTCTTCGCCGGCCCCGCGAAGGTCTACGAGAGCCAGGACGCCGCGGTGCGGGCGATCCTGCTGGGCTCGGTCGTCGCGGGCGACGTGGTGATCATTCGCTACGAGGGTCCGCGCGGCGGGCCGGGCATGCAGGAAATGCTGTACCCGACGAGCTACATCAAGTCGAAGGGACTGGGCAAAGCCTGCGCGCTCGTCACCGACGGCCGCTTCTCGGGCGGCACGTCCGGCCTGTCCATCGGCCACGTCTCGCCGGAAGCCGCCGAAGGCGGATTGATCGCGCTGGTGCAGGACGGCGATCCCATCGAGATCGACATCCCGAACCGCTCCATCAGGCTCGCGTTGCCCGACGAAGAGATCGCGCGCCGCCGCGCGGAGATGGAGGCGCGCGCCGACGGCGCCTGGAAGCCCGCAAAACCGCGCGAGCGCAAGATCACCACCGCGCTGCGCGCCTATGCGGCGCTCACCACAAGCGCCGCGCGGGGCGCCGTGCGGGTCGTGCCCGAATAAACTTTCGTTGATCGCTGAACGACAGAGGCCCGGGCGTCATGCGCCCGGGCCTTTTTCATGCGCGCCCGCGCGAAGGATCGTTAACCATTCCGGGGCAACATGCGGGCTCTTTTCAAGTGATGTTTTTCGGCCTGCGGCAGAGCGCTTTTTCAGCGGAAGATCATTTCATCCATGAAGCTCACCATCATTATTCCGTGCTACAATGAACGCGCGACCATCGAAGACATTCTGGAACGCGTCCACGCCTGCCCCTACGAGCCCAAGGAAATCATCGTCGTCGACGATTGCTCGGGCGATGGCACGCGCGACCTGCTCGCCGCTCGCCCAGAAGGGCGCGAGCGAATCGTCTATCACGACGTCAACCAGGGCAAGGGCGCGGCCATCCGCACGGGCGTCGCGCATGCGACAGGCGATATCGTCACCATCCAGGACGCCGATCTCGAATATGATCCCGACGAGATCCCCAAGCTCATCGCCCCCATCGTCAACGGCCGGGCGGACGTGGTCTATGGCTCGCGCTTCGTGGGCGGGGACGCGCACCGCGTGCTCTATTTCTGGCACCGCATCGGCAACGGACTGCTGACGCTGGCCTCCAACATGCTCACCGACCTGAACCTCACGGACATGGAGACCTGCTACAAGGCCTTCCGGGCGGAGATCGTGAAGGCCATCACGATCGAGGAATCGCGCTTCGGCTTCGAGCCCGAGATCACCGCCAAGATCGCCAAGCTGAAAGGCGTGCGCATCTTCGAGGTCGGCATCTCCTACTATGGGCGCACCTACGCGGAGGGCAAGAAGATCGGCATGAAGGACGGCTTCCGGGCGCTCTACTGCGTCGTGAAGTACAGCCTGTTCCGGTGACGCGCGCGGCTGCGGGCGTCGTCAGACCACGGCCCGCAGGAGCAGCAGCAGCGCCGCCAGCCCGAGCACCCCGAACGTCGTGGCCATTCCGGCGATCCGCAGGCGCAGGTCTTCCGGTTCGTGGCTGACGCCCCAGGCGTGGAGGCAGCGTGCCGCCAGCAGCGCGAGGCAAAGGACGTGAAGGAGGAACGGCAGGGCGTTCTGCAATTCCAGCATCAGCAGAAGCAGCAGCGCCAGCGGCGTGTATTCGGAAAAATTGCCGTGGACGCGGATCGCGCGCTCAAGCGCCGGGTCGCCCCCGGAGCCGATGCCGACCTTGGCGACCCGCCGGGCGCGGATGACGCGCACGGACAGAAGGCAGAAAACCAGCGCCAGAAGCGCGGCGTAGACGGGCACGATGCTGGGCACGGGGCGGGGCTCCGGTTGCGAATCGCAGGCTTGCGCCCGCAATCGTCCCAGCATGTCATGCTCAAGCTGCCGGCGCCATCTCGGCCGCGCAGACCCGATTGACCACGGGAGCGGGACCGTTCACGCTCGTTTCTTCGCAAGGAGCCTCCAGTGACCACGCCTGACGCCCTCTCTCTCGTCCGCGATCTCATCCGCTGTCCCTCCGTGACTCCCGCCGACGCGGGCGCGCTGGGCCTCATAGAGCGCGTGCTCGCCGGGGCGGGGTTCGAGACGCACAGGGTCGTCTTCCGGCAGGAGGGCTATCCCGACACGGACAATCTCTACGCGCGGCTTGGCTCGCAGGCGCCGTGCCTGCTGTTTGCGGGGCACACCGACGTCGTCCCCCCCGGCGATACGGACCAATGGCGGTTCGACCCGTTCTCGGCCGAGATCGCCGACGGCATGGTGTGGGGCAGGGGCGCGGTGGACATGAAAGGGGGGCTCGCGTGCTCCATCGCGGCCGTCCTCGGTTATCTGGAGGCGCACGGCCGCCCTGCGGGCTCCATCGCCTTCCTGATCACCGGCGACGAGGAAGGCCCGGCGGTCAACGGCACCGTGAAGCTGCTCGAATGGGCCCATGCGCGCGGCGAGCGCTTCGACCATTGCATCCTGGGCGAGCCCACCAACCCGGACGCGCTGGGGGACATGATCAAGATCGGCCGGCGCGGCTCGCTGTCTGGCGCCATCGTGGTGGACGGCAAGCAGGCGCACGTCGGCTACCCGCATCTGGGCGACAATCCCGTGCACCACATCGTGCGCCTCGTGACGGCGCTGAAGGCGTCGCCGCTGGATTCGGGCACGCCGCACTTCGATCCTTCGAACCTCGAAGTCACCTCCATCGACGTGGGCAACACCACCGTCAACGTCATTCCGGCCCGGGCCCGCGCCCAGTTCAACATCCGCTTCAATGATTTGTGGACGCCCGAAACTGTCGCCGACGAAGTGCGCCGCCGCATCGACGCCGCCGCCCAGGGCGCCCGGGTGACGCTGAACTTCCAGCCCACGAACGCCCTCGCGTTTCTCACCCAGCCGGGCCCCTTCGTGGAGGCGCTGTCGGCCGCCGTGGAGGCGGAGACCGGCCGGCGCCCCGCGCTGTCCACCACGGGCGGCACGTCGGACGCGCGCTTCATCTGCAAGTATGCGCCGGTGCTTGAATTTGGCCTGGTGGGGCAAACCATGCACGCTGTGGACGAACGCTCGAGCATCGCGGAAATCGAAACCCTCGAGCGTATCTACAGGCGCGCCCTGACGGCGTATTTCGCCGGCGGGTGAACTGGCGCCGCGCCTGCATGCCAAATCCGGGGCGCACGGCGGTCCGCTTGGGCGTGGCGGGCGCCGCCGCAATCATGCTAGAGCGCATCCGCGCTTTGAGTCTTTGAGCGAAGATCACCCTTGAGGGACGACATGGGCCGCCTGTCCACGCATGTTCTCGACACTCATTCGGGCCGCCCCGCGCCGGGCGTCGCCATCGAGCTGGTGCAGATTCTGGACGGCGCGGAGCGGGTGCTGAAGCGCGTCGCCACCAATGCGGACGGGCGCACGGACGCGCCGCTGCTGTCGGGCGAGGATTTCGCCCCCGGCGTCTATGAATTGCGCTTCCATGCGGGCGATTACTTCCGCCAGCGCGGCGTCGAATTGTCCGAGCCGCCGTTCCTCGACGTGGTGCCCATCCGCTTCGGGCTGGCGGAGCCGGACGGCCATTATCACGTGCCCCTGCTGGTCTCGCCCTGGTCGTATTCCACCTACAGGGGCTCGTGATGCGCGAGTACCCCCGCGATCTCGTCGGCTACGGCCAGCATCCCCCCCATCCCCGCTGGCCCGGCGACGCGCGCATCGCCGTGCAGTTCGTGGTCAACTACGAGGAGGGCGGGGAGAACAACATCCTGCATGGGGACGCGGCTTCGGAGGCTTTCCTCTCGGAGATCGTGGGCGCCGCCGCCTGGCCCGGCCAGCGCCACATGAACATGGAATCCATCTACGAGTATGGTTCGCGCGCGGGCTTCTGGCGCCTGCACCGCCTGTTCACGCAGCGCGCCATGCCCGTCACGGTGTTCGGCGTCGCGACCGCCATGGCGCGCAACCCGCAAGCCGTCGCGGCGATGAACGAGGCCGGGTGGGAAATCGCCACGCACGGCCTCAAGTGGATCGAGTACAAGGACTACACGGCCGCCGACGAGCGTGCCCACGTGCTGGAGGCCGTGCGCCTGCACAAGCAGGTCGCGGGCGCGCGTCCGCTGGGGTTCTATCAGGGCCGCGCCTCGCAGCATTCCCTCGCCATCGCCATGGAGGAGGGAGGCTTCCTCTATTCGGCGGATTCCTACGCCGACGAGTTGCCCTATTGGGTGGAGGGGCCGCACGGCCCCCACTGCATCGTGCCGTACACGCTGGACGCCAACGACATGCGCTTTGCGACCCCCCAGGGGTTCAACAGCGGCGACCAGTTCTTCGCTTACTTGAAGGACAGCTTCGACCTGCTCTACGCCGAAGGCGCGCAGGCCCCGAAGATGCTGTCCGTCGGCCTGCACTGCCGTCTCGTGGGGCGCCCGGGGCGCGCCGCCGCGCTGGCGCGCTTTCTGGACTATGTGCAGAGCCATGAGCGCGTGTGGGTCGCGACCCGGCTCGACATCGCGCGCCACTGGATCAGGCGCCACCCCCCCAAGGGCGGCTACGCGCCAAGCCGCCTGGGACCGGCGCTGTTCACGGAGGTGTTCGGCGACGTGTTCGAGCACACCCCGCAGATCGCCGCCCGCACCCATGCGCGCGGCCTCAACCCAGCGCACGACACGGCGGCCGGCCTGCACAGCGCCATGGTGGAGACCATGCGGGCCATGCCGCACGCGGAAAAGCTGGCGCTCATCCGCGCCCATCCCGACCTCGCCGGGCGCCTGGCGCTGGCGAAGCAGTTGACGGACGATTCGGCCAGGGAGCAGGGCTCGGCTGGCCTCGACAGGCTGACGCCCGACGAACTGGCGCGCTTCACGCAGATCAACGACGCCTACAAGGCGCGCTTCGGCTTCCCGTTCATCCTCGCCGTGAAGGGCGCGACGAAGGAGCAGATCATGGAGGCTTTCGAGAGCCGCATCGGCAACGAGGCTGACGTGGAGTTCGCGCAGGCGCTCACGCAGATCGAGAAGATCGCCGGGTTCCGGCTCGCCGACAGGCTGCCCTCATGAACGGGTCCGCCGCGGAGGGCGCCGCGCGCATCTCCGCCCGATTGCGCGAACTCTATGCGGTGAGCGACGATCCCGGCGGCCTGACGCGGCTCACCCTGTCCCCGTCCCACAAGCGCGCCGTAGACCTTGTGTCCCGCTGGATGCAGGAGGCGGGGCTCGCCACGCGGCTCGATCCCACCGGCACGGTGGTGGGCCGCCGCGAAGGCCCCAACGCGAGCGCCAAGACGCTGCTCATCGGTTCGCACATCGACAGCGTGCGCAACGGCGGCATGTTCGACGGGCCGCTGGGCGTCGTGCTGGCCATCGAGGTCCTGCGGCGGCTGGGCAATCTCGGCCGCAAGCTGCCGTTCGCCGTCGAGGTGCTGGCGTTCGGCGACGAGGAGGGCGTGCGCTTTCCCACCGCCCTCACGGGGTCGCGCGCGGCCGCGGGCACGTTCGATCCCGCCGCGCTCGACAGCCGCGACGCGGCGGGCGTCTCGCGGCGCGACGCCCTGACGGCGTTCGGCTGCGACCCGGCCTGGATCGCAGCCGAAGCGCGCGATCCTGCGCGCACGCTCGGCTACCTCGAGGTTCACATCGAGCAGGGGCCGGTGCTGGAGACGCGCGGGCTGCCCCTGGGCGTGGTCACCGCAATCAACGGCGCGTCGCGGGGCGAGATCGTCATCAAGGGCGTGGCGGGCCATTCCGGCACCATTCCGATGCACATGCGCCACGATGCCGCCGCCGCGGGGGCGCAGGCGCTTCTGGCCATCGAGGACGTCGGCCGCAGCTTCGAGGACCTCGTCGCCACCGTGGGGCGTTTCGACATTCCCAATGGGGCGGTCAACGTCGTGCCGGGCGCCGCGCGCCTGTCAGTGGACGTGCGCAGCCCCTCGGACCGCGACCGCGCGCTGGCCCTCAAGGCCATCCGCACCCGCGTGCAGGCCATCGCTCAGCAGCGCGGCGTCACGGCCGACCTTGCGATCACCTACGACATGCCCGCCGCCCCGTGCGATCCGGCGTTGATGCAGCGTTTCGAGCGCGCGTTCGCCCGCCAGGGCTACGAGCCTTTCCGCCTGCCCAGCGGCGCCGGGCACGACGCCATGGCGTTCCGCGGGCGCATTCCCATCGCGATGCTGTTCGTGCGCTGCCGCGGCGGCGTCAGCCACAGGCCGGACGAGTTCGCATCCGATGCGGACATCGCCTGCGCGCTTGCGGTGATGGAGGATTATGTCGAGACGTTCGCCGCGAGGGCGTAAACGGACCGGGCCTTGCGGCGTTGGGGCCTTGTGGGTTGGGCGGCAGGTGGGGCAGGATCGTCCCACAAGCGCGCGGGCCTGTGGGGCTCGCCGATTTTGCAGATCACGTGGGACAGGTCCCTTCGCGGGACGACAGGTTTTGGGGAGCGTAGGATGACGAAGACGATGATCGAAGGGCTGCAGGTCGACGCGGGCCTGCGGGCGTTCGTGGAGAACGAAGCGATCGCCGGAACCGGCGTGACCCCCGAGGCCTTCTGGGCGGGGTTCGCGGCGCTGGTGCGCGATCTGGCGCCCCGCAACAAGGCGCTGCTCGACAAGCGCGACGCCCTGCAGGCGCAGATCGACGTCTGGCACGTGAAGAACGCCGGCCGCCCCCATGACGCGGGCGCCTACGAGGCCTTCCTGCGCGAGATCGGCTATCTGCTGCCCGCGCCCTCGCCCACACCCATCGCCACCGGCGCGGTGGACGACGAGATCGCCCGCATCGCAGGCCCGCAACTCGTCGTGCCCTCCACCAACGCCCGATATGCGCTGAACGCCGCCAACGCCCGCTGGGGCTCGCTCTATGACGCGCTCTACGGCACGGACGCCATTTCCGACGAGGGCGAGGCGGAGCGCGGGGCAGGATACAACCCGGCGCGCGGCGCCAAGGTGGTCGCGAAGGCCCGCGAGACGCTGGACGCCATTGCGCCGCTGGCGGCCGGCTCCCATGGGGATTCGGTCGGCTATGCGGTGGAGGGCGGTGCGCTCCGCGTCAGCCTGCAGGACGGTTCCCGCACGGGCCTGAAGAACCCCGCGCAGTTCGTCGGCTATGCGGGAGAGGCGGCGGCTCCCCGGGGCGTGCTGCTGGTCAACAACGGCATGCATGCGGAGATCGTCGTCGACCGCGCCCACGCCATCGGCCGGACGGACCCGGCGGGCGTGGCCGACGTGGTGATGGAGGCGGCCGTCTCCACCATCATCGACATGGAGGATTCGGTCGCCGCCGTGGACGCGCAGGACAAGATCCTCGTCTACCGCAACTGGCTGGGCCTGATGAACGGCACGCTGTCGGCCTCGTTCCCCAAGGGAGCGGGCACGGTGGAGCGCCGCCTGCGCGAAGACCGCGTCTATACGGCGCCGGGCGGCGGGCAGACGCGCCTGCACGGCCGCAGCCTCATGCTCATCCGCAACGTGGGCCTGCACATGTTCACCGACGCGGTGCTTGACGAGGCAGGCGCGGAGATTCCCGAAAACCTGCTGGACGCTGCGGTCAGCGTGCTCATCGCCATGCACGACCTCAAGGGCGCCGGGCCCATCCGCAATTCGCGCGCGGGCTCCGTCTACATCGTGAAGCCGAAGATGCACGGGCCCGAGGAAGTCGCCTTTGCGGACGAGACCTTCGCGCGCGTCGAGGACATGCTGGGCCTGCCGCGCTACACGATCAAGATGGGCATCATGGACGAGGAGCGCCGCACCACGGTGAACCTCGCCGCCTGCATCCGCGCCGCCGCCAACCGCGTGGTGTTCATCAACACGGGCTTCCTCGACCGCACGGGCGACGAGATCCACACGTCGATGGAAGCGGGCCCCATGGTGCGCAAGAACGACATGCGCGCCACCGCGTGGATCAAGGCTTACGAGGACAACAACGTCGACGTCGGCCTCGCGCTGGGCCTGCCCGGCAAGGCGCAGATCGGCAAGGGCATGTGGGCCGCTCCCGACCGCATGGCGGAGATGATCGAGCAGAAGATCGGCCATCCGCGCTCGGGCGCCAACACCGCGTGGGTGCCCTCGCCGACCGCCGCCACCCTGCACGCGCTGCACTATCATCAAGTGGACGTGTTCGCCCGCCAGCGCGAGCTCAGCGCCCGCGCGCCCGCGCCGCTGGCCGACATCCTCACCCTGCCGATCTCGCAATCCAACTTCGCCCCGGAAGCCGTGCAGCAGGAGCTGGACAACAACGCCCAAGGCATCCTCGGCTATGTGGTGCGCTGGATCGACCAGGGCGTCGGCTGCTCCAAAGTGCCCGACATCCACGACGTGGGCCTGATGGAAGACCGCGCGACCCTGCGCATCTCCAGCCAGCATCTCGCCAACTGGCTGCGCCACGGCGTCGTCACGCAGGCGCAGGTGCTGGAGACCATGAAGCGCATGGCCGCCATCGTCGACCGCCAGAACGCCGACGACCCGCTCTATACGCCCATGGCGCCCGGGTTCGACGGCGTGGCGTTCAAGGCCGCGTGCGATCTCGTGTTCCAGGGCCGCTCGCAGCCCAACGGGTACACGGAGTTCGTGCTCCACGCCCGCAGGCGCGAAGCCAAGGCCGCCGCCGGCTGACGGTTCCGGTCAGGGGTCGCGCCCCGTTGGGTAATCATGCGGACGGCGCGTCGGGCGATCCCCGCGCGCCGTCCGCTGCGGTTCGCCGAAGCTTGTCGTTAGGCCGAGGCCATCGTGCAGGCGTTTGATGAAACGGGATTCAACCTGCCGTCGCATTATGCCGCTGGCGCCTAAACGACTGTCGAAAATGGCTAATCTTTAGGCAGGAGTTGCGCGCGCGGGCGCCGCGGGACTAGGCGCCCGACGCCTTTACGCCAAGCTTTCGTCCCCCTTGCGGCCGCCTGCTGCGCGCGCCCCCTGCGCCCGGGATCAAAATGGCCGATTCCCCCGGCGGAAGCCGCCATGGCACGCCCCTTGCTCAATGGGTGGCCAGGCGATTTTGCCGAACAGGGGTGGAATTCATGAGCATCAAGATTGGGCGGCGGGGCGTTCTCGCCGGCATGGCGGGCGCGGCCATGATGATGTCCGGCGCGGCCGCTTACGCGCAGGAGACCATCAAGGTCGGCATCCTGCATTCGCTCTCGGGCACGATGGCGATCAGCGAGACGACCCTGAAGGACGTCATGCTGATGCTCATCGACGAGCAGAACAAGAAGGGCGGCGTTCTCGGCAAGAAGCTTGAGGCCGTCGTGGTCGATCCGGCCTCCAACTGGCCGCTGTTCGCCGAAAAGGCGCGCGAGCTCATCACGCAGCAGAAGGTCGCGGCGGTGTTCGGCTGCTGGACCTCGGTCAGCCGCAAGTCCGTGCTGCCCGTGTTCAAGGAGCTCAACAACATCCTCTTCTACCCGGTCCAGTACGAGGGCGAGGAGAGCGAGCGCAATGTGTTCTACACCGGCGCCGCGCCGAACCAGCAAGCCATCCCGGCCGTCGACTACCTGATGAGCAAGGACGGTGGCGAAGTGAAGCGCTGGGTGCTGGCCGGCACCGATTACGTCTATCCGCGCACGACCAACAAGGTGCTTGAGGCCTACCTCAAGGGCAAGGGCGTCGCCGCCGAAGACATCATGATCAACTACACGCCCTTCGGCCATTCCGACTGGCAGACCATCGTCTCCGACGTGAAGAAGTTCGGCTCGGCCGGCAAGAAGACCGCCGTGGTGTCCACCATCAACGGCGACGCGAACGTGCCCTTCTACAAGGAACTCGGCAACCAGGGCGTGAAGGCCACCGACATTCCCGTCGTGGCGTTCTCGGTCGGCGAAGAAGAGCTCGCGGGCATCGACACGGGCAGTCTCGTGGGCCATCTGGCCGCCTGGAACTACTTCCAGTCCGTCAAGAACCCCGCCAATGCGGAATTCATCGCCAAGTGGCAGGCCTTCACCAAGAACCCGAAGCGCGTGACCAACGATCCGATGGAAGCGCACGTCGTGGGCTTCAACATGTGGATCAAGGCCATCGAGAAGGCCGGCACGACCGATCCCGACAAGGTCATCGACGCCCTCCCTGGCATCGAAGCCGCCAACCTCACGGGCGGCGTGTCCAAGATGCTGCCGAACCATCACATCACGAAGCCCGTCATGATCGGCGAAATCCGCGCCGACGGCCAGTTCGACGTGGTGTGGCAGACCAAAGACCTCGTCCCCGGCGACGCATGGTCCGACTTCCTCGACGGCTCGAAGGACCTCGAAGCCGACTGGGTTGGCAAGAAGTGCGGCAACTTCAACACCAAGACCGGCAAGTGCGGCTAAAGCCCGCGACCTGTCAGGCGCAGTCCCGGACCTTGGTGCGCGCCTGACCTGAGACACGAACGAATGGCCGCCGTCCGCCCCTGTCGGCGGCCATTTTCCAGCAAAGACAGTATGCGCAGCCGCGCGGAGGATAGCGTGCCCCGGTTTTCACTTCTCTGCGCCCTCCTGCTTGCGTGCCTGACCATCCTCGCCCCGCAGGCCCGCGCGGACGTCTCCGCGCCTCTGGCGCGCCTGGCGCTGGACGAGTTCGCCGAAACCGCGAAGGCGGTGGACGAGATCGCCGCGTCCGGCGACGCGCAGGCCCAGGCCATCCTTGAAGCGCTGGGCTCCGCCCGGCTGTTCGTCGATCCCGCCACTAAGGCCGTCTACCGGCGCGCCGCCAACGGGGATGCGTTCGCCGCCGCGACAGGCGCCCGCGTTCCTGCTCCTCCGGCGGGCCTTCAGACCGTGCGGGTCAACAACCGCCTGCGCGGCGCGATCCAGAACGCCGTCGGGGCGCTCACGCTCATGTCTCCCGATCCCGCGCGCCGCCGCGCCGCCGCCGAATCCGTGTTTCGCTCGCGCGACGCCAGCGTGCTCGCGCCCCTCGAGGCGGCCCTGAAGGCGGAGAAGGACCCGGGCGTCGCGCAGCTTTTCGCGCAGGCGCGCGCCGCCGTCCTCGTCGCCGCCCCCGACAGCTCGAACGAGGTCCGCATCGACGCCATCGGCGTGCTGCGCGCCCGCGCCGACATCAACGCCATCGCGGCGTTGCGCTCGCTGCCCGCCAAGGCCGACGCGAGCGCGAAGTCGCTGGCGGACGACGCCGTCGCTGCCATCGAGCAGCGCCTGCGCCTGCTGAGCCATGCGCAGAACGTCTGGTACGGCCTGTCGCTCGGCTCCGTTCTGCTGCTCGCCGCCATCGGGCTAGCGATCACGTTCGGCGTCATGGGCGTCATCAACATGGCCCACGGCGAGATGGTGATGCTGGGCGCCTACGCGACCTTCATGGTGCAGGAGGCGTTCCGGGCCTATGCGCCCGCATGGTTCGATTTCTCGCTGCCCGTGGCGCTGCCGCTCGCGTTCCTGTTCACGGGCCTTGTGGGCGTCGCGATCGAGCGCGGGATCATCCGGTTCCTCTACGGCCGGCCGCTGGAGACGTTGCTCGCCACCTGGGGCGTCAGCCTCATCCTCCAGCAGGCCGTGCGCACCGTGTTCGGCCCCACCAACCGCGAGGTCGGCGCGCCGTCCTACATGGCCGGCGCGTTCGATTTCTTCGGGCTCTCGGTCACCTGGGGCCGCATGTGGATCATCGTGTTCACGCTGGTGGTGTTCGTCAGCCTTCTGCTGGCCCTCAAGCACACGTCCCTTGGCCTGCACATGCGCGCCGTCACCCAGAACCGCCGCATGGCGGCCGCCATGGGCATCCGCACGCCCTGGGTGGACGCCATGACGTTCGGGCTCGGCTCCGGCCTTGCGGGCGTCGCCGGGGTGGCGCTGTCGCAGATCGACAACGTGTCGCCCAACCTGGGGCAGAGCTACATCATCGACAGCTTCATGGTCGTGGTGTTCGGCGGCGTCGGCAACCTGTGGGGGGCGCTCGTGTCGGCCTTCGCGCTAGGGGTCGCCAACAAGTTCCTCGAGCCGCTGGCGGGCGCCGTGCTGGCGAAGATCCTCATCCTCGTGCTGCTGATCCTCTTCATCCAGAAAAGGCCGCGCGGCCTGTTCGCCCTCAAGGGCCGGGCGGTGGAAGCATGATCATCCGTCATCTCTTTGCGCGCTTCGACCGCGCGGGCCTTCTCTTCATGCTCATCGTCGGCGCCGCCGCGGTGCTCGTGCCGCTGTCCAACCTGCTGCTGCCGACCGCCTCGCCCTTCCACGTGCCCACCCACGTGGTGTCGCTCGTCGGCAAGTACCTGTGCTACGCGATCCTTGCGTTGTCGCTGGACCTCGTGTGGGGCTATTGCGGCATTCTTTCGCTGGGCCACGGGGCTTTCTTTGCGCTGGGCGGCTACGCGATGGGCATGTACCTCATGCGCCAGATCGGCCCGCGCGGGGTCTACGCCAACCCGCTGCTGCCGGACTTCATGGTGTTCCTGAACTGGAAGGAACTGCCGTGGTTCTGGTACGGGTTCGACATGTTCCCCTTTGCGGCGGCCATGGTGTTCCTGGCGCCCGGCGTGCTGGCGTTCCTGTTCGGCTGGCTGACGTTCCGCTCCCGCGTCACGGGCGTTTACCTCTCCATCATCACGCAGGCGATGACGTATGCGCTGCTGCTGGCGTTCTTCCGCAACGACATGGGCTTTGGCGGCAACAACGGCCTGACGGACTTCAAGGACATCCTGGGCTTCAACATCCAGGCGCAGGGCACGCGCCTCGCGCTGTTCTCCGCCACCGCCGTCGCGCTGGTGCTGTGCTACGTGCTGGCGCGCTGGATGGTGACGACCGCCTTCGGCAAGGTGCTGATCGCGGTGCGCGACGCCGAAAGCCGCTCGCGCTTCCTGGGCTACCGGGTCGAGCACTACAAGCTCGTGGCCTTCACGGTCTCGGCCGCCATGGCGGGCCTTGCGGGCGCGCTCTACGTGCCGCAGGTCGGCATCATCAACCCGTCCGAGTTCTCGCCGGCCAATTCCATCGAGGCCGTCATCTGGGTGGCGGTGGGCGGGCGCGGCACGCTGGTGGGCGCGGCCCTTGGGGCCGTGCTGGTGAACTTTCTCAAGACGTGGTTCACCACCGGCATGCTGGCGCCCTACTGGCTGTTCCTGCTGGGCGCGTTGTTCATCGGAGTCACGCTGGCGCTCCCCAAGGGCATCGTGGGCGCCGTTCATGAATGGAGCGACAAGCGCCGCGCGCGCCGCAAGGCCGCCGCGCCTGCGCCCCAGCCGGCGGAGCAAGGCACATGATCGCGCAAACCCTCACGACTAACGACGCCAGCGCCTTCGTGGACAATCCTCACGCCGCGCCCGAAGTCACCAAAGCGCTGCTGTATCTCGACGGCGTCAGCGTCAGCTTCGACGGCTACCGGGCCATCCGCAACCTGTCGCTCTATGTGGCGGCGGGCGAAATGCGCGCCATCATCGGCCCCAACGGGGCCGGCAAGACCACCATGATGGACATCGTGACGGGCAAGACGCGGCCTGACGAAGGCGAAGTGTTGTTCGACCACGGCAAGCACGACCTGACGAAGCTGGACGAAACCGCCATCGCCAATCTGGGCATCGGCCGCAAGTTCCAGAAGCCGACCGTGTTCGAGATGCACACGGTGGCCGACAACATCCTGCTGGCCATGAAGGGCCCGCGGGGCCCCTTCGCGTCGCTGGTCGGCTGGCGCAACCGGGTCCAGCGCGAGAAGATCGACAGCGTGCTGGAGACCGCAGGCCTCATCGAGCACCGAGGCAGGCTGGCGGGCGAAATCTCCCACGGCCAGAAGCAATGGCTGGAGATCGGCATGCTGCTGGCGCAGGATCCCGCCATCCTGCTGGTGGACGAACCCGTGGCGGGCATGACGGACGCCGAGACCGAGCAGACCGCGGAACTGCTGCGCGACATCAATCGCCAGCACACGGTTATCGTCGTGGAGCACGACATGGCGTTCGTGCGGGCGCTCGACTGCAAGGTGACGTGCCTGCACGAGGGCGCAGTGCTCTCGGAAGGCACGCTCGACAAGGTCGCGGGCGACGAGCGCGTGATCGAAGTTTATCTCGGGCGCTAGAGCCCGCTGGAGTCAACGCAGATGTTGCGGGTCGAGAACGTCGATCTATCCTATGGCGCGGCGCGGGTCCTGCGGTCGGTCAACGTCGCCGCGCAAGTCGGCCAGGTCTCGTGCGTGCTGGGCCGCAACGGCGTCGGCAAGACCTCGCTGCTGCGCGCCATCGTGGGCCACCAGCCGATCGGCGCGGGGCGCATCGAATTCGGCGGCCAGGACATCTCGCGCCTCGCGTCCTTCGAGCGGGCGCGGCGCGGGATCGCCTACGTTCCGCAGGGCCGCGAGATTTTTCCGCTGCTCAGCGTGAAGGAAAACCTCGAGACCGGGTTCGCCCCCGTGGCGCGCAAGGACCGCTACGTGCAGGACGAGATTTTCGAGCTGTTTCCGGTGCTCGGCCAGATGATGCACCGGCGCGGCGGCGACCTGTCCGGCGGCCAGCAGCAGCAGCTCGCCATCGGCCGCGCGCTCGTCACGCGCCCGAAGCTGCTCGTCCTGGACGAGCCCACGGAGGGCATCCAGCCCTCCGTCATCAAGGACATCGGCCGCGCCATTGACTATCTGCGCCGCAAGGGCGACATGGCGATCCTGCTCGTCGAGCAGTATTTCGATTTCGCGCGCGAGCTGGCCGACACGTTCGTGGTGCTGGAGCGCGGCGAGGTCGTGATGGCCGGAACGCATGACGACCTGAAGGGCGACGATGTCCGCGCTCGCATCGCGATCTGACGAAGCGCTGCGCGAAGCCGGCGATCCGCTGGCGTCGATCCGCGCGCGCGGCCTGATTTCCCTCACCACCGCCGCCCATGGCGGCGTCACGCGCCGTGCGCGCGTGCGCGAGGAAGGCGCCTTGCGCCTGCGGTTCCCCCGGGAGGCGCGGGACAGGCTGGACGCCGTGCTGGTCAACGTCGCGGGCGGCATGGCGGGCGGAGACGTGTTCGGGGTCTCGCTGTCCGCCGGGGAGGGCGCTCGCCTCATGGTCACCACTGCGGCCGCCGAGAAAGTCTATCGCGCGCTGGGCCGCGAGACGGTCGCCAACTTCGCGCTGGAGGCGGGAGAGGGCGCCTCGCTCGCCTTCCTGCCGCAGGAGACCATCCTGTTCGACAGGGTGCGCCTGTCGCGCCGGTTTGATCTGGCCATGCACGCCAGCGCGCGCCTGATCGCGTGCGATCTCACCATCCTGGGCCGAGCCGCCATGGGGGAGGACGTGCGCAGCCTCTGGCTCAACGACCAATGGCGGCTGCGGCGCGCCGGCAAGCTCATCTGGGCGGACGCCATGCGCATCGACGGCGACGCGCAGCAGCAACTCGCGGCGCTCGCCACGGGCGGCGGGGCGCGGGCCTTCGGATCGCTTCTTTACGCCGCGCCGGACGCCGCCCGGCATCTGGAGGCCTTGCGGGCCAGCCTGTCCGACGCGCCGGGCTGCGAGGCCGCCGCGACCAGCTTTGACGGCTTGCTCGTGGCGCGCTTCATGGCTCATGATGGCGCCGGCGCACGCGCCGCCATGGCGCGCGCGCTGGCCCTGTTGCCGGACGCGGCGCCCCCGCGCAGCTGGTCCACCTGACAACATTCGACACGAGGACGCCCGATGAACCTGACGCCGCGCGAAAAGGATAAACTGCTGGTCTCGCTGGCCGCCATGGTCGCGCGCGCGCGGCTGGCGCGCGGCGTGAAGCTCAATCATCCCGAGAGCGTCGCGCTCATCACCGATTACGTGGTCGAAGGCGCGCGCGACGGGCGCTCCGTGGCGGACCTGATGGAGGCCGCCGCCCATGTGGTGACGCGCGCGCAGGTCATGGACGGCATCGCCGAGATGATCCACGACGTCCAGGTGGAGGCGACCTTCCCGGACGGCACCCAGCTCGTCACCGGCCACGAACCCATCCGCTGAGGCGCGCCATGATCCCCGGTGAAATCATCACGCAGGACGGCGACATCGTCCTGAACGAAGGCCGCGAGACGGTGACGCTGACCGTCGCCAACACCGGCAACCGGCCCATCCAGGTCGGCTCGCACTACCACTTCTTCGAAACGAACCCGGCGCTCAGCTTCGAGCGCGGCAAGGCCCGCGGCTTCCGCCTCGACATCGCCGCCGGCACCGCGGTGCGCTTTGAGCCGGGACAGACGCGGGAGGTGCAGCTTGTCGCGCTGGCGGGCAAGCGCGAGGTGTTCGGCTTCCGGCAGGACGTGATGGGGCCTCTCTAGCCCGTTTCAGAAATTCACCGATCCATGGGGCTTCAACCATGTCCACCCGCATTTCCCGATCCGCCTACGCGGACATGTTCGGACCCACGACGGGCGACCGCATCCGGCTGGCCGACACGCAGCTCATCATCGAGGTGGAGAAGGACTTCACCACCTACGGGGAGGAAGTGAAGTTCGGCGGCGGCAAGGTCGTCCGCGACGGCATGGGCCAGTCGCAGGCCTCGCGGGCCCAAGGGGCGGTCGACACCGTCATCACCAATGTGGTGATCCTCGACCATTGGGGCGTGGTGAAGGCCGACATCGGCCTGCGCGACGGGCTCATCTATAGGATCGGCAAGGCCGGCAATCCTGACATCCAGCCCGGCGTCGACATCATCGTGGGCCCCGGCACCGAGGTCATCGCCGGCGAAGGCAAGATCGTCACCGCGGGCGGCTTCGACAGCCACATCCATTTCATCTGCCCGCAGCAGATCGAGGAGGCGCTGATGTCGGGCGTCACCTCCATGCTGGGCGGCGGCACCGGCCCCGCGCACGGCACGTTCGCCACCACCTGCACGCCCGGCCCCTGGCACATCGCCCGCATGATCGAGGCCGCCGACGCGTTTCCGATGAACCTCGGCTTCGCCGGCAAGGGCAACGCCTCCCTGCCGGCCGGCCTTGAAGAACAGGTGAAGGCGGGCGCCTGCGCGCTGAAGCTGCATGAGGACTGGGGCACCACCCCCGCGGCCATCGACAATTGCCTGTCGGTCGCCGACGAGCACGACATCCAGGTGATGATCCACACGGACACGCTGAACGAGTCGGGTTTCGTGGAAGACACCGTGGCGGCGTTCAAGGGTCGCACCATCCACGCCTTCCACACGGAGGGCGCGGGCGGCGGCCACGCGCCGGACATCATCAAGGTCTGCGGCCTGCCCAACGTGCTGCCGTCGTCCACCAATCCCACGCGCCCCTTCACGGTGAACACGCTCGACGAGCATCTCGACATGCTCATGGTCTGCCATCATCTCGATCCCTCGATCACCGAGGACCTGGCGTTCGCCGAGAGCCGCATCCGCAAGGAGACCATTGCGGCCGAGGACATCCTGCACGACATCGGCGCGCTCTCCATGATGTCCTCCGACAGCCAGGCCATGGGCCGCGTCGGCGAGGTCGTCATCCGGACGTGGCAGACGGCGGACAAGATGAAGCGCCAGCGCGGCGCGCTGCCGGGCGAGCGCGGCGACAACGACAACATGCGCGCGCGCCGCTATGTGGCGAAGTACACGATCAACCCCGCCATCGCGCACGGCGTGTCGAAGCACATCGGCTCCATCGAGCCCGGCAAGCTGGCCGATCTCGTCATGTGGTCGCCGGCCTTTTTCGGCGTGAAGCCCGATTGCGTCATCAAGGGCGGCATGATCGCCGCAGCCCCCATGGGCGACCCCAACGCGTCCATCCCCACCCCTCAGCCGGTGCATTACCGGCCGATGTTCGGCGCCTATGGCCGCGCGGTGACGTCCACCTCGCTGACGTTCGTCTCGAAAGCCGCCGTCGAGGGCGATCTCAAGGGCCGGCTCGGCGTCGCCAAGCGCCTCGTGGCGGTGGAGAACACGCGCGGCGGCATCTCGAAGGCCTCCATGATCCACAACGATCTCACGCCAAAGGTCGAGGTCGATCCGGAAACCTACGTGGTGAAGGCGGACGGGGAGGTGCTGGTGTGCGAACCGGCGACCGAGTTGCCCATGGCCCAGCGGTATTTCATGTATTGAACGTGCATTTGCCCCTGCGCCCGGTTAAGCGAAAGCCAGAAAGCCGGTTCGCCGGCGCGACGCAAACGGGCAGGGGACCATAGGATGAGCATGATCCGCGCGAACTTCATCAGCACCCGGGGCGCCTGGCGGGCGACCGCCGCCGACACCATAGTGCTCGACTACGAGGGACGACACCGGCGCCGGGTGACGATGACCGCGACCCGGGGGACCCAGTTCCTGCTGGACCTGCCGGAAGCGGTGGCGCTGCGCGGCGGCGACGCGCTGATCCTCGAGGACGGCCGCCTGATCGAGATCGTCGCCGCGCCTGAAGAACTGGCGGAAATCCGCTGCCCGGACGCCCGCCAGCTGGCCCGCGTCGCCTACCACATCGGCAACCGCCACGTGCAGGCGGAGATCATGCCCAAGAGCATTCGCATCCGCCGCGACCACGTGCTGGAGGACATGGTGCGCGGCCTGGGGGCCAAGGTCATGCACATCGAAGCGCCCTTCGAGCCGGACACGGGAGCCTATGAGGCGCAGGAGCCCGCGCACGCGCACGCGGGCCACGGCCACGCCCATCATGGCCACGATCATCATGGCCACGATCATCATGGGCACGAGCCCCATGATCACGGCCATCCCGAGCACGTGCATGGCCCCGAATGCGGCCACGAAGACCACCAGCACGGGCATGACCACAAGCACGAGCACAAGCACGAACATGGCGCGCACGGCCACGGCCATGGCCACAAGCACGACTGACCCCGCGCTGGCGCTGTTCGCCTGGCTGTCGCCCGCCTATCCGGTGGGCGCCTTCGCGTATTCGCACGGGCTGGAATGGGCCATCGAAGCCGGGGACGTGCGCGACGGGGCCAGCCTCGCCGCGTGGCTGGGCGCGCTCGTGCAGTACGGCTCGGGCCGCAACGATGCGATCCTGTTCGCCTGCGCGTGGCGCGCGGTGAATGAAAGCGGCGATCTCGCCTCGCTGGCGGAACTCGCCGTCGCGCTCTCGCCCTCGCAGGAGCGCAGGCTGGAAAGCGTGCAGCAGGGCGCAGCCTTCCTCGCCGCGACGCGCGCCGCCTGGCCGTGCGCCAGGCTGGACGACGTGATCGCCCAGGTGGGCGCGCACACCGCCTACGCGGTCTGCTTCGGCGCCAGCGCGGCGGCGCACGGCCTGCCTTTGCGCCCGGCGCTCGAAGGGTTCGTGGCGGCCTTCGGGGCCAGCCTCGTGTCCGCCGCAGTGCGCCTCAGCGTCATCGGCCAGACCGAAGGGCAGGCCATCGTGGCGCGCCTCGCCCCGCTGGCGTCCGCCGCCGCCGCGCACGCGCAGGACGCCGGGCCGGACGACCTCGGCGGATGCGCGCTGCGCGCGGATCTCGCGTCCATCCATCACGAAACCCAGTACTCAAGGCTGTTTCGCTCATGACCAGCAACGGACCTCTTCGCGTCGGCATCGGCGGCCCCGTGGGCGCCGGCAAGACGGCCCTTGTGGAAGCGCTCTGCAAGCGCTTCCGCGACGTCTACGACATCTGCGCCATCACCAACGATATCTACACCAAGGAAGACGCCCGCATCCTCACCGCCGCCGGCGCCCTGCCGGAAGAGCGCATCATGGGAGTTGAGACGGGCGGGTGTCCCCATACGGCGATCCGCGAGGATTGCTCCATCAACCTGCATGCGGTGGCCGAAATGCGCCGCAAGTTCCCCAACCTCGACGTGATCCTCATCGAGTCGGGCGGCGACAATCTCGCCGCCACGTTCAGCCCCGAGCTCGCCGACATCACCGTCTACGTCATCGACGTGGCGCAGGGCGAGAAGATCCCCCGCAAGGGGGGGCCGGGCATCACGCGCTCGGACCTGCTGGTCATCAACAAGATCGATCTTGCCCCCATGGTCGGCGCGGACCTGGGCGTGATGGAGGCCGACACGAAGCGCCAGCGCGGCGCGCGGCCCTTCGTGTTCAGCAACATGCGCACCGGCGCGGGGCTCGACGCCATCGCGGCGTTCATCGAGAAAAGCGGCGGCCTCACGGCGTAAAGCCAGCCGCGCTGGCGTGAACGAAACCACTCCTCATTTCGTTTGTCCCGATGCGGCCGACGCGCCGCGGACAAGCTGAGGAGTTTCGTTTGCCGCGTCTTCTGACCTGGAACGTCCACCGCTGCGTGGGGCGCGATGGACGCTGTTCGCCTGAGCGGATCGCGGGCATCATCGGCGAACTGAAGCCCGACGTGGTTGTGCTGCAGGAGCTCGACGTGCGCCGTCGCCGCACGGGCGGGATCGACCAGGCCCATGTCATCGCCCACAGGCTGGGCATGACCCACCATTTCCACCCCGCCTACACGGTGATGGAGGAAGCCTACGGCGACGCCATCCTCACCGCGCGCCCCTCGCGCATGATCAGGGGCGCGG
Organism: Hyphomicrobiales bacterium; assembly: GCA_028290405.1. GTDB lineage: Bacteria > Pseudomonadota > Alphaproteobacteria > Rhizobiales > Beijerinckiaceae > Terripilifer. The sequence goes on from JAQGJX010000083.1 coordinate 50,226, forward strand.
CCCTGCCGGGCATCGGTCCCTTGTCGGGCCTGGAGCCCCGCGGCGCCCTGTGGGCCAGCGTGCATCTCGCGGGCGCGGACGTGCAGATCTTCAACACGCATCTTGGCCTGCGCAGCCGCGAGCGCCTGGCGCAGGTCGACGCCCTGCTGGGCCGCGACTGGATCGGTTCGCCAAGCTGCCGTGAACCGGTCATCATCGCGGGCGACTTCAACGCGGTGCCGCGCTCGCGCGTCTACGCCCGTCTCGCGTCGAGCCTGAAGGACGCGCAATGCATCGCCGGCCGGCGCAAGCCGCAGGCGACCTTCCCGTCCCGGCTGCCGCTTCTGCGGCTGGATCACGTGTTCGTCAGCAAATCCATCGAAGTGCAGCGCGCCGAAACGGTGCGAACCCAGGAAGCGCGCATCGCGTCCGACCATCTGGCGCTCTTCGTCGACTTCACCGTGAAGCCTTTGTCGGCGCGCGCCGCTCATGCGCCGCCGGAGCGCGCCGAAGCATGAACAGGCGGTATGTGGGATGGGGCATAGGCGCCTTCGGGGTCGCGCTCGCGGCGTTTCTGATCTACCGCACCTTGAGCCAATACACTTGGGATGAGCTTGCGTCCTCCGTTGCGGCGGTGCCGGCGGCGCGGCTGGCCGGCGCGCTTGGTTTTGCGGGCGCGAGCTATGTCTGCCTCACGTTCTTCGACTGGCTGGGCCTGCGTTATGCGGGCCGCCCGCTGCCGTGGCGCAAGGCGGCGCACGCCTCCTTCGTCAGCTTGTCGCTGGGCCACAACATCGGCTTTGCGGCGCTCAGCAGCGGCGCGATCCGCTACCGGTTCTACAAACGCTGGGGCCTTGGCGCGGAGGAGGTCGCGAAGGTCATCGCGTTTTGCGCCGCCACCGTGGGCCTGGGGCTCGCGTCGCTGGCGGGCGTCGCGTGCCTGGCGCGGCCGGAGACGGCCGCCCGCGTGCTGAGCCTCGATCCTGCGTCCGTTCGCATGCTGGGCGCCGCCTGCATCGGGGTGTGCATGGCGTGGATCGCCGCGTCCGCGCTCCTGCGTGCGCCGCTGCACGTTTGGCGCTGGCGTTTCGAACTTCCGCCTCTTCGTCTCGCGGCGGCGCAGACCTTGGTTGGGGCGCTCAACTTCGCGCTCGTCGCCGCATGCCTGCACCAGGCGCTGGCGGCCGCCGCGCAGGTGGATTACGCAGCCGTCGCCACCGCGTACGTCATCGCCAACGTCGCCGTGCTGGTCAGCCATGTGCCGGGCGGGCTCGGGGTGATCGAAACGGTGGTGTCCTACCTTATACCCGGGGCCCCGCTCATCGGCGCGCTGCTGGTGTTTCGCTTCGCTTACTTCCTGGCGCCGCTGGCCCTTGGCCTGCTGACCCTGCTGGCGACAGAGCTTGCGTGGCGGCGCATGAAATCCCCCTAAGGGCGATGATGCCTGCGACGCAGGAACCACAGCGGCTCGAAGGGCCGGTGCGGGTCGAGAAGGCTTGTGCCGCAGACGGGCCGCTCGGGACCTGGAGTCGTGAGCGCATCGAAGCAGTCGAGTCCGCGTTCGCCCGTGTTCACCGCGTCGATCGCGGCGCACATGGAGCCAAGGCGCGCCGCAGCTTCGGCGACCTCCCGGGGCGTCGCGTCAAGGTGCTCGCCCAGCAGCCGCCATGTGATCCCCGTAATGGCTTCGCGGGTCTGCTCCGATCGCGCCTCGATGGCGAGGTCGCATTCGGTGTCCAGCCCCATCGACCTGTTGTTGAGATTGGACGAACCGATGCGGATGAACCTGTCGTCCACGACGATCAGCTTGGAATGCACCATCACCTGTGAAGGGCCTGAGGCGGAGCGGATCACCGGATAGCAGACCCGCAGCCGCCCCCATCGATCCGCGCGCTTCAGCCTCCGGATGAGCCTGTCGCGGTTTTTGCCCATCACCATGCGTTCGGCGAAGCCGCGCGATTCATGGGTCATCAGCACCACGACATCCGGCCCCTCGCTGTTGGCGAGGTGATCGGCGAGAATGTCGCCGATGAAGCACGCGGTCATGTATTGCGCTTCGATGTAGATGGACTTGCGCGCAGCCAGCAGGCAATCGCGCGTCAGCGCCTCGACCTCGGTCGCGGGCCGCTGGTCGCCGATCGCCGGCAGAGTGCGGGCGATCGCGATGGCCTCGCGCCGGAAGTCCGGCTGCAGCGAGGCCGGCCACACGTCGTGCCCGCGGGGGCATGGCTGCAGCTCTTCCCCGATGGCCGTGCGCCAGCGCTCGCGCGCAAGCTCCGCGATGGCTTCGGCGGCCTCGCCGTCGACCGCCATCTGGATGTCGTGAATGGCGCGATAGGGCTCGCCCTCAGGGCTTTTACGCGCCGGGTGGGCGATCGCATGCGGTCGCGCGTCCCAGCGGCGCACCGTCAGGTCCATGCCGCCGACGAACGCGATGGAATCGTCGACGCAGACGATCTTCTGGTGATGCGCCGCGTAGATGGGATGAAATGTGTCCAGCCTGACGCTGATGCGCGGATGCTTCTCCCACTCCGCGCCGAGCAGCAATTGCACCGGCTGGCTGGGCGCGTGAACCACCGCGACGCTCCACACCAGCACGCGCACCTCCAGCAGGGGGCGACGTTCCACAAGGTCGCGCAAAAGCGCGCCGAGCGTCATCGACGCCTCGTCGTCAGGCCGAAGCCGGATGCGGTGATCGAAGTCCCAGCCGAGGATGAGGATGGAATGTCGCGCGGCGCACAGCGCTTCCTCGAGCCTGCTGAAGTAATCCGCCCCGTCGACGAGCGCTGCGGCGCGCTCCGCGGTCGCTACGCGCCAGCAGTTTTCACCGGGTTTGAGTATTTCGAACGGCGTCGCCGGCGCGGCCGCCTGCGGGCGCCGCGCGTCGTGCAAATTGTCATGGTCGCGCCTCTGCGTCGCCGCCGCCATTCGCCCGCACCCTCATGTTTCGCGGATCAATGCGCAGCGCCAGTCGAGGTTCCGCTGCCCTAGCCGGCCCGCCATTCAAAGATGACGGTCGCGAGGGGCGGAACGGTGACGCAGAGCGAGAATGGCTGGCCGTGGCTCGCCTGCCGCAAAGCTTCTAGCCCGCCGCCGTTGCCCACGTCCCCGCCGCCGTAGACGCGCGCGTCCGTGTTCACAACCTCGCGCCAGAAACCCTCCCGGGGCACGCCGAGGCGATAATCAAGCTGCGGCACAGGCGTGAAATTGCACACCACAAGCGCGACGCTCCGCCCGGCCTTGTCGAACCGCGTGAAGGCCACGACGCTGTTCTCATGGTCGTCGCCGACGATCCACCCGAAGCCCTCCGCCTCGCAATCGCGTTCGTGCAGCGCAGGGATGTCGCGGTAGGCGCGGTTGAGATCGCGCACGAGATTTTGCACGCCCTTGTGCATCGGGTCGCCGAGAAGATGCCAGTCAAGGCTGACGTCATGGTTCCATTCGCGCTCCTGCGCAAACTCCCCGCCCATGAACAGAAGCTTCTTGCCCGGGTGCCCCCACATGAATCCAAAATAGCAGCGCAGATTCGCAAAGCGCCGCCACGTGTCGCCCGGCATCCGGCCCAGCAGGCTGCCTTTGCCGTGGACCACTTCGTCATGGCTCAGCGGCAGGACGAAGTTCTCCGAAAACGCGTAAAGCAGGCCGAACGTCAGGTCTTCGTGGTGATGCTTTCTATAAATTGGGTCCCGCGCCATGTAGCGCAGGGTGTCGTGCATCCACCCCATGTTCCACTTGAAGCCGAACCCGAGCCCGCCCGCCCATGTCGGGCGCGAAACGCCCGGCCAGGCGGTGGACTCCTCGGCGATGGTGACGGCGTTGCGCCCCGTGGCGTAGGCGACTTCATTCATGCGGCGCAGGAACGCGATGGCTTCCAGATTCTCGTTGCCGCCATGGCGATTGGGCACCCATTCGCCCGGCTGCCGCGAGTAGTCCAGGTAGAGCATCGACGCGACGGCGTCCACGCGCACTCCGTCGATTCCATAGCGCTCAAGCCAGAACCTGGCGTTGTCGACAAGGAAGGTTTCGACTTCCTTGCGGCCATAATTATAGATGTGCGTGCCCCAGTCCTGATGAAATCCCTGGCGCGGATCGGCGTGCTCGTAGAGGTGCGTTCCGTCGAAAAACGCCAGCCCGTGAGCGTCGTTGGGAAAATGCGCCGGCACCCAATCCAGCAGCACGCCGATGCCGCGGCGATGTGCTTCCTCGACAAAGTAGCGGAAGTCCTCCGGCGTCCCGAAACGGCTTGTCGGCGCGTACAGCGAGATCGGCTGATAGCCCCACGATCCATCGAACGGAAACTCGGTGATCGGCATAAGCTCGATATGCGTGAAGCCAAGGTCCTCGACGTACGGCAGCAGACGCGCGGCCAATTCGCGGTAGGTGAGGAAACGGTCGCCGTCCTCCACCACCCGCGCCCATGAGCCAAGATGGCATTCATAGATCGACATCGCACGCTCACGCGCCGGCGCGCCTTTCGGTTCGTCATGGGGCGCCGTGGGTTCCGGCAGCCCATGCACGATGGAGGCCGTGGCGGGCGCGCGCTCCGCATGAAATGCGAACGGGTCCGCCTTCAGCGGCATCAGGTGACCGCCAGGCCCGGCGATTTCAAACTTGTACGCGGCGCCGGCTGAAATGCCCGGCACGAACAATTCCCACACGCCCGCATCATGGCGTAGCCGCATCGCATGGCGTCGCCCATCCCATCCGTTGAAATCCCCGACGACGCTCACGCGGTCCGCATTGGGGGCCCATAGGGCGAAAGCGACCCCCTCGACGCCTTCATGCGATAAAGGATGCGCGCCAAGCACGCGGTAGGCCTGGAGGGGACTTTCGCTGCGCACGGCGTGGAGAGCTTCCGGCCCCAGCAGCAGACCGAACGCATAGGCGTCATGCTCGATGTGATCCGCGCCGTTCTCAGATACTTTCAGACGGTACGAGGGCCGAAACTTCCCCCGCAGCTGCGCCGCCCACAGCCCAGTGTCGTGAACGAGGGCCATCTCGGCGAGCGCCTCGTCGCTGTCGCGCGCCACCAGGACGATGGACGTCGCGCGCGGGTTCATCGCCCGGACCTCCCACGTATCCGGCCCTGCCGCGTGCGGCCCCAGAACCGAAAAGGGATCTCTGCGCCATGCCTCGATGAGCGCGCTGGCGCTCGCCGCATCCCTCTGCGTCATGGCTCCGCCCTCATGCCGTCGAGCAGCGACAGGACGCCGTTGATTGGAACTCCGATCCAGGCTGGCCGGAACTCCGCCTCGTAATTGATCTCGTATAAGCCCTTGGCGAGCAGCTTCAGCTGCAGCAGCGCGGTCCGGCTCGCGTCGTCCGCTACATCCGCTGGCGTGCCAGCGACATGCTCCCTGTAGCTCGCCAGAAAGGCGTCCGATACAAGCGCCACGCCTTCGGACGCAAGCCGTTCCGCGCGCGCGGGGTCCGTCAGGACGCGCTGTTCAATCGCCTGAACGGCGGTTGCGCCCACATAGGACATGGATCTCAGCATGCCCGCCACGTCGCGCAGCGGCGTATCTTTCGCGCGTCTCTGCTCCAATGGCCTTGAGGGCTCGCCTTCGAAATCGACGATCATCATGTCCTTCTGGACGACCAACGTCTGGCCCAGGTGAAAATCCCCGTGGATGCGCATCTTGTTGGCCACGATGGGCGTGCGCGCAAGCCGCCGCAAGCTGTCGAGCGCCTCGTCCTTGCGCGCCAGGAGGGCCTCCATGCGCGCGCCAAGCGCCTCGCCCGCGCCGACATGCGCGCGCTCGACAGCTTCGAACGCACGCGCCGCCTGGCGGGAAGCCTCCATGCAACTCTCCTCAAGATCCGCCTGAGACATGGGCTCGACCGTGAAACTATCATCATCGCTGGGCCCCGCCAATGCGCGATGCATCTCCGCAGTGCGTCGACCGAGCGTCTGCGCCGTCAGCAAATAGGACGCGAAGGCCTCAGCGGCCGAAGGTTCGCTTTCAGGCGGCGGCGTGAGCAGTTCCTCAAGCGCTAGCCGGAACGCGTCTACTGCGCGCGTCCAGCCGTCGCCCTGGTTGCGGATGAAGCGATGCAGCACCGCAAGCGGCGTCGGGACGCCGTCGGCGTCGACATGCACGACGGAGCCCAGATACGCTGGCGATCCGTCAAACCGCCCTGGTTCAGACAGAAAGCGGCTGACCTCGATTTCCGGATTGGGGCCCTTGTGCAGACGCCTGTAGATTTTCAGGATCGCCTCTTCGCCCAGCGCGAGAGTGGAATTGCTCTGCTCGGCCGCAATGCGCTTGCCTTCAAGTTGATCGAGCGCGATCCCCTTCAGCTCGTCGGCGCCTTCGAACATCACATGCCCGCCGTCCGGCGTCGGCAAGCTCTCGCGGCTTTGCATCGCCGCCACGATGGCCCTGCCAAAGCCCGGGTCAGCATCCGCGTCATACGCAAGTCCGATCCGCGAGCCTCTGCGGACGCGGGCGACGGCATACGGCAGCACAGCTTCGTCCTCTTTGGCTTCGTCCACCGCCAGCGGCGAAAAATAGCTTTGCGGCGCCCCGTTGAGCAATTGCGCATCGATGCGCATCAGCAGATAGGCGATGTCCCGCCCTGCGGCCGGCCGGAGGGCGCAAAGCGTTTGCGCGTCGATACGCTTGATGCCATCGCTCTTGCCTGCGAACCAGCGTCGCGTGCGCAGGAATTGCGGCGCAATGGTCCGCTCGAAGGCGGCCGCTTCGCGTCCGTTCAGAAGGTTCTGCGCAGATCCGGTGAGCACAAGCGTAAAGAGTTCCGGCTGCGCCGCAGGTCCAAAGCGTTGCGTCTGCGGCGCGCTCGTGTCGAGCTGGAACCAGTAGAAACCATAGGCGGGCAGCGTCAGCAGATAGGGCAGGCCGCCGATCTGCGGAAATGCTGAGCCGCCCGACAGCTCGATGGGGATCGCGCCGCGGAATTCCGCCAGATCAAGCTCCACGGCCTGCGGCGCTCGCGATACGTTGGCGACGCAAAGGATGCGCTCGTCGTCGAACTCGCGCAGGTAGGCGAGCACTTTCCGGTTGTCGGGATAGAGGAAGCGCAGCGCTCCGCGCCCAAACGCGCGATGATGACGGCGCACTGCAATCATGCGCCGCAGCCAGTTCAGCATGCTCGACTGGCTCGCAAGCTGCGCCTCCACGTTGACGCTGCTGAAGCCGTAGATCGGGTCCTGAATCGCGGGAAGAAACAGCTTGGCGGGGTCCGCCCGGCTGAAGCCGCCGTTGCGGTCCGGGGACCATTGCATGGGCGTGCGCACGCCGTCGCGGTCGCCCAGATATATGTTGTCGCCCATGCCGATCTCGTCGCCGTAATAAAGGACAGGCGTTCCGGGCATCGAGAGCAGGAGAGACTTCAATAGCTCCGTCTTGCGCCGATCGTTGCCGAGCAGCGGCGCCAGGCGCCTGCGGATTCCAAGGTTGATGCGCGCGCGGCTTTCGCTTGCGTAGAACGACCACAGATAGTCGCGCTCCTTGTCGGTCACCATTTCAAGCGTCAACTCGTCATGGTTGCGCAGGAAAATGGCCCATTGCGCGCCCTCGGGAATCTCCGGCGTCTGGCGCATGATGTCCGTGATCGGGTGCCGGTCCTCCATCGCCAGCGCCATGTACATGCGCGGCATGAGGGGAAAGTGAAACGCCATGTGGCATTCGTCGCCCTTGCCGAAATATGGAGCCGTCTCCTCCGGCCACTGGTTGGCCTCGGCGAGCAGCATGCGGTCGGGATAGGAGGCGTCGACCGCCGCGCGGATGGCGCGGATCACCTCGTGCGTCTCCGGGAGGTTCTCGCAATTGGTCTCGTCGCGTTCGATCAGGTAGGGAATGGCGTCGAGCCGCAGGCCGTCCACGCCCATGTCGAGCCAGTAGCGCATGGTGTCGAGAACCGCCTGCAGCACGCGCGGATTGTCGAAGTTCAGATCGGGTTGGTGGCTGTAGAAGCGGTGCCAGTAGTACGCTTTCGCGACCGGGTCCCACGTCCAGTTCGACGTCTCGGTGTCAAGGAAGATGATGCGCGCGTCCTTGTAGATCCGATCGGTTTCCGACCACACATAGAAGTCGCGCGCAGCCGATCCGGGCTTGGCGTTACGGGCGCGCTGGAACCAGGGATGCTGATCCGACGTGTGGTTGATGACAAGTTCGGTGATGACGCGAAGCCCGCGCGCATGGGCCTCGCGCACGAACCGCCGGAACTCCCGCATGTCTCCGTACGCGGGATTGATGCCGCGGTAATCGGAGATATCGTAGCCGTCGTCGCGCAGGGGCGATGGATAGAACGGCATCAGCCAGATGGCGGTCGCGCCCAGATCGCGAATGTAATCCAGCTTGCGCGTGACGCCTTGGAAATCGCCCACGCCGTCGTCGTTGGAGTCAAAGAACGACTTTACGTGCAACTGATAAATGATGGCGTCGCGGTACCAGGACGCGTCGGAGCGGTCGATCATCGCGCCCTCTCCGCCGACGCAGGAGCGATCAGGCGCCAGATGACGACTGGGTTGTGGGCGGGATCGAGCGCGATCTGATGCGTCTTGCCAAATAGCGTGAAGCGCCCGCCGAACAGCAGGTCTTCGACGTCCACGGACGCATGGTCGGGGAGGCCGAACTCCCACAGGGGGGCTTCATAGACGCACTCATGACGTCTATGCGGATCGAGGTTCGCCATTATCATGATGATTTCTTTTCGGGCGGGGTCGAGCCGCGCATAGGCGATGATGTTGTCGTTCCATGCGTTCAGGAACAGCGTATTGCGAAAGTCCTGCAGCGCGGGATGCGCGTTGCGAATCGCGTTCAGCCGCCGCACGTGATCCTTGATGTTGCCCGGAGCGTCGAAATCCCGAGCCCTGATCTCGTACTTTTCGGAGTCGAGATATTCCTCGCGTCCCGGCAAAGGCGCGGTTTCGCAAAGCTCAAAGCCGCTGTAGAGACCCCAGTTGCTCGACAACGTCGCCGCCAGCGTCGCCCGGACGATGAAGCCGGGACGACCGCTGGTCTGGAGATACAGCGGATTGATATCCGGCGTATTGACGAAAAAGTTAGGCCGGTAGTATTCGCCCATCGGGCCGGAGAGCTCGGTGACGTACTCCATCAGATCGTGCTTCGTGTTGCGCCATGTGAAGTAGGTGTAGCTCTGCTGAAAGCCGATCTTGGCGAGGCGCTTCATCATCTTCGGACGCGTGAAGGCCTCTGCGAGAAAGATCGCGTCAGGATAGTCGGCGTTCACCTCCGCGATCAGCCAGCGCCAGAACGGCAGCGGCTTGGTGTGCGGATTATCGATGCGGAAGATCCGCACGCCCTCGCGGGCCCAGAACAGGATGACGTCGCGCAGCGCAAACCACACGCCCGGATAGGCGTCGCCGTCGAAATGCACGTTGACGATGTCCTCGTACTTCTTTGGCGGGTTTTCGGCGTATCGGATGCTTCCGTCGGGACGCCAGAGGAACCACTCCGGATGCTCCTTGATCCATGGATGGTCGGGGGAGCATTGCACGGCGATGTCGAGCGCAAGCTCGAGGCCATGCTGCTCGGCGGCCTTCACGAGCCGCCGAAAATCGTCCAACGTTCCAAGCTGCGGGTGAATGGCGTCATGCCCGCCCTCCGCCGCCCCGATGGCGTAGACGCTCCCAGGGTCGTCGCGGCCGGCTGAAAGGGCGTTGTTGCGTCCCTTACGGTTGATCCGGCCAATCGGATGAATGGGCGGGAAGTACAACACGTCAAACCCAAGGTCGCGGACATAGGGCAGGCGAGCGATCACGTCGTCGAACGCGCCGTGGCGATGAACGTCGTTGGAGGCCGAGCGTGGAAACAACTCGTACCAGGCAGAGAACAGCGCCTGGCGCCGCTCGCACACGACTTCCAGCGTGCGTCCATAGCGCGTGAGGCCTTCACGCGGTCCGACGCGTCGCGCGACGTCGCGCATCTCCGGCGACAATAAAATTCCGATACGATCCGCTGGCGTGGCCCCATGCAGGCGTGCTTTGGCGGATTGCGCGGCGTCGTCGCTCGCGTCGCAACGATCGAGCAGGTGCTCGCCTTCGGCGATCTCCACCTGCACGTTCTGTCCTGCGCTTAGTTTCTTGCTGACGTCCGCCGCCCATGAGGCGAACACGTCGCGCCAGCCCTCGACGGTGAATTCCCACACGCCGATGGCGTCCAGCGCGAAGGAGCCGCGCCATTGATCGTTCTGCACGAACCGCATGGGCGATCGCGACCAGTGGCGCGCCCCCTTGCGGCGCCACAGGAGGTCGCAATCAATCGTGTCGTGCCCATCGCTGAACACGTCAGCCGTAACGCTGATCACGTCACCCACGACGCGCTTGACCGGCCATTCGCCGCAATCGACCGCCGGCTGCAGCGCTTCTATGGCGACCCGTCCCGACGCGTCGGGCGCCGGTTCGTGGACGCGGGTGTGCGACGTCGCCGCAGGGAGAGATTCTCGTGCCATTCAGCCGGACGCCTTGAAGACAAACACAGGCGGAGCGCGCGTGCGGTCCGCTGCCGGCAACGCATCGGTCCGGAGAAGGTTGCGCCATTGCGGGCGGGCTTGGGTCCACTCCCCTGGCGGGGGCGCCGCCTGAAACGGATCGACGCGCACGGCCGCAAAAAGACGCTCGCGCCCATGCGATCTATGAAACGCCATCCATCCCGGCGGTGCCGTCGCGCCCTGGTAATCGCCCGCGGCGTAGAGCTGCGGCGATTGCGCGCGATCCTGCAGAAGCGCAGCAATAAGCGCCTGCTTGCGCGCGCTGAAGCTTGCTCCCTGGGCGCCCTCAAGCGAGGCTGCGCGCGCCGCATAGTCCACGGGGCGCCTGTTGTCCGGGTCTACCAGCGAGAAGTCGGCGAATTCGCAGCCCTGATAGATATCCGGCGCTCCGGGAATCGTGAGCTTGAGCGCCGTGCGCGCCAGGGATATGTCGAAGCCGGCGAGCGCAACTGAAGCAAGATTGTTTTCAACGCAACCTCGCAGCCCGGAGGCCGGCTGCATCAGCGCCTCGGTCCAGGCCCATAGCTTCGCCTCATAGGCTTCGTTGGGGCGTGTCCAGGTGGAGCGGGACTTCGCCTCCCGCAGGGCTTTTTGCAGCCAAGCGTGAATCCGCGAGCGGAAATCCTCGTCTGGCGCCAGCGGGCGCCCGCTCTCCTCATCCGCCGGCCAGGCGCCGATGAGCGTCTGGAGCGCCATGTAGCGATCGAGCGCTTCATCGTCCCCCGCGTCGTTCTTCACCTGGGCTGTGTGGACCAGTTCGCGCCAGGTTTCAGGCGCGTGCGACAGCGCGAGGAGACGGGCGCGGGTGTCCTCTCCTCGCTTGGTGTCATGGGTGGCGGTCGCCGACAACGAGGCAGGCCAGAGCGCCGCGCGCTCCTTCGCCATGTCGTGGAAGGCCCGGACGTCGAGCGCAAACCGCGACGGATCTCCGCCTACCTCGTTCAGGGCGATGAAGCGGCCGT
>JAQGJX010000130.1 GCA_028290405.1 Hyphomicrobiales bacterium
ATGGCGTCGAACCTCACCGCGCAGGTGCGCAACATCGCCGAAGTGTCGACCGCCATCGCCAGCGGCGACCTTTCGAAGAAGATCACCGTCAACGTCTCGGGCGAAATCCTTGAGTTGAAGGAAACCAACAACACGATGGTGGACCAGCTCAACGCCTTCGCGTCGGAAGTCACGCGCGTGGCGCGCGAAGTGGGCACCGACGGGCGACTTGGCGGACAGGCCAACGTGCTCGGCGTCGCAGGCACCTGGAAGGACCTCACGGATTCCGTGAACTCCATGGCCGGCAACCTCACCGCGCAGGTCCGCAACATCGCCGACGTGTCCACCGCCATCGCCAACGGCGACCTGTCGAAGAAGATCACCGTGGACGTGAAGGGTGAAATCCTTCAGCTCAAGGAGACCATCAACACCACCGTCGACCAGCTCAACGCCTTCGCGTCGGAAGTCACCCGCGTGGCGCGCGAAGTGGGCACGGAAGGCAAGCTCGGCGGGCAAGCGCAGCTGAAGGGCGTCGCCGGCACCTGGAAGGACCTCACGGATTCCGTGAACTCAATGGCGTCCAACCTCACCGGCCAGGTGCGCAACATCGCCGAGGTGGCGACCGCTGTGGCGCAGGGCGATCTGTCCAAGAAGATCACCGTGAACGTCTCGGGCGAAATTCTTGAGCTGAAGGAAACCATCAACACCATGGTGGACCAGCTCAACGCCTTCGCGTCGGAAGTGACGCGCGTGGCGCGCGAGGTGGGCACGGACGGGCGCCTTGGCGGCCAGGCGCTTGTGCCGGGCGTCGCGGGAACGTGGAAAGACCTCACGGGCAACGTGAACCTGCTCGCCGCAAACCTCACCACGCAGGTGCGCGCCATCGCGGAAGTGGCCACCGCGGTGACGAAGGGCGACCTTACGCGCTCCATCCAGGTGGACGCGCGCGGCGAAGTCGCCGAGTTAAAAGACAACATCAACACGATGATCGGCAACCTGCGCCTCACCACGGAGCGCAACAACGAGCAGGACTGGCTGAAGACGAACCTCGCGCGCTTCACGAACATGCTTCAGGGCCAGCGCGAACTCGTCACCGTGGGCCGCATGCTGCTGAACGAGCTTGCGCCGCTGGTCGATGCGCAACAGGGCGTCATCTATCAGGTGGGCGCCGGCTATTCCTCCGACCTGCGCCTCCTCGCCTGCTATGCGGACGATCCCTCCGCTGCGCCCGAGCGCATCGGCATGGGCATCGGCATGATCGGCCAGTGCGCCAGCGACGCGCGCCGCAAGCTCATCACCAACATCCCGCCCGGCGCGATGCCCATCCGCTCCGGCCTGTTCAAGTCGCCGCCTCGCAACGCGATCATCCTGCCTGTCCTGTTCGAGGGACAGGTGAAGGCGGTCATTGAACTGGCGTCCGCCGGCGCCTTCACTGACCTGCAGATCTCCTTCCTCGAACAGCTCACGACCAGCATCGGCATCGTGCTCAATTCCATTGAAGCGACGATGCAGACCGAGGGCCTGTTGACGCAGTCGCAACAACTGGCGACGGAGCTTCAATCGCAGCAGTCGGAATTGCAGCAGACCAACGAACAGCTGGAGCAGAAGGCCCAGCAGCTCGCGGAACGCAACGTCGAGGTGGAAGCCAAGAACCAGGAAATCGAACAGGCCCGCCGCGCGCTTGAAGAAAAGGCCGCTGAGCTTGCGCTGACGTCCAAGTACAAGTCCGAGTTCCTGGCCAACATGAGCCATGAGCTGCGCACGCCGTTGAACAGCATTCTCATCCTCGGCCAGCAATTGAGCGAGAACGCCGACGGCAACCTCACCTCGCGGCAGGTCGAGTTCGCCCGAACCATCCATGGCGCCGGCACCGACCTGTTGAACCTCATCAGCGACATCCTCGACCTGTCCAAGATCGAATCCGGCACCGTGTCGGTGGAGGCGGAGGAAATCTTCGTGTCCAATCTGCTGGACGGCGTGGCCCGGCCGTTCCGCCTCGAAGCCGAGCGCCGTCGTCTTTCGTTCGAGGTGTCCACCGCTCCCGAACTGCAACGGCGCATCGTCACGGACGCCAAGCGCCTGCAGCAAATTCTCAAGAACCTGCTGTCCAACGCGTTCAAGTTCACCTCGCGCGGCGGAGTGGCGCTGACTGTGCATCCCGCCTCGGAAGGCTGGAGCACCGATCATCCGGTGTTGCGCAACGCCGCGTCCGTCATCGCGTTCGAGGTGGCCGACACCGGCATCGGCATACCGATGGACAAGCAGCGCATCATCTTCGAGGCCTTCCAGCAGGCGGACGCCAGCACGAGCCGCAACTACGGCGGAACGGGCCTTGGCCTCGCCATCAGCCGCGAACTGGCGGCGCTTCTGGGCGGCGAAATCCAGTTGCGCAGCACGCCGGACGCAGGCAGCACGTTCACCCTGTTCCTGCCGCTCGCTTACGCGCAAGCCGCCGCGCCCCAGCCCCAGATGGGACGCGGGCCGACTGCCTACATCGCGCCCGTGACGCCTGATCACGAGCCCCTTACGGACGACCGCAACAACCTTCTTCCCGGCGAGCCGGTCCTGCTCATCATCGAGGACGATCCGCGCTACGCGAGCGTGCTGGCGGAAGCCGCCCGCGCCAACGGGTTCAAGGTTCTTCTCGCAGCGCGCGGCGCCGATGGCCTTGCGCTCGCCCTTGAGCACACGCCCACAGCCATTTCGCTGGACGTGTACCTGCCCGACATGCTTGGCTGGAACGTGCTGAGCCTGTTGAAGCAAAGCGCCACGACGCGCCACATCCCCGTGCAGATCGTCTCGCTGGACGAAGACCGCCAGCACGGCCTGTCACGGGGCGCGTTCAACTATCTCACCAAGCCGACGTCCGCCGAAGGCCTGCGGGACGCGCTCTCGCGCATCAAGGCTTACGCCCTGCCCCGCTGCAAGCGCCTCCTGCTCGTGGAGGACGACCCCGCCGAGCGCCTCGGCGTGAAGGCCCTGCTGGGCCACGACGACGTGTCGATCGCAACCGCCAGCTCCGGCGCGGACGCCATCGAACAGATGCGCCGGGAAGCGCCCGATTGCGTGGTGCTGGACCTCACGCTTCCCGACATGACCGGCTTCGACGTGCTGGAAGCCATGCACGCGGACGCTGAATTGCGCGACATTCCGGTGATCGTCTTCACCGGCCGGGAGCTATCGCTGGACGAAGACACGCGCCTGCACGCGCTGGCGCGCCGCGTCGTCGTCAAAGGCGTGGAATCGCCGGAGCGGCTTCTCGATGAAACGGGCCTGTTCCTGCATCGCATCGTCGCTGACCTTCCCGCCGACAAGCAGCGCATGCTCGAGAGGCTGCATTCGTCCGACGACGATCTCGTGGGCCGGACCGTGCTGCTGGTGGACGACGACGCGCGCAACATCTTCGCGCTCAGCAGCGTGCTGGAGCGTCGCGGCATGAACGTGCTCGCCGCCACGACGGGCGCCGAAGCGATCACCATCGTCAAGGCGCGGCGCGACATCGCCATCGTGCTGATGGACATCATGATGCCGGGCATGGACGGTTACGAAACCATCCAGCTCATCCGTGCTGACCCCGCCTACAGGCGCCTGCCAATCGTGGCCCTCACGGCCAAGGCCATGAAGGGCGACCGCGAGAAGTGCCTGGAAGCCGGGGCTTCCGACTATCTCGCCAAGCCCGTGAACACAGAACAATTGCTCTCGGCGCTTCGTATGTGGCTCCATCGGTAGGCGCGCGGTGACATCGGACGATAGACTCAACATCCTGCTCGTCGACGATCAGCCGGCTAAGCTGCTGAGCTACGAGGTCATTCTCGCCGAACTCGGCGAGAACCTGATCAAGGCTGGCTCGGCCCGGGACGCGCTTGAGGTCCTCCTCAAGGCCGAGGTCGCGGTAATCCTCATCGACGTGTGCATGCCCGAGCTGGATGGCTTCGAGCTGGCGGCGATGATCCGGGAGCATCCGCGATTCCAGAAGACCGCGATCATCTTCGTGTCAGCGGTGATGATGTCCGAGCCCGACCGCCTGCGCGGCTACGAGGCTGGCGCAGTCGACTACATGCCGGTGCCGATCGTGCCCGACGTGCTGCGCGCCAAGGTGAAGGTGTTCGCGGAGCTGTTTCGCAAGACGCGCGCGCTCGAACAGCTTAACGCTGAGCTTGAGCAACGGGTCGCCGAACGCACCGCCAGCCTTGAGTCCTCGGCGTTGCGGCTGCAGGAGATTGAAAAGCGCCGCAGCCTTGCGCTTGTCGCCGCCCGCATGGGCTCGTTCGACGTGGACCTCACGTCGGGAGATTGCCTGTGGGACGAAGGCCAGCACCGCATCTGGGGCGTTTCCCGCGACGAGTTGAGCATTTGCCGCAAGACGATGCGCGAACTCGTGGCGCCCGAGGACAGGCCTGTCTTCGACCAGGGCTGGAACGAGGCCGTGACGCAGGGCACCGCCTACGACATCGAGTTTCGCATCCAGCGGTGCGACGGCGAGATCCGGTGGTGCGTGATGAGCGCGGCGGCTTCCCTCAATGAGCGAGGCGAAGCCGTGAGACTCACGGGCGTCACACAGGACATCACGGAGCGCAAGGAAGCCGAACAATCGCTTCAGCGGATCAACGAAGATTTGGAAAGGCGCGTGGAAGAGCGCACACAGGAACGCGCCCAAGCGCTCTCGCAATTGTTCGAAGCCCAGAAGATGGACACCATCGGCCAGCTCACCGGCGGGGTCGCGCACGACTTCAACAATTTGCTCATGGCGGTGCTGGGCAGCCTCGAACTGCTGAAGAAGAGGGTCAGCGCGGAAGCCTCGACCATGCGGCTCATCGACAACGCCATTCATGGCGCCGAGCGCGGGGCGGCTCTCACGCAGCGTCTCCTCGCCTTCGCAAGGCGTCAGGAGCTGAAGCCGGAATCCGTCAGTATGTCGCACCTGGTCGACGGCATGCAGGGGCTTCTGGAGCGCGCTCTCGGCCCTGGCGTTCAGTTCCAGGTGGACCTGCCGCCGCAGCTTCCCGCTGTGCGGGTGGACCCGAACCAGCTTGAACTCGCGCTGCTGAACCTTGCGGTGAACGCCCGCGACGCCATGCCGGGCGGCGGCTCCCTCACGCTTTCCGCGAAGCTGGAGCACATTGACCGAAGGGCCGATCTGGCGCCGGGAGACTATCTGCGCATCACCGTCGCGGACAGCGGCGTGGGCATGGACGAACAAACGCTGGCCAAAGCAACGGAGCCGTTTTTCACCACCAAGGGAGTCGGCAAGGGCACGGGCCTGGGCCTTTCCATGGTGCACGGACTTGCCGCCCAGTCGGGCGGATTGCTGACCATTTCGAGCCGTCCCGGGTCTGGCTCGACGGTGGAGTTGTGGCTGCCGCGCGCCGACTCGGCGCCGCGGCCGCAGGAACCGGAACGGGAGGACGCCATGAGCGATGGCAGCGATTCGATCACCGTTCTGGTCGTCGACGACGACGCGTTGGTGTGCATGGGCACGTCGGCCATGCTGGAAGACCTCGGCCACGCGACCATCGAGGCCCGCTCGGGCAAGGAGGCGCTGGAGCTGCTCAGGAACCACCCGGAAATCGGCCTTGTGATCACCGATCACGCCATGCCCGGCATGACGGGGGCGGAGCTCGCCGCCCGCATCCAGCAATGCGCTCCGAACCTGCCGTTGATCCTCGCCACCGGCTACGCCGAACTGCCCGACGGCGGGCACACGCCCGCCAAGGTCCCGCGCCTGTCCAAGCCCTTCCGCCAGTCCGAACTCGCCGCCGCGATCGCGCGCTCCCGCGGGGCCTGATCTTCTCCACGGCTCTGCAGCAAAGGTGCAGCGCGTTCGCGCGCAATGTGCCACAATGCGGAAAAACGGGAGGACGGACCATGGGGCTTGGACCCATCACCACAGGATTTGCGGTCGCGGGCGCGTTGCTCGCCGGACTTTGCGCGCACGCGCAAGCCGACGACGCGGAGCAGATGTTCAAGGACAAGACCATCTCGCTCGTGGTTGGCCACGAGCCCGGCACGGGCTTCGACCTTTACGCCCGCACGCTCGCCCGCCACATGCCGCGGCACGTGCCCGGCAAGCCCGCCATGCTGGTGCAGAACATGGTCGGCGCCAGCGGGCTTTCGGCGTTCAACTGGCTGGGCAACGTCGCGCCCAAGGACGGCACGGCCTTCGCCATCGTGGCCTTTACGGTGCCGTTCGAGCCCCTGCTGGGGAACGCATCGGCGCGATTCGACGCTTCGAAATACGGCTGGATCGGCAACATGGATTCCAGCGTCAGCATCTGCGGCGTCTCGAAAGCGTCTGGCGTGACGAGCTTTGCGGAGGTGATGAACCGCGAGATCATGGTCGGCGGCACAGGCAGTTCCGGGCCGCTGAGCCAATCGCCCACTGCGCTGCGCTCGCTTCTGGGCGCGCGCATCAAGCTGGTCGAAGGCTACAAGGGCTCCGCCAGCGTGAAGCTCGCCATTGAGCGCGGCGAGCTCGATGGCGTGTGCGGCATCTCGCTCTCCACAGTGCGCACGCAATACCGCGACATCTTCGAAAGCGGCCAGTTGAAGCTGCTGCTGCAGCTTGGGCCCGAGCCGCATCCCGATCTCAAGGACGTTCCGCACGTCTATGAATTCGCGAAATCAGACGAAGACCGGCAGGTGTTCGACCTGTTGTTCGGCGCGCAGGGCCTTGGCCGCTCGTTCGTGGCGCCGCCGGGCGTGCAGCCGGAGCGTTTGCAGGCGCTGCGCAAGGCTTTCATGGCCACCATGGGCGACCCTGAGCTGATCGCCGAAGCGCAGAAGGTCGGGCTCGACCTGCGGCCGCAATCTGGCGAAGACGTGCAGGCGTTCATCGCACGCGTGTACGCGGCGCCCAAGCAGGCGGCGGAGCGCGCGCGCAACGCCGTGAAGCGCTAGTCCACCTGCGCGGCGCGATATCCCGCGCCGCGCAGCGCTTCCAGCACCTGGCGCGCCTGCTCGGGGCCGCGCGTCTCCAGCGTCATGTCCATGCTGGCTTCGCGCGCGGGCGAGGTCAGCAAGGACCTGTCATGCCGCACCTCGATGATGTTGGCGCCCTGCGCGGCGATAAGCCCGGCGGCGTCCGCCAGGAATCCCGGCTGGTCCGCGACCGACACGCGGATGCACACGATGCGCTGTTCTCGCACAAGCTCGCGCATGAGCACGCTCGCCAGCAGGCGCGCGTCGATGTTGCCGCCCGACACGATAAGCCCGACCCGCTTGCCGGCGAAGAGATGCGGATGTTGCAGCAGGCAGGCGAGCGGCGCGGCGCCCGCGCCTTCCGCGACAGTCTTTTCGACGTTGATGAATAGCGCCACGGATTGTTCGATGACAGGTTCGTCGACGACCAGAACGTCGTCCACAAGCGCGTCGATGATTTCGCGCGTGAGGGCGCCGGGCGACTTCACCGCGATGCCGTCCGCGATGGTGACGCCCCTGGGCCCGTCATGCGCCCCGCGCACGAAGGTCGCGTACGACGCGGCCTGCACGCCATACAGTTTGACGCTGGGCCTCAACGCCCGGGAAACCGTGGCGACGCCCGACAGCAGCCCGCCGCCGCCGACCGGCGCGATGATCGCGTCAACTTCCTCGCCGCCTTCGAGCATTTCCAGCCCAACCGTGCCCTGCCCGGCGATGACCCATGCATCGTCATAGGGATGCACGAACGCCAGCCCGTTCTCCTGCGCGATGCGGTGGGCTTCCTGCGCGGCTTCATCGAGCGAGTCGCCAAACAGAACGACGTTCGCCCCATGGTCCCGGGTATGCTCCACCTTGGTGAGCGGCGTTGCGCGCGGCATGACGATGGTGGCGGGAATTCCCAGCCGCTTCGCGTTCCACGCGACGCCCTGCGCATGATTGCCCGCCGACATGGCGCAGACGCCGCCCGCGCGCGCCTGCGCGTCCAGGCTCAGCAGCTTATTGAGTGAACCGCGGTCCTTGAACGAGCCGGTGAACTGGTGGTTCTCGAATTTCACGAACACCAGCGCGCCGGTGAGCCCGGAGAGCACCTGCGAGCGCAGGAAGGGCGTGCGCAGCACCTGCCCCTCAATGCGCGCGGCGGCGGCGCGGACATCCTCTAGACCGATCATGCCACAGCGCGTCCCTCTGCCTCTCAGCGCAAGCATCCCGCGCCTGTGCGGCAAGCGCAACACGCGGCGTTTGTTCCATGGCCGAGGTTCGGTTATGGTGAGCCCACAAGCCGCCGCACTTACGGGGAGGACACCATGGCTCGCAAATCTGCCCTTTACGCGGCGCTTCTGGCCGCGTGCGCCAGCGCTCCGGCGCAGGCTGACAGCGCTGCGGACTTCTATCGCGGCAAGGAAATCAAGCTCATCATCGGCCAGCCGGTCGGCGGCGGCTACGACACCTACGCGCGCATGTTCGCACGCCATCTCGGGCGCCTGATGGCCGGGACGCCCAGCGTCATCGTGCAGAACATGCCCGGCGCAGGCGGCATCGTGATGACGAATTCGCTTGTGGCGCAGCAGCCGCGCGACGGCACGGTGATCGGCGCGGCGGCCGGCTCGGTTTCGACCGCGCCGCTGTTCGGCGCGCCCGGCGCCCGCTACGACGCGCGCGAACTCGGCTGGATCGGAAGCCTCAACAGCGAAGTCGGCCTCGTCGTGTCGTGGAAGGACTCGCCCGTGAAAAAGGCCGAGGACCTGTACGCCAGAGAGCTCATCGTCGGCGGCTCGGCGGCGACGGACGGCAACGTCATCTTCCCGCGCGCCATGAACGACATCCTGGGCACGAAGTTCAAGGTCATTCCCGGCTATGGCGGAACCGCCAACGTCTCGCTCGCCATCGAGCGCGGCGAGATTCAGGGCACTGGGAGCTGGCACTATTCCTCGCTCATGGCCGCCAAGCCGCAATGGCTTGAGGACGGCTCGCTCAATGTCCTGATCCAGCTTGCGCTGAAGCCGCACCCCAAGGTGAAGAACGCCCCCACGGTGATCGAGCTGGCGAAGAACGACGAGCAGCGCGCCACGCTGGAGCTTGTCTTCGCCCAGCAGGATATGGGCCGCCCCGTCTACGCGCCTCCCGGGATTCCCATGGATCGGCTGGAGGCGCTGCGCGCCGCTTTCGACGCCTTCGTGCGCGACCCCGCCGTGTTGCGGGAGGCCAGCGACATCAAGATCGAGATCAACAACCCGATGCCCGGCGCAGATATGGCGAAGCTCGTGGAGCGCCTCTACGCCATGCCGCCCGAGGCGATCAAAAGGGCCGGCGACGCTGTCCTCAAGGGCGGCTGAGCCGCGCAACGGAACAGTCTGGGCCCCAGCGGCTTGACCCGGAACGCTTGAGCGTTCCGGGAGTTTGTCGTGCGCAAGACCTCTCATTCAATCCTGCTCGTCGACGACGACGCGTTCGTGCGCACCGTGGTGGGCATGGAGCTCGAAGAGGCCGGGCACGTGGTCTGGACCGCGCCGTCCGCCACGGAGGCCCTTCGCTACCTCAAGGACAACGCGTTCGACGTCGCGCTGCTGGACTATGCGATGCCTGAAACGAACGGGCTTGAGCTCGCGCAGCGGATCGCCACGGAGAAGGACCCGCCGCGGATCGCCTTTTTCACCGGCCACGCCGAATTGATCAGCATGTCGGGAAAAGCCGACGGATATCCGCTGATCGAGAAAGGCCTGCCGATGGAATCCATCCTCGACGCCATCGACGCAGTCGCGGCCGGACAGCCTGTGGTGACGGCGCGGGAAGCGCGAATGCACAAGCTCGAAGCGCTGCTTTACAAGCGAACCGCAACGGCCAACTTCGAAGCCGCCGCGGACGCCGTTCGCACCGCGTACGCGCCCGTGGTCGAAGAGCCGTTGCCCGCGCCCCTAATGACCATCCTTGAGCGCCTGAAGGCCAAAGTGACCGGCTGATCAAGATGCGCGGCGAACGAAGACCAAGCCGCAATCAATTATATTTGTAATTAGTGTAGAATCATAAAGAATGGCTTACACTCTAGTTATGCCCAGGGGGCGCATAACCTGCGCGCGCCGCGTCACGGACTTCTGCAGGAGAACGGCCATGACGCTCTTTGCATGCGCATCCACAATCGTGCTCGCAAGCCTTGCTCCTG
>JAQGJX010000172.1 GCA_028290405.1 Hyphomicrobiales bacterium
GTCCGGCGGCCCGTCGGCGGCGCTGTGGTCAGGCGGCCTGCGGCGCCTCGATCTTGCCGTCCACGATGTGCACGCGGCGGTCGGCTTGCGCAGCCAGATCGAGGTCGTGCGTCACCACCACCACGGCCTTCCCGTGGCCCAGCCGCGAGGAGCGGACGAGGTCGCGCAGGATGCCCAGCACCTGTGCGCTGGATTTCGTGTCGAGGTTGCCGGTGGGCTCGTCGGCGAGGATCACCTTGGGGTCGTTGGCGAGGGCGCGCGCGATGGCGACGCGCTGGCGCTGGCCGCCGGACATCTGGTCGGGCCGCTTGTTGATATGGTCCGAAAGCCCGAGCGAGGCGAGGATGGATTTCGCCCGCGCCTGCATGTCCTTCTCGGACAGGCGCCCCAGCGCCCGCATGGGCAGGAGCACGTTGTCGAGCGCGGTGAACTCCGGCAGCAGGAAGTGGAACTGGAACACAAAGCCCAACGCCTCCAGCCGAAGCGCGGCGCGCTCCTCCTCGCCGAGCGCGCTGGTCGGCGCGCCGTCCAGCAGGACCTCGCCGGTGGTGGGAACGTCCAGCAGGCCGAGCAGATAAAGCAGCGACGACTTGCCCGAGCCCGACGGGCCCGTCACGGCCACGAACTCCCCGGGCATGACGGCGAAATCCACGCCCGCCACAAGGGTGGTCGGCTGTTCGCCGTCGATCACCCGCGTCACCGCGCGGGTCTCGATCAGCGGCCCGCCGTCCTCGCTCATGACGCGCCCCGGATGATCTCGACCGGCCGCAGGGAGGCCGCCTTGCGGGCGGGGAAGAAGCCCGCGACCGCGGAGGCCGCGAGCGCCACCCCGCCGGCCAGCACGTAATGGAGGGGCGAATAGAGGATCGGCAGCCGCGTCGCGTCCATGAAGGGCGACTTGAACTCGATCTGCGACATGCCCCACGACATGGCGTAGCCCAGCGCCCAGCCCGCCAGCAGGCCCAGCACGCCGATGATGAGGCCCTCCAGCACGAAGATGCGCCGCACGGTGCGGGCCGGCAGGCCGATGCTTTTCATGATCGCGATGTCCCGCGTCTTCTCGTGGGTGATGGTGGAGATGATGTTGTAGGTGCCGAACGAGGCCACCAGCAGGATCGCGCCCACCACGGTGAACATGATGAAGTTGCGGATCTCGAACGCCGACATCAGGTCCTCGTTCGCCTCCAGCCACGACACGGACTTGTAGTTCGTCTCCTTCTCGATTCGCGCCGCCACTTCGCGCGCCGACATGGCGTCGCGGGTGCGGATGCGGATTTCGTTCACCAGTCCTGTCTGGCCGGCGAGGATCTGGGCGGTCTTGATGAGTGTGTGCGACTGGCTGTCGTCGAGTTGCGTCACGCCGGTGTGCGACAGCGCCACCACGTTGGCCGACAACACGCGGCCGTTGCCGCCCACGACGGAAATGGAGTTGCCGACCCGCGCGCCGATCTTCCGCGCGAGCCCGTCGCCCAGGATGATGGCGCTGGACGACTTGTAGAGATCGTCCAGCGAGCCCGACACGATTTGCCCCGAGAGCTTCGACACGCGGGGCTCGCGGCGCGGATCGACGCCGATGACGCTCGCGGCCGTGTCGCGGCCAGCGAACCGCAGCACGGCTTTCGACTGCACGGAGGGGGCCACGGCGCCCTGCAGCCAGCCTTCGATGGAGGCCATCAGCGCATAGGGGTTCTTGATGCCCGGGCGGGTCGCGAGCGTGGTGAGGCCGCGGATCTGCGCCGCGTCATAGGCGTCCTCCGCAGGCTGGCGCGGCGGATCGCGGCGCTGGTCGGTGACGGACACGTGGGGCATGGAGTCGACAAGCTGGGCGATGAAGTCGCGCTGCGAGCCTTCCATCAGCGCCGCCATCATCACCGAGAAGCCCACCCCGGTGGCGACGCCCAGCACGCCCACCAGCGTCTGGCGCGCCCTGGCGCGCACGTGGGTCATGGCGATGGAGAGGACGAGGTTCATGGCGCCTCCCTGGCGACCGCCCCCTCGACGCGCACGCGCATGCCCTCGCGCCATGTGGAGAGCGCCGGGGATGCGATCTCCTCGCCCTCCTGCACGCCCGCGACGATCTCCACCATGCGCGTGCCGCGCAACCCGGCGTCGATGCGACGGCGGCGCAGGCGCCCGTCCTCGACCCGGAACACAGCTCCGTCCTGAATGGCCTCGGAAGGCAGCAGCACGACGTTGGGCCGTTCCTGCGTCACGATGTTGGCCTCGACGCTCATGCCGATGAGCAGCGGCGTATCGGCGGGAAGCCCCAGATAGACACGGAACGTCTTGGTCGCCGGATCGCCCTTGGGGGTGATTTCGGAGACGCTCGCCTCCAGCGTCCTGTTGCGGAAGCCTTCGCTGCGCAACAGCGCCTTCTGGCCGCGCTTCACCCGGGGCACGTCCTCTTCGTTCACGTCGGCCACGATGCGCAGCGGGCTGGGCTGGCCGACCCAGAACAGCACGTCGCCGCCGCCCGTGCCTGCGATCTCCCCCACCTCGCCGTCGCGGCGCAGCACCACGCCGTCCATGGGCGCGCGCAGGATGAGGTCGTTGATGCGGTCCTTCTGGGCGGAAATGCGCGCGTCGAATTCGCGCAGCAGCGTCACGTTCTGGTCGAGTTGCGTCTGGGGCGCGGCGTTGCGCGTCACAAGCCCGCGAATGCGCTCCACGTCGCCCGAAATGCGCTCCCGGCGCGCTTCAAGCTCCGCCAGGCTGGCGCGCTCCTCGTAATCGTCCAGCCGGGCGAGCACGTCGCCGGTCTTCACGGGCTTGCCCTCGCAGTCGCACAATTCCACGATGCGCTTGCGGGCGAGGGAAATCACCTTGGCCCAGCGCACGGGCTCCACGATGCCGGTGGCGTAGACCACTTCCACCGCAGAGCCCCGCGTCGCCTCCACCAGCGTCACCGGCGGCGCGAACACGCCCTCGCGCCATACATAGAGCGCGCCCCCGAGGGCGGCGAGCGCAAGCGCGATCCAGAACAGGCGAAGCCGCATCGGTGGTACCTCTCCGGTCCCCGCGTCACATGCTTGTCGAAGCTGCGCATTGTCCTGAAACAAAGCCAAGATGCAAACGGTTGTTCCGCAGCCTGCGCCGCCTGGCGTTCCGGACCGCGCGCGTCGTGCTAGACTCGCCCGACATCACGGAGGTTGACCATGGCCGCAGCAACGCTCGCCCCCAACGATCTCGAAGCCTTCTGGATGCCCTTCACGGCCAATCGCGCGTTCAAGGCCGCCCCGCGCATGCTCGTGCGCGCGAAGGACATGCATTATTGGTCCAGCGACGGGCGCAAGCTTCTGGACGGCGCGGCGGGCCTGTGGTGCGTCAACGCCGGGCACAGCCGCGAGCCCATCGTGAAGGCCATCCAGGAGCAGGCCGCCGAAATGGCGTTCGCGCCCTCCTTCCAGTTCGGCAATCCCAAGGCGTTCCAGCTCGCCTCCCGCATCGCCGCGCTGGCGCCGGGCGATCTCGACCATGTGTTCTTCTGCAATTCCGGCTCGGAGGCGGTGGACACCGCGTTGAAGATCGCCATCGCGTACTGGAACGCGAAGGGCCAGGGGGCGCGCCAGCGGCTCATCGGGCGCGTGCGCGGCTATCACGGCGTGGGCTTCGGGGGCATCGCCGTGGGGGGCATCACGCCGAACCGGAAGATGTTCGGGTCCTCCCTGCCGGCGGCCGATCACCTGCCGGCCACCTACAATCGCGCCGAGCAGGCCTTCTCGCGCGGCGAGCCCGCGTGGGGCGGGCATCTGGCGGACGAGCTGGAAAACATCGTCGGGCTGCACGACGCCTCCACCATCGCGGCGGTGATCGTAGAGCCGATGGCGGGCTCCACGGGCGCGCTGCCAGCCCCGAAGGGCTATCTGCAGAAGCTGCGGGCCATCTGCGACAAGCACGACATCCTGTTGATCTTCGACGAGGTCATCACCGGCTTCGGGCGCCTCGGGCATGCGTTCGCGGCGGAGCGCTACGGCGTGGTGCCGGACATGATCTGCTTCGCCAAGGGCGTCACGTCGGGCGCCGTGCCGATGGGCGGGGTCATCGTGCGCGGGGGCCTCTATGAGGCTTTCATGAAGGGGCCGGAGCACGTGGTGGAGCTGTTTCACGGCTACACGTATTCCGCGCACCCGATGGCCTGCGCGGCGGGGCTTGCGACGCTCGACGTGTACGAGAGCGAGAAGCTGTTCGAGAACGCCCGCGCGCTGGAGGACACGTGGGCCGACGCGGTGCACGGGCTGAAGGGCCTGCCCAACGTGGTGGACATCCGCACCATCGGGCTCGTGGGCGCCATCGACCTTGCGCCCAAGGACGGGGCGCCGGGCAAGCGCGGGTTCGAGGCGATGGAGCAATCCTTCCACCATCAGGACCTGCTGATCCGCATCGCGGGGGATTCGATCGTGCTGTCGCCGCCGCTGATCCTCAACGAGGACCACATCGACGAGATGATCGACAAGGTGGCGCGGACGATCCGCGCGCTGGCGTAGCAGGCGATTTACCAGCGCCAGGCGAAGCGTTCGTCGCGGACGTCGACGTGCGTGACAGCGACCCAGCGATAGGTGCCGACCCCG
The DNA here is from genome assembly GCA_028290405.1 of Hyphomicrobiales bacterium. Classification (GTDB taxonomy): domain Bacteria; phylum Pseudomonadota; class Alphaproteobacteria; order Rhizobiales; family Beijerinckiaceae; genus Terripilifer. The sequence continues at coordinate 4,569 of JAQGJX010000172.1, forward strand.
TTCACGCCCGGCACGGTGCGGGCGAAGTCCGCGACGGCCTTGGGGCTGACGCCCGCGATGCGCACGTCGGCCGCCTTGCACGAGCGATGCAGGGAGCCCCGGCGGCCACGGTCGCGCGCGCCGGAGGTGACGAGAACTTCCGCGCCGAAATGCTTGCCGATGGCGTCCAGCGCCTGCCGAAGCCGCTGGGGGAAGCAATTGGTCTCGACATTGTCGTAAGCGGCGCGCCAACGCCGGGGGCCCTGCTCGAACGACAGGCCGTTGCTGCTTTGGCCGCGCAGGGGCGCGCGCAGGGCGGGGTCCTCGGCGGGGGGCGCGCCCGCCACCTGGAAGTTCGCCGGGACGTAGTTGAAGCCCTCCATGCGCGGATGGGCCTCCCCCTCAGGCTGCACCTCGGGCTCGGAGACCGGCGGCATTCCGGCTTCCTGCATTTCGTAGGCGGCGAGCGACCGGGCCGCGGCGGCGGCAGGAGCGGCAGGAGCGGCAGGCGCGACCGGCGCGGGGACCGGCTCCGGAAGGGGCGCGATGGCGGCGGCGGTCACGACGGGACGGTCGCCAAAATCAGGACGGGGCGCGGGGAGCGGAGGATTTTCGGGCGCCTGGAAGTCGCCCGCGGGGACGATTTCGGCTGCCTGCGGGGCGGCGGGCTTAGGGGCGAACATCCCGAACAGGCCTGGGCCGCCCTGCGCCAGCGCGCCCGGCGCCTGGGGCCCGGAATCGGGCAGCGGCGCGAACGCGGAAAATCCTGCGGCGGCGGGATCGGCGGGCGCGCCCGCCTCAGCCGTGACCGGGGCGCCCTCGATGGCCGCCGTCAGCGGCGATTGCCCGGCGGGAGAGCAAGCCGTCAGCGCGAGCGCTCCCAGGAGGCCGAAGTTCAGTCGCATGCCGCCTACCCTGCACGGCGAAGGCCCGGCGGCCTCGCCTGTGAATCATCGGCCCGGTTGACCCCGGCCAGCGCTTACCGGCTCAACCCTAGCCGTTGGGCCAGAGGTGCGTCAATTATGTGGCGGAATATTGACGCCCTCAACTTGAGAGCCCGCGGGCGGCCGTCAATGCGACATGAGCTGGAGCGAAGTTCCACGGTGTAGCCCGGCCGCGATCCCGCTCTCGCCACATTCCTCCCCGCATTTGCACGCCTGTAAGTGTGCTTTCGTCAGCGCTGGCGCCGAGAAGTCGGCTGAGGTGTCGCCATGAATCTTGAGTTTTCGCGTAGTCGTGGCGCGGCAGGTCCGCGTGAAGCAGAACCCGTGCAATGGCTTGCCCCAAGCCGCATCCGCACCCGCCGCCCCGGCGACACGCTCGTCGTGCTGCTCGCGTCCGCGTTGCTGATTCTGCTGGGCGTGGCGGCCCTCGCGGTGCGCTTCGGCTCCAGTCCCAGCGAAGCCACGGCCAACACCCTGGCGACCCTGCCCACCGCCGTCATGCGCGCCCCCGCGCCGGCCGCCGCCAACGCGCCGCGCCCGGAGGCGCAAGAGAAGATAGCCGCGCGCAACGAGCCGCCGCCGCAAGACGCCATCGTGGCGACGCCCATCGCGCCGGTGTCGCTCGCCAAGCTCGATCCGCCCATCACGGGATCGACCGCCATCAGCGCCGTCGCGCCCGCCACGGCGCGCGTGAAGGTGGACGCCGCCGCCTTCGCCCCCGTGGCCATCCCCAGCGTGCCCGCCGTGCGCCGCGACGAGGCGGAGACGGCCAGCGCGCCTGCCCTCACCCCGCGCATCGAGCCCGCC
>JAQGJX010000186.1 GCA_028290405.1 Hyphomicrobiales bacterium
TGCGCGAAGGTGCGGGATAACCCGGCGCTGCGCGCGGCATTTGTGCATGCGTTCGGCGTCACTGATTCAAGCGAGCACCGCACCAAGCGCATGGAGAAGCAGTTCTGCGCTCTGTCCATGCCCGAACGGCCGGAACTCCCGCTCGTGCGAGTGTCACGAGAGGAAAAGAAGACCCGCGAAGCCCTTCTGCCTGTCACCCGGGTCACCACGACTGTAGCAACGCCGGACGGTCGCCGGTTCGAACTGCTTGGCGGGGTGGCGGCGCCCTTGAGCTGGATTCCCATGCCGGTGATGGGCTGCGCCCTCAATTCAGGAGCGCCAAGCTGGGATTGCACCGCCGGTTTCTGGCGCAACGGCTTCACGCCGATTGTCTCCGGAGCAACTCGCTATGGGAGGGACACGGTTGTCTTGGCGGACGCGCTCGGCCTGAAACCAGTCGCCATCCAGGAGCGGGTAGGCGCCGACGCAACCCTCGTTTTGCAAAAGATCGCGGCCGTTGAGGAATCAACGTTAGCGCGACAGCTCTCCAACCTCGACGCGATGATCGCCGACCCGCTCGCTACGGTGATCGACTGGCAAATGGGAGTTGTCACGAGTCGACCAGAAGCTCTTCAATCCCGCGCCGACGCAATCATGGCGGGGATCGAGCGCGCGGCCGGAGCGACAGGAAATGCGCGCCCCAGAGCTCGGGAGAGCGGCCGTATTCTTGCGCGGCTCCTCGCCGGCTTGCCCCAAGAGACCTTCGTGAGCTTCGGCCCTCGCCTGCTGGCCCTCTATGGCCGAGCGGACGAGGCACATTGGTTATGGGAAACCGAGTCCCTGCTCAGACGTCTTGGCGACCTTGGCCCGGGCGCGTTGCCATTTCTTGTGAATCCCCGCGCATCGCGTCCTACCGTCAACTCAGCTGGCATTGAAAGCCTGTGCCGTGTCGGCGCGGCGGCGCTGGATATCGCCGAGCCCTTTTTGCTGGAGATGTGGACCAAACCGGAGACTGGCTTCACCCGCGCCAGCCGCGCCGCCCTGTTTGTGGCTATGCGACGCATCGGAATCTCCCCGCCCCCGCTCGCCGACGACAAACGTGATCGGCTGGCTGCCCTGCAATCTGAATGGGCTGACATCTCGCCAGCGTCGCCGCCCAGGGTGTGCGCGGTTTCCGCCGAGCGGCAGGCGCGGCAGGAAGAAAAACGTGCCGGGCGCCGCCGCACGAACCAATTCTGACAGACCGAGGGGCCCTTAGGGCTGACGATAGGCCCCGTCTTCGACAGTTGCGGGGCGCTCGACGTATTTGCCCCCCGGCGGACGCGCCACGCGATCGAAGTCGCGTGCGAGCTCCTTTAGGGACAATGTGAACTCCGGGCCTCGCAACGCCGGCCCAGGCCCCGTCACTGCGATGTCCGGCCGCAGTTGCGCCAGCGCCTGGACCGACTCCCGGGCCGCGTCCCAGTCGATCGTGAAGTACATGGGCGGTCCATGTAGTTCGGGTGCTTGCACTGCGACCGAATAGGCCGACTCCTGAGCCGTGGTGACGAACGCGTCGCCAGCAATGAGGCATCGGTCCGTCTCCCGCCAGAAGGACACGTGCCCGGGGCAGTGGCCGGGCGTGTGGATCCAGCGCCACCCTGGCATTGCCGGCACGGAGCCGTCCGCCGGAAGATCCTTAAGCCGCGCCGAGACATCCACAGGGCTGCGGGGGTAAAGTGGAGACAGCAACGCCATCATGCCGCCGCCGACGCTGGGGTCGGCCGGCGGATATGCCGCTTGGCCCGTCAGGTAAGGACCCTCCAATGGGTGCGCATAGACTGGGCAATCCCATTCTTCGGCCAAGGTCTCTAAGACCCCTACATGATCGAAATGCGCGTGCGTCAGCACAATGGCGGCCGGCCGCGCCCCTTTGCCAAACCGCTTTTCAGCGGCGCTCCGGATGAGCGACCCGCTTCCGAATACCCCCGCGTCGATCAGAACCCAATTCCGGTCACCGGCCATGGGCGCGCCATGGAAGGTCACGTTGACGATCCCCAGGCGCCGATAAGCCAGATCGGGCGCCAGCACATGCAGCCCGTCGCCGCGTGCGCGGTCCGCCGCAGCATCGAACGCGGTCCGCGCCGTTGTTGGTATTTGCTGCGTCATGGAAGCCTCCGCATCAGGACCGAACAACCCTGCCGCCGGGCGGAAGTTGCGGCGAAAGCCGCGCCTCAGCACAGGCGAGGTGAACTTTGGAAGAACGCGCGAGCGGCTTAATCAGGAGCCTGAGGAGGCCCCTTGGGATGCGCAATCCCGGCAGGGCTGCGCACCGTTAGAACGGTCGTACGCTCTTAAAGCAAAGCCAAAGGCGAGTTGCACACTCGATTGGGGGTAGGGTGAGGCGCATCGCGCCGGGGGCGCGCCGGGCGGGCGCCGCGGACGCACGCTTTGCCCTATTGCAGGGGGCATGGCGTGTGGACACGAGGCGATGTACCGGGGTAGGCCGCCTCTGCGCGTCTGCGTGGGGCGCGGGCCCGCGCTTTCAGGACGTTCGAAGCGTTACGCCGCGGGGTTCCAAGGTTCCTTGCCTTGCTCTTTCACGCAAATGCCTGGCGGGCCCTTGCGTAGCCGGGCCGGCTGCGAACTGTGCTGAGCCATGCAACAAGAGGCTCGGGAATGGCGCCTGACAATGCATGCTCCCACATAGCGAGCGACGTCGCGACAGCGATGTCGGCCAGCGTGAACTCTCGACCCGCCAAGTACGGCAAGTCGCCCTTGCGGGTCGCAAAATCATCCAGCAGACGTTTGACCTGGGCTTGGCCCATGCCGGCCAGCCAGCCGCCCTTCTGTTCGGGCGGCGCGGCGTAGCGGTCGGTGAGCAGCATGTTCAGCCAGCCACCAAGGCTCGCCTCACTCATCACCGCAACCTCCAGCATCCGTGAGCGAGCGACGGGCTCTTGGGGCGCCAGGCTCGTCGGACCGTAGGTCATCGCAAGGTGAAGCAGGATCGCGATGGATTCGCCCATGCTGACGCCATGGGCGGGATCTTCGGCGAATGGAACAGATCCCAAAGGATACTTGGATCGATACTCCGCCGACGTCGGAAACGCATGCATGACCGGTTTGTATGCGAGCCCCATTTCTTCGCAAAGCCAAGCAATGCGTACCCCGCGGGCGCCATTTTGGAAGTTGTGAATCGTAATCATGCAACATCTCTCGCTTGCTGAACGGGGCCGATGAGGAGGTAGGGGGCGGCATCGCCTGCCAGTTCCAAGTGCTAAGGTGGATGAAGTCGGCGACGTCGTTGCAATCCAGCCCTCGTCCTCATCGAGTTGTCACGCGCTACCCAGCGCCCCAAGTGACCGCACGCAACCTTGCATCGCGCAGCCACAGGCCGGCCCAGGCAAGCACGCCGATGTACAGGCCAAACAGCAGATGCGTGAAGAGAGGACTCCCCACTCGCAGGTGCGTCGCCATGGCGCCGCCCAGCAAACCCGTCAGCAGCACGGCGCCGAGGAAGGCTGTCTTGGGAAACGCGTAGAGCACGGCGATCAGCAGCGTAAGGAGTCCGAGGCCGCGGGCGAGGCTGGCGGGATATCCAAGCTGGTTCAGCGTCTCGCCGACTACGGCGAGATCGAGGACCTTGACTGCGCCGTCGATCAGCAGGAAACCGACGACGATCCCGCTCATGATCCGGCCAGCCCAGGTCGCCCATGTTGGCATGCCGCCCTTGCCGCCATTCGCGACGACGCTCACGCAACACGTCCGTGCTCGAACTTCACGGCGCCTTCAAAATTGATCATCCAAGGAACGCCGAACTCGTCCGTCAACATGCCGAAGCGCTCGGCCCAGAATGTCTGCCCGATTGGCATGGATATCGTCCCGCCCTCCCCCAGCGCGGCGAAAACCCGTTCGGCTTCTGCGACTGAGTCAGTCGCGATCTGAATGGAGAATCCGCCTAGCTTCGATCCGCGCCCAGGAGGGGCGTCCGACCCCATCAAGCGCCATCCATCTATTTCGAGACAAGCATGCATGATCTTGTCGCGCCACTCCGGCGGCACGTGCTCTTCGGCGGGCGTGCCGGTGTGGCGGATCATGGCGAGCATCGTTCCGCCCAGCACCTGCTGATAGCGTGCAAAGGCCACTTCGCAGCGACCGTCAAGAAACAGATAGTTGTTAAGTTGCATGTTCGGCTCTCGGCTGGGACACAAGGTTGACAATTGGGGTTGATATCAACATATACGAGGGATGTCAAAGCCCGTTGTTCCCTTCCAGATGACGCTGCACGTCCGCGACGCTTGTCTGTGCTTGCATGCACAGCGTGCGGCCCGGGCCTTGGCGCGCCGTTTCGATGAGGCGCTTCGCCCCTGCGGCCTGACTAATGGGCAATTCTCCTTGCTGATGTCCCTTAACCGCCCTGAGCCCGCGAAGATGGCGCCCGTCGCCGCGCTCCTCGCGATGGACCGCACGACCCTTACCGCGGCACTGAAGCCGCTTGAGCGGCGCGGCTTGATCCAGATCGCCGTCGATCCCGCCGACAGCCGCGGACGTCTGCTCAGCCTCACGGCGAACGGCCACCGCGTTCTACTCGAAGCGGTGCCGATCTGGACCCGCATGCACGCCAT
>JAQGJX010000197.1 GCA_028290405.1 Hyphomicrobiales bacterium
CCGCCGCGCCCTGCCGATGCGCCGGTCGCCCGTCTGGTGCGTCCGGCGGCCGCTTCGGGCGGCGCGGCGAGCGAGCGCGCTCCGGCGGGCGGCGCAGCGCAGACGGCCCGGGCGCTCGCCAGCCTGACGCCCCGCGAACGGGCGGCGCTGCTGCTCGTGGTGGTGGAGGGATTTCGCTACGCGGAGGCCGCGAGCGCGTTGCGGATCGAGCCGGACGCGGTTCCGGCGTTGCTTGCGCAGGGCCGGGCCCGCTTGGCGGCGCGGCTGGGCATGTGCAAGCCCCCTGCCCGGCCAGCCCTGCGCCTCGTGGAGTGACCATGCCCCGCCCCGCGCCCACGGACATCGAGGTCTGCCGGTACATCGACGCCGAATGCGAGCCGGCCGAGCGCGAGGCCATTGAACGAGCGCTGGCCGAGCATCCCGAGAGCGCGCGGCGCGCCGCCGCATGGCGCAGCGGCGATTCCGCCTTGCGGTCGGCCTTCGGGTCGCTGGGGGGAAAAGCGGACAGCGCCGGAGCGGAGGCGCACGCCACGCGCGAGTCCGTGCTCGATCCCCTTCAGGCCAGCGACCTTGCGCGCTCGCGCGGACGGGCGACGGTGGCGGCCGTAGCGTCGTTCATCGCCGGCGCGCTGTTTACCGCAGGCGCTTTTGCACTACTTCATTTAGGCAGAATGCATTAGTTGCGCGCGAATGACGCCTTTCAACTTTACCCGAGCAGGAAAATCATCAAGGTATCCTGCGAGACATTGATTCGACGCCGCGATTTTCTTGTAAGAAACGCGCCAGCGTGCGTCGCAAATCCGCGGACGAGCTCACATATGCGTCGACCATTAAGGCCATTCACAGTCGAGAAGAAACAGGGTAGCCGGCCCGCGGAGAAGACCGCCTCCACTCCAGCCGCCCTACCGGTCTTCGCCGATCTTCTGGAAGACCCCGCGCCCCGCAAGTCCGCGCATCGTGACCCCAACCTGGCCGCCGCCGAGGCCCTGTTCAGCCGGCCCGCCGCAGCCGAGAGCGACGCAGCCGACGCCCGACGCATCCTGCCCAGCCTCGAGGAGTTGCCGCCGACCCCGCTTGAGCAATTGCTCGCCGAGGAGCCCAAGCGCCGCGGCCGCAAGCCCGGCTCGAGGAACAAGCCCAAGGCCCTCGGGGAGGAGAGCGCCGCCGAGCCTCGCAAGCGCGGCCGCAAGCCGGGCTCCAAGAACAAGCCCCGGACCGCGCCGGGCCTTGAGCCGGAGTTCATGGACAATTTCGTCGTCGAGCCGGCGCCGGCGACGTTCGCCCCACTGACGAGCCTGCGCCGCCTCGGCCGCATCCCCCGGGCGGAACTGCCGCGCGGCGAACGCTGGAAAGCCAGGCTTCCGCGCTTCGCCCGCTAAGTCTCTTCAAAGAGTTCGTAATAAAAAAACCCCGGGGCTGTCGCCAGCTCCGGGGTTTTTGTTTGTGAAGTCGATCCGGCCGAAGGTCAGACGAGTTCGACCGTCAGGGGGTTGTACGAGTACAGCCACTTGTTGCGGTCCGCGCCCTCGTCGCGCTTCGAGAACGCGGCGCGGATCTCGGCTTCCGTGTTCAGGTGGAACAGGGTGCGGTTGGCGCTGGACTGGCGCACGATCTTGGCGGTGCGGTCGATGCGGTTGCGCTGGTAGATCTGCAGGCCTTCCGCCAGATCGTCCGACATGGCGAGCGCGCGGGTCAGCACGGCGCCGTCCTCCACCGCCATCGCGGCGCCCTGCGCCAGATAGGGGAGCGTGGGATGGCAGGCGTCGCCCAGCAGGGTCACGCGCTTGGTGCTCCAGTCCATCAACGGCTCGCGCTGGAACAGCGACCAGCGATAGCAGGCGTCGCGGTCGCAGGTGTCGATGATGGTCTGGATGATGGGATGCCAGCCGACGAAGTCTTCCTTCAGCTTCTCCCACGGGAACTTCATCGTCCAGGATTCCTCGGACGCCTCTTCCTTCTCGACCAGGCCGACGAAGTTCAGCACAGAGCCGCCGCGCAGGTAATAGCAGACCACGTGCCCGCCGGGGCCCATGAACACCGACATCACCTCCTCGAGCATGCCGGGCGGCAGGCGGTCGGTGGGGATGAGCAGGCGCCAGGCGGCGTCGCCGGTGTAGACCGGGTGGGAATCGCCGTGCATCTGGTTGCGCACGACCGACTTCAGTCCGTCCGAGCCCACCAGCAGGTCGGCGCGCGCGAACGTGCCGTCCGTGAAGTGAAGCTCCACCCCGTCGTCGCGCTCGACGTAATGGGTCGCCTTCTTGTTCAGGTGGACGACGTCGGGCTTCAGCTCGCGCGCCTTGGCGGCGAGGATTTCGTGGAAGTCTGCGCGATGAAGCTGCGTGTAGGGCGCGCCGTTGATCTTCTCGTGCTCCTCGGCGAGCGAGAAGCGCTGGATGATCTCGCCGGTGTCATGCAGGCGGAACACGTAGGCGCCGGGCCGCACGCCGACTTCGTCGATGTAGGGGCCAAGGCCCAGGTAGCGCAGCACATGCTGGGAGTTCGCGCTGACCTGGATGCCCGCGCCGATTTCGCCCAGTTGCGGCGCCTGCTCGTAGATTTCGACGTCGTGACCGGCCTTCATCAGGCAGCACGCCGCCGCCAGTCCGCCAAGCCCCGCCCCTGCAACGATGATCTTACGCTTTTGCATGATGCCCCTGCGCCTTTTGTTCTCCCGCGCTTCTAGCCTGTCAGGGAGGCTGATGAAAGAGGATTGCGGGGGCTGCGCAAAAAGGTCACGGGGGCCGGGCGAAACGCCACCTCGACTCCTGTACAGGTCAAGTCTAAGCTGGGTTCGATTGGCCTCAGGAATGCGACGATGGCAAGGGAGAGTGCGGCGCCCCCGCCGTCCAAGGCGCTTGAGGCCCTCCGGGAAAATCCCAAAGCTGATTGGACGATCAACGATCTACGGCGCATTTGCGATCAGATCGGATTGCTGTGCGCCTCGCCGTCGCGCGGTTCGCATTACAAGATGAGTAGCCGGTACGTGGCGGCGATTTTGACCGTCCCGGCGCGCAGACCTATAAAACCAGTGTACATAAAGTTATTTGTAAGCCTCGCGCAGGCCCACTTGGCGGCTGCATTCAAGGATACGGATCATGGCTGAGCATGGCTATGCGACCCTCGTGAGGAAGATCAGCGACGCCGAGGGTGGGGGATACCTTGCGGCCGCGCCTGAACTGGACGGGTGCATCGCGGACGGCGACACCCCGGAGGCGGCGATGGCCGACCTCGCCTGCGCCATCGACGAATGGATCGACGAAGCCAAACGGCTCGGCAGGCCTGTGCCGACTCCTGACCCCTCGAACCAAGATCTTCATTCAGACATGCCGGGCGCATTCGCGGCCGTCACGAGACGAACCTGGCCGAAGGCGGGGTAAGGGCGACACGCGCCCATCCCACTGCGGAAAATGGCGCAAACCTCCCTACATCCCCCGCCGCGGATCGTAGGGCTTTTCGTCCCGCCACGCCTTCATCGCCTGTTCCTGTGCGGCGTCCAGCTTCTCGGGCAGCGCTATGCGGGGCGTCACGAAAAGGTCGCCAGCGGGCTTCTCGCCGGTTTTGGGCAGGCCCTTGCCGCGCAGGCGCAGGGTGCGCCCTGCTGAGCCGGGCGGGATGGACATCTCCACCGCGCCGTCGAGCGTGGGCGTCTGCACCTTGCCGCCCAGGGCCGCCTCGTAGACCGTCACGGGCAGGTCGATGCGCAGGTCGCGGCCGTCCACCTTGAAGAGCGGATGCGGGGCGATCTCCACCGTGAGGATCATGTCGCCGGGCTGCCCGCCCATGGGCGAGGCCTGCCCCTGGCCGCGCAGGCGGATCTGCTGGCCCGATTCGATGCCCGCGGGGATGTTCACGTCCAGCGTCCGGCCTGTCGGCAAGGTCACGCGGGCCTCGCCGCCCTTGACGGCGCGGGTGAGGGGAACCGTCACCACGGCCGTCACGTCCTCGCCCTTGACGGCGCCGCCCGAGCGGGCGCCGCGGCGTCCGCCGCCGAACAGATCGGAGAAGATGTCGCTGGGATCGAACCCGCCGCGCCGGGCGCCGGCCGCCCCGCCGCCGACGTCGAAGTCGAAGTGCTGCCAGCCCGGCTGGGCGCCGGCCGCGCCCGCCCCGGCGCCGCGGGGGTTGCGGAAGCCCTCGAACCCGCCGGTGAACTTCGGCTTGCCCTCGGCGTCGATTTCGCCGCGGTCGAACTTGCCGCGCTTTTCGGCGTCGCCCAGGATTTCATAGGCCGCGCTGGCCTCGGAGAACTTCTCCTTGGCCTTGGGGTCGTCGGCGTTCTGGTCCGGATGGAATTTCTTGGCGAGCTTGCGGTAGGCCTTCTTGACGTCGTCCGCCGAGGCCGACTTCGACACGCCTAGGATGGTGTAGGGGTCGCGCATGGATGAAGGAGCCCATTAGGTCGGCCGCCCGGGAGGCGCGGCCGCGTCTGTCTCGTGTCACATTTGGGGTCACGGGGCCTGTCTTGCAAATGTTTTCGCCCGAACCGGAACCGCCGCCATGGCGGCCGCGTTCCCGATCCGCCCGCGGACGGGAGATCACGAGCGATGGACGCTGAATTCCTGTCGCGCCTCCAGTTCGCTTTCGTGATCGCCTTCCACATCGTCCTGCCCGCCTTCACGGTCGGGCTCGCGTCCTACATCGCGTTCCTCGAAGGGATGCGCCTGGTGACTGGCGACGAGCTGTGGTTCCGCATCTCCGCCTTCTGGACCCGCATCTTCTCGGTCTCCTTCGCCATGGGGGTCGTGTCGGGAATCGTCATGCCGTTCCAGATCGGCACGAACTGGAGCAGGTTCGCGGACGCGACCGCCAACGTCTCGGGCCCGTTGCTGGCGTACGAGGCGCTGATGGCGTTCTTCCTCGAGGCCGCGTTTCTCGGCGTGCTGCTGTTCGGGCGCGACCTCGTGCCGCGGTGGGCGCACTTTTTCGCGGCCCTGATGGTGGCGGCCGGCACGCTGTTCTCGTCCTTCTGGATCCTCGCGTTCAACAGCTGGATGCAGACCCCTGCCGGCCACGAGATCATCGACGGGCGCTTCTTCCCGGTGAACTGGACGCAGATCGTCTTCAACCCGTCCTTCCCCTACCGGCTCGCCCACACGGTCTCGGCGTTTTACGTCACCACCGGTTTCGTGGTGCTGGGCGTCGCCGCATGGCTCATGCGCACCGGGCGCAGCCGCGGGCCGGCGCGCTCCATGTTCGGCGTCACCCTGTGGTTCCTCACCGTCATGGTCCCGCTGCAAATCGTGCTCGGGGACCTGCACGGGCTCAACACCCGCGAGCACCAGCCGGCCAAGCTCGCCGCCATAGAGGCGCTGTGGGAGACGCAGGCGCGCGCCCCCCTCACGCTCTTCGCCATCCCCGACGAACAGGCTGAGACAAACCGCTACGCCATTGAAATTCCAGCGTTAGGCAGCCTCATCCTCGCGCATGACTTGAAGACGCCGATCCAGGGCTTGAAGGACTTCAAGCGGGAAGACAGGCCGCCCGTCGCGCTGCCGTTCTTCGCGTTCCGGCTGATGGTGGGCGTGGGGCTGCTGATGCTGGCGCTGGTGGCCGCCGCGAACTGGCTGCGCTGGCGCCGGCGGCTCTACGAGACCGCGTGGATGCTGAGGGCGTTCGAGCTGGCGGCGCCGCTGGGCTTCGTGGCCGTGCTGTCGGGCTGGGTGGTGACGGAGGTCGGCCGCCAGCCCTGGACGGTCTATGGCCTGATGCGGCGCAGCGACTCCTTCACCCCCTCCCTCTCGACCCTGGACGTCGCCGTCTCGCTGACGCTGTTCGTCGTCACCTATCTCATCGTCTATCCGGCGGGCGTCCTGGCGATGGCCCGGCTGGTGCGGCGCGGGCCGCCGGACGCGAGCGCCCCGTCGGAGCCCGTGGAGGGCGGGCGGCCTGCGGCTCCCGTGCGGGCCGCCGCCGAGGGAGGCGCATGATGGGGCCGGTCGCGCTGGATTTCGTGCCCGTCTGGACCGCCGTGCTGGCCCTGGGGGTGCTGCTTTACGTGGTGCTGGACGGGTTCGACCTGGGCGTCGGGATGCTGCACGGGATCGCGCGCGATCCGGACGAGCGGCGTCTGATGATGAACTCCATCGCGCCGATCTGGGACGGCAACGAGACCTGGCTGGTGCTGGGCGGCGTGGCGCTGCTGGCGGCGTTTCCGCTGGCCTTCGCGATCGTTCTGCCCGCGCTCTACGCGCCCATCCTCACCATGCTGCTGGCGCTGGTGTTCCGTGGCGTGGCGTTCGAGTTTCGCCACCGGGACGCGCCGGACCGCAGCTTCTGGGACTGGGGCTTCACGTTCGGCTCCGCCGTCGCGGCCTTTTCGCAGGGGCTGATGCTGGGGGCGTTCATCCAGGGCTTCCAGACCAGGGGGCGGCTTTTCGCCGGCGGCTCGTTCGATTTCCTCACGCCTTTCTCGGTCGCCGTCGGGGTGGGGCTGATGTTCGGCTATTGCCTGCTGGGCGCAGGCTGGCTGGTGCTTAAGACCGAGGGGCGCCTGCAGGACCACGCCCGGCGCTGGGGACTCGTCTCGCTCCTGGGCGTGCTCGCCGCCATCGCGCTGGTGAGCGTCTGGACGCCCCTCGCCCACCCGGGCATCGCGGCGCGCTGGTTCTCGTGGCCCAACGTCGCGTTCCTCGCCCCCGTGCCGCTGGCGACGGGCGCGCTGGCGCTCTATGCGTTCGCGGCCCTTCGGGGGCGCTCGGAGGCCGGGCCCTTCGTGGCCGCCGTGGGACTGTTCGTCCTGTCCTATCTGGGGCTCGCGATCAGCCTGTACCCCTACATCGTGCCGCACCGGATCACCCTGTGGGAGGCGGCGTCGTCGCCGTCCTCGCAGGCGTTCCTGGCGGTCGGCACGCTGTCGCTGCTGCCGATCATCCTCGTCTACACGGCGTGGTCGTACTGGGTGTTTCGCGGCAAGGTGCGGGCGGACGTCGGCTATCACCACTAGGGCTTCAGCCCGCCCGGCTCCACGGCTTCACGTCGTCCAGCGCCCACTCGCCGGACTTGTCGCGGCAGGCGGTGCCCTGAAGGTTCTTGGCGCCGACCGACCCGCCCACCTCGGCGAGGAACGCGCGGCAGATGCGGTCCTCCACCGGCCGGGCCGCCCCCACGGGCGTGAACGCGCCCTTCGCGCCCGAGCGGGGATTGTCCCAGGTCACGGGCGAGCCGTTGCCCTGCGGATCAAGCGCGAGGCCCAGCGCGCCCTTGGCGCGGCGCCAATCCTCCACGTCGAGCCCGGGGGCGAGCCGCGCGCCCGGCGAAATGGAGCCCGTGACGTCGTTGGCCGACCCCATGAACGAGGGCAGCGGCACAGCGGTGGAACAGCCGCCGGCGCACAGCGCGACGGCCAGGAGGGCGGCGGCGCAGGACGCGACGCGCGCGCTTGGCGACCCGCGCAGTTCGGCGCCCCTCAAGACGGACCTGAGCAAAAGAGGCTTGCACAAGACAGGCTTGGCCGAGCGGCCTATATTGACGTCCTCAGGGTTGCTGCACGCAGACAAGGCTCAATCCGGATTACGCGGGACACGACGGAGGATGAAACCATTGAATGAGTTAACGCATGGTGACTTCACCGACGCCCTCGAGCCGTTTGCGCTGTTTGACGCGTGGTTCGCCCATGCGCGGGAGAAAGAAATCAACGACCCCTCCGCGATGGCGCTCGCGACGGTGGACCCCGCCGGCATGCCCAACGTGCGCATGGTGCTGATGAAGGAGCACGACGCGCGCGGCTTCGTCTTCTACACGAACCGGGAAAGCGTGAAAGGGCGTGAGCTGGACGGCAGCTTCAAGGCCGCGGCGGTTTTCCACTGGAAGTCGCTGCGCCGCCAGGTGCGGGTGCGCGGCCCGGTGGAAGAGGTGACGCCCGCCGAGTCCGACGCCTATTTCGCCTCCCGCCCCCGGGACGCGCGCATCGGCGCCTGGGCGAGCCAGCAATCGCGGCCGGTGGAGTCGCGCTTCGCGTTCGAGAAGGCGATCGCGGCCATTGCGCTGAAGTATCCGCTGGGGGACGTGCCGCGCCCGCCCCACTGGATCGGGTACCGCATCAAGCCGGTCGAGATGGAGTTCTGGCACGACCGCCCCTTCCGCCTGCACGACCGCGTCGTGTTCCGGCGCGATGCGCCCGACGGCGGCTGGGAGAAGGAACGGCTGTTTCCGTAAGCTTGCAGGATGGAGCCAGACCCCGCCCTGTCCCTCCCCTGAGGGGAGGGAACGCTGTGCTGGCCGGATGGAGTTCGGTCCCCGTGAAGCCCTCGCGCCAACTCCCTCCCCTCCGGGGAGGGCCGGGGTGGGGTAGGCCACGGCGCTTTGCAGGATAGAGCCGGACCCCGCCCTGTCCCCCCTGAGGGGAGGGGAGGGAACGCTGTGCTGGCAAAAATTCAGTTCAGTCCGGGCGAGGACCCTCGCGCCAACTCCCTCCCGGCTCGGAAGGGAGCGCTCACCCATCAAGCCTGCGGGGCGGCCTTCACGCGGACGATCACGTCGGCGCCGATGATTTCCATGCCGTTTGGCGCGGTGGGCATTTTCAGCACGGCCATCAGGTCGTCCGGCACGTCGAGCAATTGGTCGCGGTCCTCCACGTAGAAGTGGAAGTGCGGGCCCGTGTTGGTGTCGTACCAGATGCGCGAGCCGTACACGGCGATTTCACGCAGCAGTCCGGCTTCCGAGAACTGGCGCAGGGTGTTGTAGACGGTGGCCAGCGACAGCAGCGTCTTGGCGCCGCGCGCCTCCTCGTAGAGCGCCTCGGCGGTGACGTGACGGTCGCCCTTGCCGAACAGCAGCCAGCCCAGCGCCATGCGCTGGCGGGTGGGGCGGAGCCCGGAATCCTGGAGGCGCTCGCGCACATTGCGGAACGAGCAGCCGGGTCCAGCCCCGGGGCTCGTCTCCTGCGCCGAAGATCCCGGCTGGCGCGTCATCGTGCCCAATCTCGTCATTTCCGTCACCTCTTCCAGACCGCCCGCGAGAGCCGCCCGACAGTGCCCGTCTTGCGAGCCATTCTCATAAATGCACATTGAACCGGTCACGCGCAAGGTTCCTTGACCTGGATCAAGCCAGCTCCGCCGTTTTTCGGGGCGCCGGCGCCGCGCAATGGGGCGGCGCCGCGCTTTCAACGCCGCTCAGGAATGCTACCATTCCAAAATGACCGAATCCCGCGACTATCCCTCCCGCCCCATCCTGTGCGCCAGCGCCGCCGTGTTCCGCGAAGGGCGCGTGCTGCTGGGCGCCCGCCGCCTGCCGCCGTTCGACCAGATTTTCAGCTTGCCCGGCGGGCTGGTGGAGACCGGCGAGACGCTGGAGCAGGCGGCCGCCCGCGAGGTGGAGGAGGAAACGGGCGTCCGGTGCGAAATCGTCGCCTTCAACGGCTGGCGCGAGGTGATCGGCGCCGACGACGACGGCCGCGTGAAGCGGCACTACGTCATCGCGTCCTTCGCGGCCCGCTGGGTTGCGGGCGAAGGCGTGGCGGGCGAGGAGCTGGGCCAGGTGCTCTGGGCCGACCTCGCGCAGGCGCAGGCCATGCCGCTGACGCAGGGGCTGCCGGACCTGCTCGTGAGCGCCCATGCGCTGGTCCACAAGGCGCCCTGATGGACGTGGGGCGATGACGCGCGCCAGCGGGCCCGCGGGCCGCGCCGTTCTCCGCGGCCTCGCGTGCGCGCTGGCGCTCGCGCTCGTCGCCACGGCGCCTGCGCTCGCCCAGCAGACGCGCCCCCGGCAGAGCGCGCCCGCCCCCGTCGCGCCTGCCCCCGCCCCTCTGGAATCCACGCCGCCCTATGAGCGTCAGTTGCTGCGCCTGGCGGAAATCATGGGCGCGCTGGCGTGGCTGAGCGACATCTGCGGCTCGGGCGAGAGCGCCCAGTGGCAGAAGCGCATGAGCGCCCTGATGGACGCCGAGGGGGCCACGGACGCCCGGCGCGAACGTCTGGCGGGCGCGTACAACCGCGGGTTTCGCGGCTACGAGGCCGTGCACCGCTCCTGCACGCCCAGCGCGGAGCTCATCATGGGGCGTTTTCTCGAGGAAGGCGCGCGGATCGCCCGCGACGTCGCCAGCCAGTACGCGGAATGATTGAAGGCTCAGGGAGGCTTGGCGATTAACCGTTCCTTCAGGGGAAGGTCGCGCGGCGGCGCAAGATTGCATAGGTTGATCCCGCCATGACCGTTTCCTCCACGCCGCCTTCCCTCAACGAATTCGAAGCCGCTGAAGAGCGGCGCGCCGCGCTCGGCTATGTGGCCGAGGCGTTTGCGGAAGCCATTCTGGCCGGCATCGAGGCCGACTGCCTGGCGCAGGCCGCGCTGTCGGCGGCGTTCCAGGAACTCGTCGGGGCGCATGGCGAAGAGGCGGTCGCGATCCTGGCCGAAAGCCTGCCGGAGCGCGTGCGCAACGGCGAATTCTCCCTGTACAGCAGGCACTGATCCCGCACATCCCCGCTCGACGCGCGCCTCGAGGCGCGACATACTCCGCCTGAAACGCTCGGCTTCAACGAGCGCACCGGGAGGAAGACATGCGCCTGTTCCGCGTCGCCGCGCTCGCGGCAGCCAGCCTGTTCGCGACCGCCAGCCTGGCGGCTCCAGCGCTCGCCCAGACGGCCCCCTACCCCGACAAGCCCATCCGCATGATCGTGCCTTACGTGGCCGGCGGGGCGACGGACGCGCTGGCGCGCCTGTTCGCCGCCAAGATGCAGGAGCAGATGAAGGTCGCGATCATCGTCGAGAACCGGCCGGGCGCGGGCGGCAACGTCGGCACGGACGCCGTGGCGAAAGCGGCGCCGGACGGCTACACGCTGCTGTTCAACATCAACGGCCACGCCATCAGCCCGTCGATCTACAAGTCGCAGCCGTTCGACGCCGACAAGGATTTCGCCCGCGTCACGCAGCTCGTCTCCACGTCAACCGTGATCGTCGTGAATCCCAAGGTGCCCGCCAAGACCTTCCCGGAACTGGTGGCGCTCGCGAAGGCCAAGCCGGGCGTGCTCAACTACGGCAACACCGGCATCGGCAACTCGCTGCACCTCATCATGGAATTGCTGAAGGCCGAGAACGGCATGGACATCCAGATGGTGCCCTTCCGGGGCGACGCGCCGCTGTTCCAGTCGCTGCTCGCGGGCGACCTGGAAGTCGCGCTGGTGCCGACCTCCGCCGCCAAGTCGCACATCGAATCGGGCGCCGTGCGGGCGCTGGGCATTTCGACCCTGCAACGCTCCCCCACCCTGCCGGACGTGCCCACCATCGCCGAGCAGGGCATGCCGGGCTTCCAGTACACCGGCTGGATGGGCATTTTCGCGCCCGCCAAGACGCCGCGCCCGATCATCGACCGGCTCTACAGGGAGGCGAAGGCCGCCGTCGACGCGCCCGAGATGAAGAAGCGCCTCGAAGCCCTGGAGGTGACGCCCGTCGCCAGCACGCCGGAGGAATTCGACAAGATGTACTTCGCGGACCGGGAGCGGTTCGCCAAAGTGGTGCGCGACGCGAAGATCCCGCAGATCGATTGAACGTCGGGCCTGCGCGCCGGGAGGCGCGCGGTCCGGCGCCGGCCGTCGCCCGGGCGCCCTTGCCCTCAGCGAGCAAGCGCGCTCTTAATCGCCCATGGCCAAACAGCCCCAGACCAAGCCGGCCGGCGAGACGCTCTCGGCGCCATCCGCGGACATCGCCGCGCTGCCCGCGCGGGTGGCGGAGATGCGCGAGGCGATGCTGGAGGCGGTGCGGGCGCACGACATCGAGGCGTTGCGGCCCGTGATCGAGCGCAACGAGACCATGCCGCTGTTCGCCCGGGGGGCGGACAAGCCGCGCACGTTCGCGGACGCAATCGAATTTCTGAAGCGCCGCTCGTTCGACGGACAGGGACGCGAGACGCTGGCGCTGCTCGGCGCGGCGCTGGCGCAGCCGTACGTAAAATCCACGCGCGGCCCGTCGACCACCTACGTGTGGCCCGCGATGGCGCTCGTCCCTGCGAAGAATCCCCGCGAGGACGACCTTCTGGCGCTCTACTCCTGCGTCCGCTTCGCCAACGTCGGCCAGGAGCAGCCGCCCGTCGAGCGCCTCGGGATCGGCGCCGACGGGACATGGCATTATTTCTGGAGCGGCTAGAGCGCCTGCACGAAGCGCACGGCCTCGCCGGTCGCGGGGGTGGTGACGTCGCCCTCCCACATGACCTTTGCGCCGCGCACGAACGTGCCCACCGGCCAGCCCGTCACCTGCTTGCCGTCATAGGGCGTCCAGCCGCACCGCGAGGCGATCCATGAATCCGTGATCGTCTGCGTGCGCTTGAGATCCACCACGGTGAAATCGGCGTCGTAGCCTTCCGCGATGCGGCCCTTGCGGGCGATTTGGAAGATGCGCGCTGGGCCTGCGCTCGTGAGGTCGACGAAGCGCGCCAGCGACAGGCGCCCGGCGTTCACGTGGTCCAGCATCACCGGCACCAGCGTCTGCACGCCCGTCATGCCCGAGGGCGAGTCCGGATAGGGCTTCGCCTTCTCCTCCAGCGTGTGCGGCGCATGGTCGGAGCCCAGCACGTCCACCACGCCTTGCGACAGCCCCTGCCAGATGCCGTCGCGATGGCGCGCCTCGCGCACGGGCGGGTTCATTTGCAGCTTCGTGCCCAGCGTGTCGTAGAGGCTCGCGTCGAGCGTCAGATGGTGAGGCGTCGCCTCGGCGGTCGCCACGTCCTTGTGGTGGGCGAGGAACTCCATCTCCTCCATGGTGGAGATGTGCAGCACGTGGATGGCCGCGCCCTGCGCCCGCGCGATGCGCACGAGCCGCTGGGTGCACTGAAGCGCCGTCGTGACGTCGCGCCAGACGATGTGCGAATTGGGATCGCCCTTCACGCGCAGGTGCTTGCGCTCGTTGAGGCGATATTCGTCCTCCGAATGGAAGGCTGCGCGCCGGCGCGTCTGGGTCAGCACGGCCGCCACCCCGGGGTCGTCCTCCACCAACAGCGATCCGGTGGACGAGCCCATGAACACCTTGATGCCCGCCGAGCCCGGCAGGCGCTCCAGCTCGGGAATGTCCCTGGCGTTTTCATGGGTGCCGCCGACCCAGAAGGCGAAGTCGCAATGCATGCGGCGGCGCCCCGCCGCCACCTTGTCGGCCAGCGCCTCGGCGGTGGTGGTCAGCGGATTGGTGTTGGGCATTTCGAACACCGCCGTCACGCCGCCCAGCACGGCGGCGCGCGAGCCGGTCTCCAGGTCTTCCTTGTGGGTGAGGCCGGGCTCGCGGAAATGCACCTGGCTGTCGATGACGCCCGGCAGCACATGCAGGCCACGGCAATCCACGCGCTCGCCGGCGGACGCCCGCGACAAGTCGCCGATGGCCACGATGGTCCCGCCGACCACGCCGACGTCGCGCACGCCCTCGCCGTCCTGGTTCACGACAGTCCCGCCCGCAAGGATGAGATCATAGGTCTGGGCCATGGGAAGGTTCCAATCTCGTCAGGTGACGCTTGCATGCTCTGTCCACGGGATTACCTGTACGATAGTCAGCCGACAAGCCGGGTTTCAACTTTGCCGGTTCAACTTCGAGGTCAGAAATATGGACGTCAGGACCGCGATTCTGGGGTCGCGCGGGTTCGTGCGCGTGGCCGGACCGGATGCGCGCACGTGGCTTCAGGGTCTCGTCACGTCCGACGTGGAGACGCTGGCGGCCGGGGAGGCGCGCTTCGCGGCGCTGCTGACCCCGCAGGGCAAGATCCTCTTTGACTTCCTGGTCGTTCCCGACGGCGACGGACTGCTGCTGGATTGCGCGGGCGACCAGGCGGCGGCGCTGGCCAAGCGGCTCGGCTTCTACAAGCTACGCGCCGCCGTCCAGGTGGCGGACCTCAGCGGCGGCCTCGCCGTCGCGGCGCTCTGGGGCGGCGAGCCGCCCGGGTTGTCGCAGGGGCGCATCGTGGCCGACCCGCGCCTGCCCGCGCTGGGCTGGCGCGTCTTCGCTCCCCCGGCCGAACTCAACAGCCTCGAGCCGACGGATTCGGAGGCCGATTACGACGCGCACCGCATCGCCTGCGGGGCCCCGCAGGGCGGACGCGACTTTGCGTGGGGCGACGCCTTTCCGCACGAGGCGAACATGGACCGGCTGCACGGCGTCGATTTCCGCAAAGGTTGCTACGTGGGGCAGGAAGTGGTGTCGCGCGTCGAACATCGCGGGCTGGCGCGCAAGCGCATCGTGCGCGTGGCGGTGGACGGCGCGGCGCCTGCAGGAACGGAGGTTCGCGCAGGGGACGTCCCGCTCGGCCTCATGGGTTCGTCCGCCGGCGGCCTCGGCCTCGCCATGCTGCGCCTGGACCGCGTGGCGGACGCCGCGGCGCCGCTGACCGCGGGAGACGCGCGGCTCGCCTTGCGCGACTGAGGCTTGACACCCGCCCGGGGGTCCATACATGAGCATATTCTGAATTAGGGATTGCGACGATGCTGGCCGGCGTGGAACTTGAAGCCAAGGCGGAGGAAGTCTCCGGGCTGCTGGGCGTCATCGCCAATCCCCGGCGGCTGCTGATCGTCTGCCGGTTGGCGGAAGCAGGGGAGATGACCGTGTCCCGCCTCGTGGAGGCCGTGGGCCTGAGCCAGTCGGCCCTGTCGCAGCACCTTGCGCTGATGCGCGCCGCCGGACTGCTGGCGACCCGCAAGGAGGGCCTCAACGTGCATTACCGCATCGCGGATCCGCGCGCGCTTGAGCTGATGCAGGCGCTCGAGCGGATTTACTGCCGGTAGCCGCCCCAGCCCTCGCGACGGAACCATTCATGCCCCTCTACTTCGCCTACGGCTCGAACATGGACGTGGCCGCCATGCAGGCGCGCTGCCCGCGCTCCACTCCGCTCGGGCTGGGGCGCCTGGCGCGCTATCGCTTCCTCGTCATGCAGGGCGGCTACGCGTCCATCGCGCCCGATCCGCGACGCATGGTGCATGGCGTGCTGTGGGACCTGGCGCTGGCGGACGTGCGCGCCCTCGACGCTTATGAGAACGTGGCGGGCGGCCTGTACCGGAAGATCCAGCAACCCGTGCTACGCGCCCAGGGCGGCAGCGCGCGGGCGCTCGTTTATGTGGGCCACACGCACGCGCCGGGCGCGCCCCTGCCCGGCTACATGGAGAACGTGATCGCCGCGGGCCGCTCCGCGGGTCTGCCGGACGCGTACCTGCGCGAGCTCTCGGCGCTGGCGCCCGCAGCCACGCGCGAGGGCAAGGCCTGGGTCGCCCCCGACGGATCGGAACAGGGCGCCGCCCCCGCGCCGCGCCCGAAGGTGCGCCCGCGGTTCGCCACGCCCTTCGACGCCAAGCGATAGAGCTAGAACGCGCGCGTGAGCGTCAGGCTCGTGTCCAGCCGGTCGTAGTCGTAGAGCTTCACGTTCGAGCGATTGTCCGTGTAGCTCACCTGAAGGCGCGGCGCGAAACCCCACAGCGACAGGTCTTTCTTCACCAGCATCAGGGAGCCGACGAAGCGCCTGTCCCGGCGCGCCTGCGCCATCAGCGGGAAGTCGCCGTCATAGGCGCGCACGGCGTAGCTGGCTTCCGGATACAGCGTCAGCGCCCACGGCAGGTCGAAGTTATAGCCCACGAGGCCGCCGAACTCGTTGTAGGAGAGATGGTCGTTGCGCGTCGCCTCGCGCTCGAACGTCGCGCCCACGCGCAGGAACTGGCCGGGGCCGGTGAACCTGTCCCAGGACGCGCTCGCGGCGACCTTGTGGCCGTTCTGGTAAGTCAGATCGTCATAGCGCTGCGCCATGGCGCTCACGCTGGCCGTGAGGCGATTGTGCGAGCCGATGAAGCCGCGCGCGGTGAGCTGCGGGCCGACGCCCAGCATATACTCCTGCCCGCCAAACCAGCGCCGCTGGCCCACCAGTTCCGCCGTCACCACGCCGGCCGGCAGCGTATAGCGCACGCCCGCACTGGCGCGCGCGCTGCGGTCGTCGAACGTCTTGCCGACATAGTCGCGATGGGCGGTGGACAGCGTCGTCAGCCAGCCCCAATTGTCGCTGAACGGCGCCGCATAAACGAGGTCCGCGCCATAGAGAACGCCCACCCCTGAGCGCTTTCTGCCAGATTGGCTGGGGGAAAAATAAAGTCCGCCGATGTTGACGGAATCCTGCGACGTGCCGCTGGTCATGTTGGTCGTCGGCGCCATGGTGACGTAGGCCTGCGCGCTCCACCGCTTGATGTTTTCAAGCGCCCGCAGGTCCGAGCGCACGCGGTCCGCCAGCGGCGCGGCGAGATCGGGCGCGCCCAGCACGAAGTCGAAATGGTGTCGCGCCGCCTCCACGTCCTCCAGCGCAGTGAGAACGCGCGCCAGATGCAGGCGCACGCGGGCGAGGTCCGGATAGCGGTTGAGCACGCCGCGGTAGATGTCCCGCGCTTCGACATAGCGGCCCATGCCCTCGGCGAGGCGCCCGTCCACGAACGCCCCGTAGGTGCGCGTATATTCGTCCGCGCGCGGAACGCCGGCCAGAACGCGCCTGGCGTCGTCGAACCGCCCCTGCGAGACGAGCGCCTCGGCCTGCTCGAAGGAGGCGCGGCTCGCAGCTTGGGACTGCGGCGCAGCGCCTTGCGCAAGAGCCGGCCCGGGCGCCGTCGCAAGCGCAAGGCACAGCAGGCCCGCCGCTCGCCAGCATGCGATGCTCATGGCCTACTGCTTCTTCGCGCCGAAGGAGCCGCTCATCAGGGTCCAGTTGCCGTCGTGGTTCGACGTCACCGCGACCGCGCCCGCCGCTTCGGCCGCCTTGGGGCCGAAGAAGCCGCCCTGCATGGCGCCCGTCTGGGTCGTGTTGGTCATCAGGGTGCTGGAGTTCTTCTGGTTCAGGGTCGCGCCGCCCCCGAAGGCGTTGCCGGTGATGGCGCCGCTGAACCCCAGGCTGTAGTCGGCGGTGGATTTCACGGGCGAATAGGCGCCGGTTGAATAAGTGTAGCGGTTCACGTCGTCGATGCGGCCAGAGACCGTGCCGGCCTTGAAGTCGGCGTTCATGTTCGCTGCGCCGCTGATGCGCGCGTTGCTGACGCTGGTCGCGCCCGCGATGGTCCCCTGTTCGACGCCCTCGAAGGCGCCCTGGTAGGAAGCCGCGCCGGATGTTGGCATGTCGGTGGTCTTCTGGCCGCCGAAGAGGCTGAAGATCGACGTGTCGTACATGTAGCCGCTGGTCTTGAACGTCGGCTCGCCGATGGCGCCCATGCCGATGTAGGAATAGGCCAGCGTCGTCACCCCGAGGCTGTTCTCCAGCGCGCGCGACGGGGCGCTGGTGTAGTAGACGTATTCGTGGCTCTGGTTGGATCCGCCGCCGCGAAACAGCGTTCCGCCGCTGCCCTCGATGAGGCCCGTGACGTTCTGAGTCGTTCCAAGCCCGGGCGTCGTCACCTCGATCTTCTGCTGGTTGGCGGGGCCGGACCAGGCCGGGTTGGCGGTGGTGGTCGCGTTGAACGTGCGCAGGGACGGCGACGTGTTGTACTCCACGCCCAGCACCGAATAGGTGTCGAGCGTTCCCTTGGTGGCGACCCGCGCGCGGCTCGCGACGCCTTCGGAGGTGACGAACCCGTAGTGCGGCGCGAACGCCGCCGCCGCAGGCGCGACGGGCGCGGGAGCGGGCGCGGAGGGAGCGACGTCCGAGGCGCCGCCCGCAAAGCAGCCGCCCAGCGCGAAGCTCGCGAGCGCGGCCGGCGCGAACGAGGCCAAACGCCTCGCGGAACGGGTCGGTTGAAACATGACGCCCTCAAACGCATTTGACGCAAAACGTCGGCAATGGCGCAGGGTAACCCAGCGGAAGGCGTCGGCCACGCGCCAAACGGCGGCGGCGATCGGCGCTGCTGGCATGTCACGATAAAAGAAATCAGCCTGGTGAACCGCTCGTTACCATCAGGCGCCTTGCCGCGCGCTCCGCGCGCGCAATATCGGCTGCGCGGGGGGCGAGGGACGCATGCGGATCATCAGGGCGGTCATCACGGGGCGGGTGCAGGGCGTGGGCTATCGCGCATGGACGCAGCGCGAGGCGGTCGCGCGCGACCTCGCCGGCTGGGTGCGCAATCGTCAGGACGGGTCGGTGGAGGCGGTCTTCGCGGGCGATCCGGACCCGGTCGCCGCCATGGCGGAATCGCTGTTGCGCGGCCCCCATGGAAGCCGCGTCACGGGCGTTGAAATCCGTGACGCGGATCGGTCGTCGTTGAACGCCACGTTCGGCGTGCGCTTCGTAACGCTGCCGACGCTTTAGCGGCCCATGTCGAACACGAGGGCTTCCGCCTCAGGGCCCGCGCCTTCCAGCGCGATGCGCTCTTCGTCCGCGACCGCGAGCCCGTCGCCTTCGTTCAGGCGAACGCCGTTGACGACAAGCGCGCCGCGCGCCACCTGCACCCAGCCGATGCGGCCCGGCGCGAAAGCGTGCTCCGCCTTCTCGCCCTGCCCCAACAGCGTCGCGTAGAGATCGGCGTCCGCATGCACCTTCACGGACCCGTCGCGGGCGTCGCGGGAGGCCACGAGGCGCAGCGCGCCCTTGCGCTCCTGCGGGCTGTACGTCTTCTGCTCGTAGGACGGCGGCAGGCCCTGCTTTTCCGGCAGCAGCCAGATTTGCAGGAAGTGCACGGGGTCGGTCTGCGAGGCGTTGAACTCGCTGTGGCGGATGCCCGTGCCGGCGCTCATGCGCTGCACGTCGCCAGGCGCGATGGTGGAGCCGGTTCCGATGCTGTCCTTGTGCGCGAGGCCGCCTTCGATGACGTAGGAGACGATCTCCATGTCGCGATGGGGGTGCGCGCCGAATCCGCCGCCCGCCGCCACGCGGTCGTCGTTGATCACCCGCAACGGGCCAAAGCCCATGAAGGCGGGGTCGTGATATTCGCCGAACGAGAAGGTGTGGCGGCTGTCGAGCCAGCCGAAATCGGCCCGTCCGCGCTCATCCGCTTTCCTGATCTGCAACATGGCATGCTCTCCGCGCCGGCTTCGCGCCGGGTCTGATGCGGATATCGGCTTGCGCGCGCGCCCGATCAAGCGGGGCCAAGGCAAAGGCGCGCTTGCAGCTTTGCACAGGGAAGGCGCGGCGCCGGCAGGCCGGACGATGCGCAATCGTCACTGAGCCGCTTCCCCGGACGCGAGGCGATCCGGGGTTCTCTGGCCAGGGGTGCGCTCGCGGCCCGGAACGTGGGCCGCTACCGCCGGCCCTTGTTCTTGTCGAACGGGTTGTCGTTCGTGCGCTTCGAGATGCGGATCGGCACGCCGGGCAGGTCGAAGGTCGCCCGCAGGCCGTTCGTCAGGAAGCGCTCGTAGCTCGTGGGCAGGGAGTCGAGCTGGTTGCCGAAGATGACGAAGAACGGCGGACGCGCCTTGGGCTGCGTCATGTAGCGGATCTTGATGCGGCGGCCAGACACCGCCGGCGGGGGCGTGCGCTCGATGGTGTCCGCCAGCCAGCGATTGAGCTTGCCGGTGGAGATGCGCTTGTTCCACGTCTGGTGGACGCGGATGATGGCCAGCATCAGCTTGTCGAGGCCCGCGCCGGTGAGGCCCGAGACCGGCACAACCGGGGCGCCGCGCACCTGCGGCAGAAGGCGGTCCGCCTCCTCGCGCAGTTCGATGAGCTTCTTCTGCTGGTCCTCGATGAGGTCCCATTTGTTGAGGCCGATGACGAGCGCCCTGCCCTCGCGCTCCACGAGGTCCGCGATGGTGAGGTCCTGCTTTTCGAACGGGATCGTGGCGTCCAGCAGCAGCACGATCACTTCGGCGAACTTCACCGCGCGCAGGGCGTCGGAGGCGGCGAGCTTCTCCAGCTTGTCCTGCACGTTCGCCTTGCGGCGCAGGCCCGCCGTATCCCACAGCTTCAGTTTGCGCGGCGCGCCGTCGCGGTCGTGCCAGACGAAATCCACGCCGATGGAATCGCGCGTGATGCCCGCCTCCGGCCCCGTCAGCAGGCGCTCTTCGCCCACGAGGCGGTTGATGAGCGTGGACTTGCCGGCGTTGGGGCGCCCGACCACCGCGATGCGCAGGGCCTTCGTGGCGTCGAGCTCGGATCCGTCTTCCTCGTCGTCGAGCACGAGACGCACTTCGTCCTCGTCCTCAACGTCCGCCGGCAGGTCCGTCTCGGCGGGCAGCGCGTGGCGCACGGCCTCATAGAGGCCGCCGAAGCCGTCACCGTGCTCGGCCGACAGCGGCACGGGCTCGCCCAGCCCCAGCTCCCACGCGTCGATGGCGCCGGCCTCGCCCTGCTTTCCTTCCGCCTTGTTGGCGATGAGGATGAGCGGCTTGTCGGCCCGGCGCACCAGTTCGGCGAAGTGCCGGTCCGTGGGGGTGACGCCCGCGCGCGCGTCGATCACGAAGAAGATCGCGTCCGCGCTGACGATGGCGGCTTCCGTCTGGGCGCGCATGCGGCCCGACATGGATTCCACGTCGCCCTGCTCAAGGCCCGCGGTGTCGATGATGGTGAAGACGAGGTCGCCCAGATGGGCCTCGCCCTCGCGGCGGTCGCGCGTGACGCCGGGCCGGTCGTCGACCAGCGCCAGCTTGCGGCCGACCAGCCTGTTGAACAGGGTCGACTTGCCGACGTTGGGACGTCCGATGATGGCGATGGAAAAAGACATGCTCTCCGGTCCGCGGCCAAGGCCGCTCAATGTTCGTTTCAGGCCGCGCCGTCCGGCGTGGCCGCTTTACTTGTCCACCTTGCCGGCGGACACGAGGCCCAGCATGGTGCCGGCGCGGTCGCGCAGGCCCTGCGGCGCCTGGCTGTCGGCGACGATCATGTCGAACCAACGCCCGGCGGCCTCAAAGTCTCCCGCGCGAAGGCTTGAAAGACCAAGAAGTTCACGCGCCGAGTGACGGAAGGTGGACGTGGGGGCGGCAAGCGGCTCCACGCGCTGCTTCATCTCGGCGGGGTCCGCGCTGTCCACGCGCAGGATGGCGGCGCGCAGGCGCGCGACGTTCTGCAACAGCGGATCGACGGCGGAGTCCGCCGCCAGCGCGTCATAGATTTTCACGGCCTCCGCGGGCTCGCGGGCGCCCAGTTCGGCGGCGGCGCGAAAGCGCGCCAGCATCGCGTAGCCGGGCGGGCCCGAGCGGGCGATGTCGAGGAAGGCGTCCTCCGCCTCCTTGCCCTTGCCGTCGCGCACGAGCTGCACGGCGGACTCGAAGCGCGATCCGGCGGCTTCCGCGGCGATCTTGCGCTGGTGCTCGTAATAGCGCCAGCCCCCGGCGGCGACCACGATCAGGAGAGCGGCGCCGATGATCCAGTTCTGGTATTTCGTCCAGAATTCAATCGCCTTGTCGCGGCGATATTCCTCTTCGACTTCGCGGATGAAGTCCGACATGGCGATCCATTCGAGTTCGGGGCGGCAGCGGGCTGCGGCGTGTGCGGTTGCGGCGCCTGGCGCCGCGTCCCCTGCGGTTAGCATGGAAGCCGGGTCGAAAGCGAGCTTTGCGAGGGAAGACGCTTTCGCGCGCCCGCCGCCGGGCGGGTGATCCAGGGGCGCGGCCGCGGCGTAGATCAAGCGTTCGTGGAGCCTCCTCCCGCGCTCCCCCGGCGCCAGCCCCCCGCTGGCGGCTGAGACACGGACGTTTCAAACCCGCGTGGCCACTGGGCCGCGCGGGCTTTTTTTCACCCGCGGCCGCCCGGCGCCGCCTTCCCGGAGGCGGGCCGCTTCCAGCCCCGGCGCAGGCGCGCTAAACCTCGCGGATGACCGACGCGCCGCATCGCCCAGCGATTCTCCACCCCGACGGCCTCGCCCGGTGCCCCTGGCCGGGCGTCGATCCGCTGTACGTCGCCTACCACGACGCCGAATGGGGCGTGCCCGAGTACGACTCCCGCGCCCTGTTCGAGAAGCTCATTCTGGACGGGTTCCAGGCGGGCTTGTCGTGGATCACCATCCTGCGCAAGCGCGACGCCTTCCGGGCGGGGTTCGACGGCTTCGACCCGCAGGCGATCGCGCGCTACTCGCCCGCCAAGGTCGAGGCGCTGATGGCGGACGCGGGCATCGTGCGCAACCGCGCCAAGATCGAAGGCGCCATCGTGTCCGCCCGGCTGTGGCTCGAGATCGAGGCCCGGCAGGGCTTCGCCAATTACCTGTGGGACTTCGTCGACGGGGCGCCGGTGAACGGCGGGCGCACCGGCATGGAGCAGATCCCGACGGAATCGCCGATGTCCCAGCGCCTCGCCAAGGACCTGAAGGCGCGCGGCTTCAAGTTCTGCGGGCCGACGATCGTTTATGCGTTCGCGCAGGCCGTGGGCATGATCAACGACCATCTGGTCTCGTGCCACCGCCACGGCGCCTGCGCGGCTCTGGCGAGGCCCCTTTGATGGCGAAGCCCGACAAGCGCCCCCGCGCGTTCCAGCGCATGCTGTCGGGCCGCAGGCTGGACCTGCTGGACCCCTCGCCGCTGGACGTGGAGATCGAGGACATCGCCCACGGGCTCGCCCGCGTGGCGCGCTGGAACGGCCAGACGCAGGGGCCGCACATCTTCTCCGTCGCGCAGCATTCGGTGCTGGTCGAGCGCATCGTGGGCGCCATCGACCCCGGCGTGCCGGCGCGCTGGCGGCTCGCGGCGCTGTTGCACGACGCGCCGGAATACGTGATCGGCGACATGATCTCGCCGTTCAAGGCCGTCATCGGCGACGCCTACAAGAGCGTGGAGGCGCGCATTCTCGCAGCCATCCACATGCGTTTCGCGCTGCCCGCGCAAGCGCCCGCCGCGCTCGCGCGCATCGTCAAGCAGGCCGACCAGGCGGCGGCCTTCATCGAGGCGACGCGGCTGGCGGGCTTCAAGATCGCCGAGGCCGAGCAGTTCTTCGGCAAGCCCAGGATCGCGATGCGCAACATAGAGGCCCTTGTGGCCCCGATGGATTCGGCGCATGCGGAAGACCTCTTCCTGGAGCGCTTCCAGGAACTGGAGGCCGAGATGAACGCCCCCGCCCCTTCCACCTCGTCCGCATGAGGCTTTCATGCCGCGCCTTCCGCTCCGGCCGCTGACGACCATCAAGGCCCGCGTGGGCGCGCCGTTCGCGCGGGGCGCCCGCTGACCATGGACAAGCCCGTCCGCTCCTCCGCTCCCTTGCCGGTCGAGATCAACCTCACAGCCGCCATCGTGGCGGTGGCGGACGACGCGCCCATGATCCTTGTGGCGGGGGAGAGCGCATCGGGCGAAAGCGCCCTGCCGTCGGGCGTGTTCGATCCGCTGGCCCACCGCACGTTCGAAATCGGCCTGCGCTCATGGGTGCAGGAGCAGACGGGCGCGCCGCTGGGGTATGTGGAGCAGCTCTACACGTTCGGCGACCGCGGGCGCCACGCGCAGGCCGCCGACCGGGACCCGCACGTCGTCTCCGTGGGCTATCTGGCGTTGACGCGCATCGGCGCCGGCGAGGCGGCCATCGACAACGCGCGCTTCCGCCAATGGTATTCGTTCTTTCCGTGGGAGGACCGGCGCGCCGGCAAGTCGCCGCTCATCGACGCGAAAATCCTGCCCGCGCTGACCAAGTGGGCGGCGCGCGATCCCGACCGGCTGAACGCCTATGGCTTGTCGCGCACGGAGCGCGTGCGCATGCTGTTTGGCGACGAGGCCCGCTTCAACGACGAGACGGTGCTGGACCGCTATCAACTGCTCTACGAGTCCGGCCTCGTGGAGGAAGCCCGCCGCGACGGGCGCGCGAGCCCGCTCATCGACGAGGCGGGCCCGCTGGGCGAGCCCATGCGCCACGACCACCGGCGCATCCTCGCCACCGCCATGGGGCGGCTGCGCGCCAAGATGAAATACCGGCCGGTGATCTTCGAGCTGATGCCGCCGGCCTTCACGCTCACCGCGCTGCAGCGCACGGCCGAGGCGATCAGCGGACGGCGCCTGCACAAGCAGAACTTCCGCAGGTTCGTGGAGACCTCCGCGGTCGTGGAGCCGACGGGCGAGTTCTCGAACCGCACGGGCGGCCGGCCCGCGGCCATGTTCCGGTTCCGCCGCGAAGTGTTGCAGGAGCGGCCCGCGCCGGGACTGCGGGTGGGCGTGCGGGGATAGGCTACTTCTTGTCGAGGCGCTCCACGTAGATCACCAGCCGGTGGTCCAGGATCCTGTATCCATGGCGGGCGGCGATCTCAGCCTGCAGGGCCTCGATCTCGGGAGCGTGGAACTCCACCACCTCGCCGCTTTTCACGTCGATGAAATGATCGTGGTGCTCCTGCCCGCCGTGCTCGTAGCGGGCGCGGCCGGACTGGAACTCGTGACGCTCCACGATGCCCAATTGCTCGAACAGGCGCACGGTGCGGTAGACGGTGGCGAGCGAGATGCCGGAGTCGACCGCCTGCGCGCGGCGGTGCAATTCCTCAACGTCGGGATGGTCTTCCGCCTCGCCGAGCACGCGCGCGATGACGCGACGGGGCGCCGTCATGCGGGCTCCGCTGCGTTCGAGTTTGGTTTCAAGCGTCTCGGCTTCGATGTGCATCGGGGCGCAATTTAGCCAAACGCTGGCGTGAAGTCGAACGGCGCGGCAGGCGCGGCGTCAGGCGACGCCGAGCTTCTTTTGCAGGCTCGAGGACGAGGTCGTGTACTGGAACACGACTTTCTTGTCCGGATAGATGTACCGATTGGCCTTCTGGGCCGCCAGCGCCACCTCGTGGAAGCCCGACAGGATGAGCTTCAACTTGCCCGGATAGGTGTTGATGTCGCCCACGGCGAACACGCCTGGAACGTTGGTCTCGAACTTCTCGGTGTCCACCGGCACAAGGTTCTCGTGCAGGTTCAGGCCCCAGTCGGCGATGGGGCCGAGCTTCATGGTGAGCCCGAAGAACGGCATCATGCGGTCGCAGGCGATGTCGAACGCCGCGCCGTCCGAGCCCTTGACGCTGACGGCGGACAGTTCGCCGTCCGCGCCCTTGAGGCCCGTCATCTGGCCGATGACGAGGTCCATCTTGCCCGCCGCCACCAGCTCGCGCATGGCGTTGACCGAATGGGGCGCGGCGCGGAAGTCGTCGCGGCGATGCATCAGCGTCACGCGCTCGGCGATGGGCGCGAGGTTCAGGGTCCAGTCGAGCGCGCTGTCGCCGCCGCCGACGATGAGCACGCGCTTGCCGCGGAACGTCTCCATCTTGCGCACGGCGTAGAAGACGGACTTGCTCTCGAACTCCTCGATGCCCGCCACGGGGGGCTTCTTGGGCTGGAACGAGCCGCCGCCCGCCGCGATGAGCACAACCTTGCACTCGAACACGTCCCCGCCCGCCGTCTTGAGCCGGAACAAGGGCGCCTGGGGCGTGCCGAGAACCTCAAGGCTGTCCACCATCTCGTTGTAGTGGAACTGAGGATTGAAGGGCTCGATCTGCTTCATGAGGTTGTCGACCAGCCCCTGGCCGGTGACCATCGGGAAGGCCGGAATGTCGTAGATCGGCTTCTCGGGATACAGCTCCGCGCATTGCCCGCCGGGCTTGGGCAGGATGTCGATCAGATGCGCCTTGATGTCGAGCAGGCCCAGCTCGAACACGGCGAAAAGCCCCACCGGACCTGCGCCGACGATGACGGCGTCGGTCTTGATGATGTCGGTCATGCTGCGATCCTCAGAGAAGCGCGCAGGCGGTCAAGCCGCTCTGCGCGTAGGCGTTCCGGCCTCCAATAATTCAACGCGCCGGAAATGGAAACTGGTTTATAACACGCAAAATTCGCGTGAATATCTCAGCCCTGCTGTTCGGGCGTATGGACCACGAGGCCGTCGATGGCGGCGCTCACGCGGATCTGGCACGACAGGCGCGAGGTGGGGCGCACGTCGTAGGCGAAATCCAGCATGTCCTCTTCCATGGGCTCGGCCTTGGGAAGCTTTTCCATGAAGGCGTCGTCCACGTAGACATGGCAGGTCGCGCAGGCGCAGGCGCCGCCGCACTCGGCCTCGATTCCCGGCACGTCGTTGCGGATGGCGGCTTCCATCACCGTCGAGCCCTCCTCCGCGTCCACAGTCCTGGACTGACCGGCGGCGTCGACGAACGTAATTTTGACCATAATGGCTCTCGCGTCCTGGCTGGGAAAAGAAAAGCTGATCGCGCCGGTCTGCGCCGGCGCGCTTTCCTATCCAATCCGTCCCGACTTTACGAGAGGCGAT
This sequence comes from Hyphomicrobiales bacterium, assembly GCA_028290405.1. Taxonomy (GTDB): domain Bacteria; phylum Pseudomonadota; class Alphaproteobacteria; order Rhizobiales; family Beijerinckiaceae; genus Terripilifer. The sequence goes on from JAQGJX010000197.1 coordinate 25,991, forward strand.
CTCAACTTTACGGCCAGGGTCCGCCCGGCGGCGGGGAAATCAGCCCAGAAGCTGGGCGATCGCGTCGCGCGCCTCGGCCACCGCGTCGCACACCTCCTGGCGGAACTCCGACAGGTCCGCCCCGGCGGGCGCATGGGCGAGCGCGTCTTCGTATTCGCCTGCGGCGCTCGCCACCCGGCCGGCCCCGACGGCGCGCGCCGAGCCCTTCAGCGTGTGGCAGAAATCGCGCATGATGCGGCGGTCGTCAGGCCGCAGGAAGGCCGGCAGCCGCGCGACGATTTGCTCGGACTGGGCGTCGAACAATTGCAGCAGCTCCACCTCGAGCGCGCGGTCGCCCAGGGTGTGAAGGGAAAGACGCACGAGATCGATGGGCCGTTCCCGGGATCCACGGGTCGTTGGGGAGAGGCGCATCGCCTCCCGGGGCGCCGCGCCTTCCGCTTGATCGGGAGCGTTATCGGCTGGTTTACGCAAGGAATTGGCTGTCATGGAAATAGCTCCGGCGCCTGTGCGACACGAAAACCGTCTGGAAACAGGGTGGCGCCCTCTGCGAATGGGTCTCCCAGTGTGCCCGCGCGACAGTGAATCGCACGTTAACGACGTTTCAGATTGCCGGATGGCGGCTGGTTTCAATCCCGGTAGCGTCAGAGTAGATTGATGATTGGTTAATTTGAACTGAACGCGTTTGAGGCCAAGCGGCGAGGGAACGCGTTTTTCCCGACCCGGCGCAGCCGGAACGATGCGTGAGTATGAGGCGGACAATGGCCAACCCTTCCAAGGTTCAGGATCCTGCTGCAGCGGCGATTTCCGCTATGGAGGAGGCGCTGAACCTCGTCGAAGCCGCTCCCCGCAAGAGCGACGCGGACGCCGTCGAGAAGGACGGGCCGGCCCGGGAATCGGGCAAGAAAGCCCAAAAGGGCAAGGACCAGGTCACGGATTCGTCGCCCGAAACGGCCCCGCTTCGCACCCGCCTGCCCACGGTGCCCAAGGAAGAACTGCCCGCAAAGCTTGATCTGGGCGTTAAACAGGAGGCTCGCGGCCAGGCTTCAGCCGGCGGCGGCGCGAATTCTGTGGAAAGCCGCGAAAAACCTGAGTCCTCCCAGCCCCGTCCGGCGGCCAACGACGACCGCCAGTCCGTCGGCCAGATTCTGGCCGCGCTCCAGAGCAAGCCGTCGGGCGCGCCGCTCGTGGCCGCCACCCTGGCGAGCCTCGCGTGGGCGGGCCTTGCGGGCGTCTACCTGAGCGGCGTCTATGCCGGTGGCCTGACGCAGCCGCAATACGCGCTGTTCGGCCTCGCGACGCTGGGGCCGATCGCGTTTTTCTATTCCATCGCCTTCATGATGCGCCGTTCGCAGGAGATGCGCATTACCGCGCGCTCCATGTCGCAGGTCGCCATCCGGCTGGCGGAGCCTGAATCGCTGGCGGCCGAGCAGGTCGTGACCTTGTCGCAGGCGATCCGTCGCGAGGTCGCCTCCATGGGCGAAGGGATCGAGCGCGCGCTGGCGCGCGCGAGCGAGCTTGAAACCGTCATGCGCGCGGAGGTCGCCAACCTCGAGCGCTCCTACGCGGACAACGAGCGGCGCATTCGCTCGCTGATCGACGAACTCGCCTCCGAGCGCGAGGCCGTGGTGAGCAACGCCGAGCGCCTGCGGGGCTCCATCGCGGGCGCGCACGAGAAGCTGTCGAGCGAGCTCGACGTGGCCAGCGTGCGCATTTCCGAAAGCGTGGGCGACGCGGGATCGCGCGTCACCAGCTCGCTGGGCGCCAAGGCCGAGGAAATCAGCCTGATGCTCGCCCGCAGCGGCGATTCCATCATCGAGCGCATCGGCTCCAACGGCACGGACATCGTCGCCAACCTCGCCCACACGGGCGAGAGCGTGACGACGCGCCTCACCGAGGCGTCCGACCAGATCAACACGTCCCTGGCGTCGCTGGGCGAAACCATCGTGGAGCGCATCGGCGCCAACGGCGGCGTGGTGGTCACGTCCCTCGCCAACACGGGCGAGAGCGTCACGACGCGGCTCACCGAGGCCTCCGGCCTCATCGCGACCTCGCTGGCGACGCTGGGCGACAGCGTGCTGGGCCGCATCGAGCAGCAGGGCGGCGCCGTTGTGGCGAACCTCGCCCAGACGGGCGACAGCGTCACGGGCCGCCTGACCGAAGTGTCGGACCGCATGACCAGCACGCTCGCCTCCCTGGGCGACAGCGTGATCGGGCGCATCGAGACGCAGGGCGGCGCCGTGACGGCGAGCCTGGCGGAGACGAGCGAAAACGTTTCCCAGAAGCTGGCGGGCGCCGCCGAGCAGGTGCGCACGACCCTGTTCGAGCTCGGCGACACGGTGGTGGGCCGCATCGACGAGCATGGCGCTTATCTGGTGGAGCACCTGACGGCCGCGAGCGCCCAGGTGACGCACAATTTCGGCGAGGCCTCGCGGGAGGTCACGCAGACCCTGGCGAACGTCGGCGAATCCGTGCTCGGGCGCCTGGGGACCGAGACCGAGGACGTGCTCGGCCGCGTCTCGCAGCTTGGCGACTCGCTCACCCGCAACCTCGAGGCCACGGCCTCGCAGGTTTCCGGCGCGCTGGAATCAACCAGCGGCGCCGTGCTCGAGCGCATCTCGGCGGAGACCACGCTGGCCGCCGACAGGCTCAACGAATCCGGCGACATGCTTGCGGCCCGCATCGACGACACGGCGCAGCGCATGGACGGCCTGCTGGCCGAGCGCGTGTCCAAGGTGGAGCAGCGCCTGCTCGCCACCAGCGAAACGCTCGCGGCCGACATCGGCAACCGCGGCAACGAAGCGGCGGCGCGCATCGACGAGGCGGGCGCCCGCCTCAGCGAAATCGTGTTCGACGGCGGCGACAGGCTGGCGGCGCGCATCCACGAGACCGCCGAGCGCATGACGGACGCCGTCACCGTGAAGGGCGGCGCGCTGGAAGCCGCCCTGGGCGGCATGACGGGCCGTCTGGAGACCGTGTTCACCGAGCGGGCGCAAGCCACCCACCAGGTGTTCGAGCAGGCGGGCGAAAACCTCACGACGCGCCTCGACCAGCACCACGCCTCCGTGCGCGAGCACGTGGAGGCGCACGCGGTCGACCTGCACGCCCGCTTCGCCGCGACCGCCACCGAGGCGATCACCGCCATCGGCATGCATGGCGACCGGATCAACGAAAGCCTGCTGGAGCGCCTGAACGCGTTCGAAAGCTCGGTGCTGACCCACGGCAACGAACTCACGTCGCAGATCGCCACCCACGCCAACAGCTTCACCAGCACGGTGAACGACAAGCTCTCCTCCGTCGAACAGGCCTTCACGACCCACGCGGAAGCCTTCACGGACCGGCTCGCGCAGCGCACCGGCGAAGCCGCCGCGACGCTGGAGGCCAGCGTGCGCGAATTCGACGCCACGGCGGCGGCCCGCACTCAGGGCCTCGCCTCCTCCATCGAGCAGCACGTGCAGAGCTTCGCGGACATCGCGGAAGTCCGCGCGGGCCGCGTGGCCGAGACGCTCGAGAACAGCGCGGCCGCCTTCGCGGCCACGGCGGACGAGCGCGCGCGCGCCATCGCGGAGATGATCGAGAAACAGACGCAGACGTTCGGCCACGCCGCCTCCGAGCGGGTGGCGGAAGTCGGCCGGGCGCTGGAGTCGCGCACCAACGCGTTCGACGATCTCGCCGAGAAGAAGACCCGCGAAATGACCGACGCGCTGACGCAGCGCCTGTCGGCCTTCGAGGACGTCGCCGCCTCGCGCACCGAGACACTGTCGCAGACGCTCCTCGCCCTTGTGTCGCGCGTCGACGGCGGGCTTGAGAGCCGCATGCAGAGCATGGTCGAAGGGCTTGCGCGCCAGGCGCTGGAAGCCTCGCGCGTCATCAACGAAAGCGCGTCGCACATGAAGGGGCTGCTGGACCCCACCGCCATCGAGGCGACGCTGGCGGGCCGCATCCGCGACATGAACGAGGCGCTGGCGGAGCGCAGCCACGAGTTGTTGCAGAACCTGCTCGAAGGCGCGCGCGCCGTCGATGCGGCGCTGGACGCGGAAAGCATTGGCCAGACGCTGGGCGCCAAGATCAGCGAACTCGACGCGACGCTGACCCTGCGCTCGGACGCCATGGTGCACGCGCTCGCCAGCAGCACCGACGCGGTGCGCAGCGCGCTCGACCCGGACGCGATCGAACTCGCCATGGGCCGCCGGATCGACGAGATCAACGAATCGCTCGGCAGCCGCAACCGCGAGCTGCTCCAGACGCTGGTGAGCGGCGCCCGCGCGGTCGAGACCGCGCTGGATTCGACCGTCGTCGAGCAGATGCTCGCCGCCCGCATCGGCGACATCGACGCCACGCTGTCGAACCGCGGCCGCGAGATCAACGAGGCCCTGTCGCGCCGCACGAGCGAGCTGAGCGAGATCATCGACCAGCAGGGCCCCGCCCTGGTGCAATTGCTCTCCACGCGCGGCGCGGAAGTCGCCAGCGAAGTGAACGCCGCCGCCCAGCACGTGGCGGAGCGGATGGGCGTGAGCGGCCAGGCGCTGCTCGATGAACTGAACCGCAAGGAGCAGGAGCTCACGGCCGTCATCGCCCGCTCGACCGACTCGCTGCGCACGGCGCTTGAGACCAGCGCCAAGGGCTCCGTCGACAGCCTCGTGGGCGCTAACGAGCGCCTGCGCGGGGAAATGTCGAACGTGCTCGACAACCTGCTGCGCGCCAACCTGTCGCTGCAGAACATCATCGACCAGGCGGGCGGCAATCTGGGCGCCGTGGAAGGCGCGCTCGCGGCGCGCGTGCGCGAGTTCCAGCAGTCGCTGGAGACGATCTCCGGCCAGGTCCACTCGCTGGAGACGACCGCCGATTCCGCCATCGCCAACGCGGGCTCGCTCGCCTCGAGCCTCGAACGCCAGAGCACGGAGCTGCAGGAAGCCGCGACCGTGCTGGCGCAGACGCAACTCCAGCTCGACGCGACCTTGGAGACGCGCCAGAAGTCGCTGGAAAACCTGCTCGCCGACGTGCATTCGCGCACCGAAGGCTTCGACCAGGTGATCCGCGCCTTCACCGCCATGGTGGAGGATTCCTTCCGCAACGCCGAGAAGCGTTCGCGCGACATCGGGCTCTATCTCGCGTCCGAGACGCGGGCCGTCGCGGGCGTCATCGGCCAGCAGTTCGAGGAAGTGCGCGCCGCGACCGAGACCGAGCGCGAGCACACATCGGCCGCCATGCGGCAGGCTTACGAGCAGGCGAATGCGGAGCTCTCGCAGGTGTTCGGCGCCGTCCTCGAGCAGTTCCGCGAATCCGCCGAGCAGATGCGCGCCATGGGCGGCGAGATCCAGCGCGAGCTGGAGTCGACGCGCGAGGAGCTGCGCCGGGGCGCGCTGGAACTGCCGCGCGAGACCGCCGAGCAGACCTCCGCCATGCGCCGCGTCGTCGCCGACCAGGTGAAGGCGCTGAACGAGCTGACCGACATCGTGTCCCGCTCGGGCCGCGCGTTCGACGTAGCCGAGCCGGCCTCGCGCCGGCAGGAGCCGCGCCGCGAGCAGCCCCGCATCGACCCCGTGCGGCAAGCGACGCGGCACGACGCCCGCTTCGAGGCGCCCCGGGC
>JAQGJX010000213.1 GCA_028290405.1 Hyphomicrobiales bacterium
CACCCCCGCCCAAGCCTTGGCGCACCCTAATTGGTCCATGGGCCCAAAGATCACGGTGGACTCGGCCAGCCTGATGAACAAAGGCCTCGAACTCATTGAGGCCCATTACATTTTTGGCATCGAGGCCGCGCGCCTCGGCGTGCTGGTCCATCCCCAGTCCATCGTCCACGGCCTCGTCACCTTCGCCGACGGGGCGGTGACGGCCGGCATGGCCCAGCCGGACATGAAAGTGCCTATCGCGCATTGCCTCGGCTGGCCGGAGCGCATCGCCACCAAGGCGCGGCGGCTGGATCTGGCCGAGCTTGGCAGCCTCACGTTCGAGCGTCCGGACATGGACCGCTTTCCCGCCCTGCGGGTGGCGCTGGAGGCTTTGCGCCAGGGAAACGGCCTGCCGACCGTGCTGAACGGCGCCAACGAGATCGCCGTTGAGCGGTTTCTGGCTGGCGCCATCGGCTTCCGGGACATCGCGCGGGGGGTAGAGGCCGTGTGCGAAGACATGGTGCGCTCCGGAGAAGCCCGCGAGCCTGTCTCGGTCGACGACGCCTTGGCCGTTGACCATATTGCGAGAGAAAGAGCGCGGGCCGTCTTTGCATAGGCGGCGAAAGGGTCCATTTTAATCAAGTAGTAACCATGCGCCGGCGGGTCTAAGCCTGGCCGGAGGAGTCCTTGGTATGGCATTTCTTGAACACGCCTGGAGCCTTGCCGGGTATATCGGCCCATTCGTCTTTGTTTTGACTATTGTTGTTTTCTTTCACGAGCTTGGCCACTTCCTCATCGGCCGCTGGTGCGGCGTCAAGGTGGACGCGTTCTCCCTGGGCTTCGGGCCGGAGATCGCCGCGTTCGTGGACCGCAGGGGCACGCGCTGGCGCCTGGCGTGGATTCCTCTGGGCGGCTACGTCAAATTCCACGGCGACGCCAACGGGGCGAGCGGGGGCAAGTCCGGCGACGCCGACGCCATGCCGGACGACGAGCGCAAGGTCAGCTTCTTCGCCCAGCCGGTCTGGAAGCGCGCGGCCATCGTGGCGGCGGGCCCGGCGGCCAGCTTCCTGCTCGGCATCCTGATCTTCATCGGCAGCTTCTACTTCGAGGGCCGCACCACGCTGGCGCCGGTGATCGAGAAGGTGCGCGCCGGCGAGGCGGCCGAAATGGCCGGCCTGCAGCCGGGCGACCTCATCGTCTCCATAGACGGGCGCCCGATCGCCGGGTGGGGCGAGATGCAGCGCATCGTCCAGTCGTCGCCGGAGATCGCGCTGAACTTCGTCGTGCAGCGCGGCTCGAAGGAAGTGCCGCTCACCGTCACGCCCAACCGGCGCGACGTGCAGACCCCGTTCGGCAAGAATCGCGTAGGCCTCATCGGCATCGAGCCGTCCACCGACGCCAGGAGCTACATCCACCAGAGCTATTCGCTCGGGCAGTCCACCTCGATGGCGTTCCGCGAGACGGGTTTCATCGTGGAAAGGACAGTGTCCTACATCGTGGGCGTGTTCGCGGGCCGCGAATCGACGGAGCAGATCTCGGGCCCGATCCGGATCGCGGAAATCTCGGGCGAGATCGCGAAGGTCAGCATCTGGGCGGTGATCTCGCTGGCGGGCATTCTGTCGATCTCGATCGGCCTGCTCAATCTCGCCCCCATCCCGCTGCTGGATGGCGGACATCTGCTCTACTACCTCATCGAAGCTCTCAAGGGCGGGCCGTTGACCGAGCGAAATCAGGAGCTTGGCTATAGGGTGGGGTTGGGCCTCGTGATGGCGCTGATGCTGTTCGCAACCTTCAACGACATCCTGCATGTTGGTCCTAAGTTGCTGAGAGCATTTGGTTAACCAACATCTCGCTAAAAATAGTGTCGAGTCGGCCACGCGCAGGTGAAAAACCGGTGCGTGGCCAAAACGGGATTTGCAGCTTGGTGTAAACGGGGTAGAAGGTTTGGTATGAGGTTTGTGACGGAACGGCGAGTCCGAGTCCGTCATGAGCATGCCCGGTGTTTCGATATCGGGAGGCGGCGCGCAGCCGCCAACAAGTTGGAATTAGGGGATCGGTCGCAAATGCACTTTTCAGATCGTTTTCGCAGACACCTCGGCGCGGTCGCAGTCGGTGCGGCGCTCGCAGGGTCGTCCAGCGTCGCGTTTGCCCAGACGATCGTCGTGCAAGGCAGCCAGCGTGTCGATGCGGAGACCATCCGGTCCTATTTCGCCGGCACCGACCAGGCCCGAATCAACGAGGCGGTCCGCGAGCTTTATTCGACCGGCCTTTTCTCTGACGTGCGCGTGCGCCGCGACGGCGGCCGGATCATCGTTCAGGTGGTCGAGAACAACGTCATCAACCGCGTCGCCTTCGAGGGCAACAGCAAGCTGAAGGGCGACGTGCTCGCGACCGAGGTTCAGACCCGTTCGCGCGGCGCCTACAATCCCGCCACCGTCCAGGCGGACGTGGAGCGCATCAAGGACATCTATCGCCGCGCCGGCCGCGGCGCCGCCAACGTGACCGCCCGCACCGTCGCGCTGCCCAACGGCCGCATGGACGTCGTGTTCACGATCAACGAAGGCGGCAAGACCGGCGTTCGCGCCATCGAGTTCGTCGGCAACAACGCCTACTCGGCCTATCGTCTGCGCAACCTGATGCAGACGACGGAGATGAACTGGCTGTCGTTCCTGAAGAACACGGACGTGTACGATCCGGACAAGATCTCCGCCGACCTGGAAGGCATCCGCCGCTTCTACCTGAAGAACGGCTACGCGGACTTCCGCATCGTGGGTTCCGACGCTCGTTATGACGAGGCCCGCGAGGGTTACGTCGTCACCGTGTCGGTGGAAGAGGGCGCTCCCTACACGGTGAGCGCGGTCAACGTCGATTCGCGCCTGACGGACGTCGATCCGCAGGTTCTGCGCGACGCCGTGAAGCTGTCGCCGGGCGACGTCTACAATGGCGACCTCGTCGAGCGGTCCGTGGAAGCGTTGACCCGCGAAGTGGCCCGCAAGGGCTACGCGTTCTCGTCGGCCCGTCCGCGCGGCGACCGCGATCCCGTCACGCACACCGTCGCGCTGTCCTTCGTCGTCGAAGAGGGCCCGCGCGTCTACGTCGAGCGCATCGTCGTGCGCGGCAACACCCGCACGCGCGACTACGTGATCCGCCGCGAGTTCGACCTCGGCGAGGGCGACGCCTACAACCGCGTTCTCGTGGACCGGGCCGAGCGCCGCCTGAACAACCTCGGCTTCTTCAAGAAAGTCCGCATCGTCAACGAGCCCGGCTCCGCGCCGGACCGCGTCGTCGTCGTGGTGGACGTTGAGGACCAGCCCACCGGTTCGTTCGGCGTCTCGGGCGGCTACTCGACGCAGGACGGCATCATCGGCGAAGTCTCCGTCTCCGAGTCCAACTTCCTTGGCCGCGGCCAGTACGTCCGCGCGGCCGCCACTCTCGGGCAGCGCACGCGCGGCATCGACCTTTCGTTCACCGAGCCCTACTTCATGGGTTCGCGCATCGCCGCCGGTTTCGACCTGTTCCACAAGCAGAACATCAAGTCGACGTACTCGCTGTACGACACCTACAGCACGGGCGCGACGCTGCGCGCCGGCATCCCGATCACAAACGAACTGTCGGTCGGCCTGCGCTATTCGATCTATCAGACGCGCATCAAGATCCCGAACGACAGCACGCGTCCGTTCAATGATTGCACGAGCCCGATCCCCGGCCTGACGCCGACCGTCGGCGGCACTCCCGCGCTCGATCCTGCCGACACCAGCGCAAATCTTTACACCTGCGTCACGAACGGCGAAGCGTCGCTCGCGATCAAGGAAGCCGCCGGCACCCGTCTTACGTCGGCCGTGGGCTCCACGTTCTCCTACAATACGCTCGACAACGCGCGTAATCCCACCAAGGGCCTGTACGCCGAGTTGCGTACGGACGTCGCCGGTCTCGGCGGCGATTCCAAGTGGATCAGGGGCCAAGGCGACATCCGCTACTACTATCCCGTGTGGGACGACGTCGTGGCCTTCGGCCGCTTGCAGGGCGGCCATATCTCGGCGCTCGGCGGCACGGATTTGCGGGTGATCGACAACTTCAACCTCGGTCCAAGCCTGGTGCGCGGCTTCGCGCCCGGCGGCATCGGTCCGCGCGACGTGACTCCCGGCATCAACAACCGGACTGCGGCTCTCGGCGGCACGTCCTACTTCGGCGGCTCGGTGGAAATGCAGTTCCCGATCTGGGGCCTGCCGCGCGAAGTCGGCCTGAAGGGCGCTCTGTTCGCTGACGCGGGCACGCTGTTCGGGTACAACGGCCGGAC
>JAQGJX010000006.1 GCA_028290405.1 Hyphomicrobiales bacterium
GCGCCGCCTGCTGGCGATGGCCGTGGGATCTGGTTCGCCGTTGAGCGCGCTGGAGCGCGTTGGCATCGCGGGCGGGCGCCTCGTTTTTGACGACCGGCCGGGCGGGCGCAGCTACCTCTACTCCAACCTCGAAGTCGGCTTCGAGAAGGTGGCGGAGACGGCGCGCCTCACCGTCTCGGCGGAAGGCCCCAACGGGCGCTGGCGCGTGTCCGCGCAGGCGCGGGGCGACACCGCCGGGGGCGACGGCGCCTCCAGCGAGGGGCTCGCGCGCAGCCTCGACGTGGACGTGAACAATCTCTCCGTCGACGAAATCACGCTCATCGCGGGCCTGCGCGATCCCATGTTCGATTTCGACATGCCAGTCTCGGGCCGCCTCAATATGGGGCTGGCGCCGGACGGCAAGCTGGAAATGGCGAGCGGCCGCTTCCGGGTGGGCACGGGCTTCTTCTATATCAAGGATCCCGACCACGAGCCCCTGCCGGTGGATGAAATCACCGGCGGCTTCCGGTGGGACGTCGCGGCGCGCCGTTTCGAGATCGAGCCGGTGCAGTTCGATTCCAACCGCACGCACCTGTCCGTGACCGGCCTGCTGACGCCGCCCGAGGGCGCGGCGGACGAATGGCGCCTTGCGCTGGGCGGCAAGGCCGGCGTGTTCGGCGCCGAACGGCCCGGCGAGAAGGACATCGTGGTGGACCGCTCCGACATCGTGGCGCGGTTCGATCCCCGCTCGCGCACCTTCGCGCTCGACACGTTCGCGCTGGCGGGGCCGGACCTCTCTTATTCGATGTCCGGCGGCGGCCAGTGGACCGCGGGCGCCCGCCGCCTGTCGCTGCGCGCCCAGGCGACCCGCACGCGCGCCAAGACGATCATGCGCCTATGGCCGACGACCATCGCCGCCCACACGCGCGCCTGGCTGCTGCAAAACCAGAGCGCGGGTTTCCTGGACAGCGGCTCCATGAACCTCGATCTGGACGAAGCCTCGTTCGTTGCGATTCACGCCCATCGCCCCATCGCGGACGGCGCCGTGGGCATCGACTTCAACCTCAGCGACGTGCAACTCGCCTACCTTCCCGGCGCGCCGCCGATCTCCGGGCTTTCCGGCAAGGGACGGGTGACGGGCCGCACCGCGACGTTCAACGCCGCGGGCGGCTATGTGGACCTGGGCGCCAAGGGTCGCCTGAGCCTGATGGAGGCGCGCTTCGAGGCGCCCGATTTCGAGCGCAAGCCGGCGCCCGCGTCCGTCGCCTTGCGGGCGACCGGAACGCTGGACGCCGTGGCGGATCTGCTCGCGCGCGACGCCCTGAAAACCTACGGCGGCTTCACGGCGGAACCGGGAACCGTGAAGGGGCAGGTGGACGCCCGCGTCAACGTGGACTTGCGGCTGGGCAAGGAGGCGGGCGACGACGTCGCCACCGTCCGCGTCGCTGCGCAGATCGCCAACCTCAGCATCGAGAAGCTGGTGGGCAAGGAGCGGCTGGAGCAGGCGACCCTGTCGGTCGTGGCCGACCCCAGCGGCATGAAGGCCTCCGGGCAGGGCCGCCTGTTCGGCCAGCCCGCCCGCATTGAATTGAAGAAGCCGGTTCAGGGCGTGGCGGAAGCGGTGCTCAACATGACGCTCGACGACGCGGCGCGCGCAAAGCAGGGCTGGTCGCTGGGCTCCGCGCTCACCGGCCCCGTGTCGGCGCGGGTGTCGTCCGCGTTGGGCATGGGCGACAAGGTGCGCCCGCAGGTGGAGCTGGATCTCACCCGGGCCGCCATCGGGGCGGTCGCGCCCGGGTTCTCCAAGCCCGCGGGCCGGGCCGCGAAGGCGAGCTTCCAGCTTGTCGCGGAAGGCGAAAAGACGTCGCTGCAATCGTTCCAGTTCGAAAGCGGCGCGGCCAGCGTCCAGGGCTCCGTGGATTTCGACGCGGGCGGGTTCAACAGCGCGAAGCTGACGCAACTGCGCCTGTCGCCCGGCGACGACATGCGCGTCGACGCGCAGCAGGTGAAGGACACGCTGCGTCTCGTCGTGCGCGGCGGCACGATCGACGCGCGCCCGTTCATCCAGGACCTGCTCGCCAACGCCGCCCCGGGGGCGCGCGAGGCGGAGGGGCCCGCGCGCGAACTCGATCTCGACCTGAAGGCGGGCCTGCTCACCGGCAACAACGGCCAGTCCCTCTCCAACATGGAGTTGAAGCTGGTGAAGCGCGCCTCGGCGGTGCGCGAGTTCCGCCTCAGCGGCCGGGCGGGACGCGCGCCGCTCACGGGCGGCATGCTGGCCACGGGGCCGGGCGCGCAGCCGCAGTTCTTCGTGCGCAGCAGCGACGGCGGCGCGCTGATGTCCTTCCTCGATCTCTACCGCCGGATGGACGGCGGGCAATTGCAGCTCGTTGCGCTGGGCTCGGGCAACCAGATGAGCGGCGTCCTCAGCGTGCGCGAATTCACGCTGCGCAACGAGCCCGCGCTGCGCCGCCTGTTCAACGAAGGCGCGGGCAACCGCGACGACAAGAACGCGCCCCCGGTCGATCCCAACGTGGTGGCGTTCGACCGGCTGCAGGTCGCCTTCCAGCGCACCGGCGCGCGGCTCGACCTGCGCGACGGAGCCATCAACGGCCCCTCGGTCGGCGCGACCATCGAGGGCATGCTGGACTTCGGACGCGACCAGGTGGCGCTCAACGGCACGTTCGTGCCCGCCTATGGGGTCAACAACCTGTTCGCCAAGATCCCTCTGTTCGGGCCCATTCTGGGCGGCGGCAGCAACGAGGGGCTGATCGGCGTGAACTTCCGCATTTCCGGTCCCGCCAGCGCGCCGCTGCTCAGCATCAATCCGCTGTCAGCCATCGCGCCGGGCTTCCTGCGCAAGATATTCGGCGCGGCGGACGCCATGCAGACGCCGCGCCCGCCCGATCCTGCGCCCGAGGCGCGCCCGCGCATGCCGCTCTCGGTTTCGCCCGGCCGCTAGGTTCAGCGTTCGCGGAACGGTGTGGTATCAAGGAACGGCGACTGCGCGATCCAGGGAACGAACCGATCCATGCACATTCTTCTGACGAACGACGACGGCGTCAACGCGCCCGGGCTGGAATCCCTCGAGCGGATCGCGCAGGCGATGGGCGCGTCGCGCATCACGGTCGTGGCGCCCGAGTACGACCAGTCCGGCGTCGCGCATTCCTTGTCCCTCAACGATCCGCTGCGCCTGCGCGCCATGGGGCCCGACCGTTTCGCCGTGAAGGGCACGCCGACCGATTGCGTCATCATGGCCATCCACCGCATTCTTGAAGGAAAGCGGCCCGACCTTGTTCTCTCGGGCGTCAATCGCGGGCACAATGTGGCCGAGGACGTGACCTATTCGGGAACGGTGGCGGGCGCGATGGAGGGGACCATATTGGGCGTGCCGTCCATGGCGCTGTCGCAATCCTACTCGTCAGGAGACCGGGAATCGGTGCCGTGGGAAACCGCCGAGACGCACGCGCCTGGGCTGATCCACCGCATCCTGAAGGCGGGCGTCTCGCCGCACACGCTCATCAACATCAACTTCCCCAATTGCGCCGCCGACGAGATCGCGGGCGTCGAGGTCTGTTCGCAGGGCAAGCGCGACGCCGCGTTGCTGAAGATCGAGGAGCGGCGCGACGGGAGACACATCCCGTATTACTGGATCGGCTTCGAGCGCCAGCGCTCCACGCCGCTGGAAGGCACGGACCTGGCGGCGCTCGCCAGCCGCCGCATCGCCGTGACGCCGCTGCGCGTGGACCTGACGGACGCCGCCGCGCTGGCGCGCTTCACGGACGCGCTGGGGCGCCCGGATTGAGCGCGGGCGCGCAGGAGGAGGGGGGCGGCGCGACTGATCGCGCACAGGAGCGCATGGCGTTCCTGCTCGCGCTGCGCGCCAAGGGCATCGCGGACGTGTCCGTGCTGCGGGCGCTGGAAATGGCGCCGCGTGAGAACTTCGTGCCGCGCCGCCACGTCGACCTCGCCCTGCGCGACATTGCGCTGCCGATTCCCTGCGGCCAGACCATGCCGGAGCCGTTCCTCGTCGCGCGCATGATGGAGGCGCTCGACCTGAAGCCGGCGCATCGCGTGCTGGAGATCGGCGCAGGGTCGGGCTATGCGACCGCCATTCTCGCGCAACTGGCCGGGCAGGTGATCTCGTTCGAGCGCTTCCGCTCGCTGGCGGTGGAAGCGCAGATGCGCCTGCAGGCGCTGGGGCTCAACAACGCCCATGTGGAATGGGACGACGGACTGGACGCGCTGGCGAGCATAAGGCTGGAAGGCGCGGACCTGTTCGACCGCATCCTTGTCCACGGCGTGGTGGACGGTCAGCCGACGGCTCTCATGGAAGCGTTGTCGGAAGGCGGGATCATCGTCATGGCGCGGCATCTGGAAGGGCGCGGACGGCGGCTGGTGCGCATCGTCCATCGCGACGGCGGGTTCGAGGAGTCTGAACTCCATCGATGCCGGCTGGGGCCGCTGCTGGCGGGACGGTCGGCGGGCCTGTAGCTGGAAACTTGGCTATACCTATCTCGTAAGCCGTGATTTCTGCGAGAAAGATTCAAAATCGATTCATCTTAAACCGTTGCTTAACCGGCCTGCGCCTTAATGCATCTCGTGTGATGCGTTCGAGCGTGCGGGTAGCGTAATGGCTGACGGAAACCAAAACTACAGACTTCGCGGAATGGTTCGCTTCGCGCTCGCGGGCGCCGCCGCCGCCGTGCTGGCGGGCTGCTCGTCGGACTCCTCGCGACTGGCGGAAGGTCCCTTCGGCGCCGCCGACCACACGCCCACCGCCAGCATCGGCTCAAGAAATCCGCTGAACCCGCCCGAGACCGTCGGCTACGGCGCGCCGCAAACCGCGAGCGCCGCGCCCGTCTCGCCCGTGCGAAGCACGTCGCTCGCGCCTGTCAGCGCCGTGCAGTCCGCGCCGCTCGCCGCGCCCTCCATGCCTACGCGCCCCAATTATTCGGCCGCCCCCGTATCGACGCCGGTCGCGCAGGCGGCCGCCAAGGCTGCGACGAAGACCGCCGCCTCCGCCCGCGGCGCCGTCGGCGGGGCCGGCCCATGGACGGCGAACGGCGGAACGCCCGTGACCCTCGGGCAGGGCGAAACGGTGGCCACGCTGGCGAACCGCTACGGCGTGCCGCAGGACGCCTTGCTGAAGGTCAACGGCTTCTCGTCGGCCTCGCAGGTGACCACCGGCACGCGCCTCACCATCCCGGTTTATAACTCCGGCTCGACGGGCGCCGCAGCCAACGCGGCGGTCGCCGCCGCTCCGGCCGCCGCCGCAACTCCCGTCGCCGCCGCCGTCGGCACGCGCGCCCTCGCATCCAAGCCCGCAGCTCTGGGCTCCCAGCCCCTGAAGGCCGCGCAATCCGAGGCCGCCCAAGCGGGCGCCGACGCCAAGTCGAAGGTCGACGCCGCCAGGAAGGAAGCCGCCCGCGCCCAGTTCGCAAAGACCGAGGCCGCGAAGGCGGAAGCCGCCGCGAAGGTCGCGAGCGCAGATCCCCTAAAGGTTGAAGCCGCCCGCAAGCTCGCGGACCAGAAGAAGCTCGCGGCCGCCGAACAGGCGAAGCTCGCGAAGGCGAAGGCCGACGAGGCCAAGGCCGCGCAGGCGAAGGTCGCGCAGGCCAAGAGCGACAAGACGCAGGCGGCCGCCGACAAGGCCGTCAGCGATAAGCCGAAGGCCGTGGCGGCGCTCGCTCCGGCTCCGGCGGCCGAGCCCGAGACCACCGCCAGCGTCCCCGCCGGCGAGGCGAAGCCCGAGTTCCGCTGGCCCGCTCGCGGCCGCATCATCCAGGGCTTCCGCAACGGAGCCAACGAGGGCATCAACATCGCGGTGCCGGAAGGCACCTCGGTGAAGGCCGCCGAGTCCGGCGTCGTCGCCTACGCGGGCAGCGAGCTGAAGGGCTACGGCAACCTGGTGCTCATCAAGCATCCCAACGGCTACGTGTCGGCCTACGCCCACAACGGGGACGTCAGCGTGAAGCGCGGCGAGACCGTGAAGCGCGGCCAGACCATCGCGCGCTCCGGCCAGTCCGGCAACGTGTCGTCGCCGCAGCTCCACTTCGAACTTCGCAAGGGCTCGACGCCGGTCGACCCCACTGGGTATCTGGCCGGCCTCTAGGGCCCGCCGCAGGAATAGCCACGGTTTCCGCGAGACACGGCTCACCGTGGCTTCATGAAGGCGGCAGGTCCCACGAAAGGCCTGCCGCCTCTTTCTTTTTGGGGGCGCGCGCGTTTCGCGCGACCGGATAGGCGCGAGGACGCATTGCGCTATAAGGGCGCATGCAGGTGCGCCACATCGACCGATACTCCGCCGTCTTCATGCTTTTGCTCTGCGCCTCCTGGTCGCTGCAGCAGATCGCCGCGAAACTCGCGATGCCCGAGGTGGGGCCGCTGACGCAGGCGGCCATCCGATCCGTGGGGGCAGGGCTTCTGGTGGGCGGCTGGGCGCTCTGGCGCGAGCCGCGCATCCTCGCCCGCGACGGCACGCTGGGCGGCGGGTTGCTGGCGGGGGTGCTGTTCGCGCTGGAATTCTTCCTGCTCTTCATCGGCCTGCAACTCACCAGCGCAAGCCACGCGATCCTGTTCCTCTACACGGCGCCGTTCTTCGTGGCCCTTGGGGCCGTGTGGCTTCTGCCGGACGAGCGGCTTCGGCCGCTGCAATGGGCCGGGCTGGCGCTGTCGTTCGCCGGGGTGGCGCTGGCGCTGCGCGTGTCGGGCTCCATGTCGCGCGAGATGCTGCTCGGCGACCTGCTGACGCTGGCCGCCGGCGCCATGTGGGGCGCCACCACGCTGACCATCAAGGCGACCGCGCTGAGGTTCGCCCCCGCCACCAAGATCCTGCTCTACCAATTGCTCGCCTCGGCCGCGCTGCTCACCGTCGCTGCGCTCGTCTCAAGCGAGCCATGGCCGCGCGCTCTGTCGGCCATGGCGCTGGGCAGCCTCGCCTACCAGACGATCTGGATCGCCTCGCTGACCTTCCTGGGCTGGATGTGGCTGGTGAGCCATTACCATGCCGGGGAGCTGTCGGCCTTCTCGTTCGTCACGCCCGTCATGGGCGTGCTCGCGGGATGGGCGATCATGGGAGACCCCATGAGCCCGACTTTCCTGGTTGCGGTCGCCATGGTGGCGGCCGGCATCCTGCTGGTGAACTGGCCGGCGGCGAAGTAGCCGCTCAGCTCTCCAGCCGCTTGCCGGCGCGGCCCGCCAGATCCTGGATGTACTGCCAGGCCGTGCGGCCCGAGCGGGCGCCGCGCGTGGTGGCCCATTCCAGGCATTCGGCGCGAATCGCCTCCGGATCTCCCTCGAGACCGAAATGCGCCGCGTAGCCGAACACCATGGCGAGGTATTCGTCCTGGCTGCACCGGTGGAAGCCGAGCCAGAGGCCGAAGCGGTCGGACAGCGACACCTTCTCCTCCACGGCCTCGCCGGGGTTGATGGCCGTGGAGCGCTCGTTCTCCATCATGTCGCGGGGCAGGAGGTGGCGGCGATTCGAGGTGGCGTAGAACAGCACGTTCTCGGGCCGCCCCTCGATGCCGCCTTCCAGCACCGCCTTCAGCGACTTGTAGGACGTGTCGGCGGCGTCGAACGAGAGATCGTCGCAGAAGACGAGGAACTGGAAGGGCGCGGCGCGCAGCAGGCTCATCAGGCCCGGAAGCGTCTCGATGTCCTCGCGGTGGATCTCCACAAGCTTCAGCTTGCGCTCGGCCGGCAGGTCCTCGTTGATCTGCGCGTGGACGGCCTTCACCAGAGAAGACTTTCCCATGCCGCGCGCGCCCCACAACAGGGCGTTGTTGGCCGGCAGCCCATTGGCGAAGCGCTCGGTGTTGTCGTGCAACTGGTCGCGCACCCGGTCGATGCCCTTCAGAAGCGACATCTCCACGCGGTTGACCTTGGGCACGCCCACAAGCCCGGCGGGGCTGGCGTGCCACACGAAGGCGTCGGCGGCGCCGAAGTCCGCAGTCGGAGCGGCCTTGGGGGCGATGCGCTCAAGCGCGGCGGCGATGCGCGCGAGAAGGACGGTCTGGTCTTCGGAAAAGGACATGCGAGGGGCGCCTTCGGTCAGAATTCTGCGCCTGCTTTAAACCGCAGCGGGAAAGGCGTCCATGCCGGCGCGGCGGCCGCATCCGCAGAGGTACGGGCGTGTTTTCAGGCGGCATTGCTTTCGAGGCGGGCGTCGCTATAGTCCGCGCCATTCTGGCGGGCGCATCAGCGCACTGTCCTCATTTTCGTCTCTTCCAGCAGCTTCCCGGAGTCGTCGCCACCATGTTCATCACACCAGCTTGGGCGCAGGCCGCCGGCGCCGGCGGAACGCAGGATATGCTCATCCAGCTCGCGCCCTTCGGCATCATCCTTGTCATCATGTACTTCCTGATCCTGCGCCCGCAGCAGAAGCGCGCCAAGGCTCACTCGGACATGATCAAGGCTGTGCGCCGCGGCGACACGGTGATCACGTCGGGCGGCTTCATCGGCAAGGTCACGAAGCTCGTGGACGACAACGAAATCGAGATCGAAATCGCCCCCGACACCCGCGTGCGCCTGCTGCGCGGCATGATTGCGGAAGTCCGCGCCAAGGGCGAGCCGGTCAAGGAGTGATCCGGCGCGCCGGACGTCCCTCGTCGAGCCCGCCATAACCGGACGCATCTGATGTTTCGTTTCCCCCGCTGGAAAATCGTTTCAATCATCGCCATGAGCCTTCTGGCGATATTGATCGTGGTCCCGAGTTTCCTCACCAAGGAAACGCGAGAGGGAATCGCGAAGTCGTTGCCCTCGTGGGTCCCGTTCCATGCGGTCGTGCTGGGTCTCGACCTGCAGGGCGGCGCGCACATCCTCTTGGAAGTGGACGCGGCCGACGTGACCCGCACGCAGGTGGAGGCGCTGCGCGACGACGTGCGCCGCATCCTGCGCGAAGAGCGCATCCGCATCACCGGCGGCATCGGCGGCTCCGGCCGCACCGTGCAGGTGCGCATTCCTGAAGCGGCCGACCGGCTGAAGGCGCTTGTGCGCCTGCGCCAGCAGGCCCAGCCAGGAGGCGTCAACGCGCTCGGCATCGCCACGCCGCCGACCTTCGAGTCGCGCGAATCGCCAGACGGCCTCGTGCAACTCACTCTTACCGATTCGGCCATCCTCGACCGCGTGCGCCGCGCCGTGGACCAGACCATCGAGGTCATCCGCCGCCGCGTCGACGCGCTCGGCACGACGGAGCCCAACATCCAGCGGCAGGGCGCGGACCGCGTCCTCGTGCAAGTGCCGGGCCTGCAGGACACCAACCGCCTGAAGGAATTGCTCGGCACCACGGCGCGCCTCGAGTTCCGGCTCGTCGCCGACCCCGGCTACAACCAGGGCGACGTGGACATGCTCAACGAGTATGATCCGGAAGGAAAGGTCACCTCCACCTATCCCGTCGAGAAGCGCGTGATGGTGCAGGGCGAAGACCTCACCGACGCGCAGCCCGGCTTCGACCAGCGCTCGGGCGAGCCGGTGGTGAACTTCCGCTTCAACCTGCGCGGCGGCCAGCGCTTCGGCGAAGTCACCAGCGCCAACGTCGGCAAGCCTTTCGCCATCATCCTCGACGGCAAGGTGATCTCCGCGCCGCGCATTCTCGGGCCCATCACGGGCGGCTCCGGGCAGATCTCCGGCCGGTTCACCGTGCAGCAGGCCAACGACCTGTCCGTGCTTCTGCGCGCGGGCGCGCTGCCCGCCAAGCTCACCATCGTTGAAGAGCGCACGGTGGGTCCCGGCCTTGGGCAGGACTCCATCGACGCTGGCAAGCTCGCCACATACGTCGCGTCCGTGCTGGTGCTGCTCTACATGCTCACCACGTACGGTGTGTTCGGCATGTTCGCCAACCTCGCGCTGTTCATCCACATCGTGATGGTGTTCGCCGGTCTCGTGCTGTTGCAGGCGACGCTGACGCTGCCGGGCATCGCGGGCATCGTGCTCACCATCGGCATGGCGGTGGACTCGAACGTGCTCATCTACGAGCGTATCCGCGAGGAATCGCGCCTTGGCCGCTCGGTGATTTCGGCGCTTGACGCGGGCTTCAACCGCGCGTTCGCCACCATCGTGGACGCGCAATCGACCACGTTCGTGGTCGCCGTCATCCTCTACTTCCTTGGTTCCGGCCCTGTGCGCGGCTTCGCCGTTTCGCTCGGGCTTGGCATCGTCACCACGATTGTCACGGCCGTCACGATGACGCGGCTCATGATCGCCCTCTGGTATCGCTGGTCGAAGCCGACCAGCATTCCGATCTGACCGGACCCGCCATGTTCCGCTTCCGTCTCGCGCCCGACAACATGCACTTCGGCTTCATGCGGCTTCGCCGCGTGAGCTATCCGCTGTCCGCGCTGCTCTCCATCCTCTCCGTCGTCGCCTTCCTGACGCTCGGGCTCAACTACGGCATCGATTTCGCCGGCGGCACCTTGATGGAGCTGCGCGCCAAGAGCGGACATGCGGACCTCGCGACGCTGCGCTCGCTCGGCGACAAGTTGCAGTTGGGCGAAGTCGAGGTGCAGGCCTTCGGGGGCGATCAGGACGTGACGTTCCGTATCCGGCTGCAGCCCGGCGGCGACGTCGCCCAGCAGGAGGCCGTGCAGAAAGTGCGCGCCGTCGTGGGCGAAGATTACGAGTTCCGCCGCGTGGAAGTGGTGGGGCCGCGCATTTCCGGCGAACTCGTGCAGTCGGGCACGCTAGGCGTCGTGCTGTCGATCATCGCCGTGCTGACCTACCTGTGGTTCCGCTACGAATGGCAGCTCGCCATCGCGGCGGTCATCGCGACCATGCACGACCTTTTGCTCACAATGGGCTTCTTCGCCATCACGCGGCTGGAGTTCAACATCACGTCCATCGCGGCGATTCTCACCATCGTGGGCCTGTCGCTGAACGAAACCGTGGTGGTGCTGGACCGTATTCGCGAGATGCTGCGCAAGTACAAGCGCATGCCGATGCCCGAGATCATCGACACGTCGGTGAACGCGGTGCTGTCGCGCACGATCATGACGTCCACCACGACCCTGATGGCTCTGGCGTCGCTGGTGCTGTTCGGCGGCCACGTCATCCAGTCGTTCGCGCTGGCGATGATGTTCGGCATGATCATCGGCGCGTATTCGTCGATCTTCATCTGCTCGCCGATCCTCATCTATCTCGGCGCGCCCAACCAGGGCGACGCAGCGAAGGGCGAGAAGGTTTCGGGACCGTAGGCGGCAGGCGCGCCGCGTCCGGGCGCCGTCCCCGCGGAGGCGGGGACCCACGGCAGGCGGGGAGCGCAGCGTCTCCTGCGGCTGCAACGCCTCCGGCCAGTCCCGGCCTGTTCGCCGCTTCGCGCCCGCTCACCCCGCAGGTGACCCCATGACCCCTTCCAGATACGACGGCTTCCTTCCCGGCGTGCATGTCATCGAAGGCTATGGCGCGGGCGGGTTTCTGTTCGGCGGCATGTCGCATCGGGGCTCCATCCTTGCGCTGCCGTCGGGCGTGCGCGCCGTTCCCATTACGCAAGCGAGCGAGATCGACGCGTCGGTCCTCGCGCCGCTGTTGGCGGAGCCGCAGGGCTCCGTGGACCTGCTGGTTCTGGGCACGGGCGACAATCTTGCGCTGCCCTCGCGCGAGGTGCGCGCGCAGCTTCGCGCCGCGGGCGTCGGCGTCGATCCCATGGCGACCCATCACGCCATCGCGACCTACAACATCCTGCTGGGGGAAGGCCGCAAGGTGGCGGCGCTTCTGCTCGCCGGGCGCCTGGCGGACGAGGCTTCATGAGCGAGGCGCAAACTGATTTCACCGCCTGCGAGGCGCTTGTGCGCGAGCGCCAGCGCGACCGCTGGCTGGCGTCCCTGTTCGCGCCCGCCGACGTGCGCGCGCATATCCTC
Organism: Hyphomicrobiales bacterium; assembly: GCA_028290405.1. Lineage (GTDB taxonomy): Bacteria > Pseudomonadota > Alphaproteobacteria > Rhizobiales > Beijerinckiaceae > Terripilifer. The sequence continues at coordinate 11,835 of JAQGJX010000006.1, forward strand.
GCGCTCTACGCCCTGGACGCCGAAGCGGCGCGCGTGCCCGAGATCGTCTCGCAGCCGACGCTTGGCGAGATTCGCCTGCAATGGTGGAGCGAAACGCTCGAAGGCGAGCGGCGCGCCGAGGGGCTGTCGCACCCGATCGCGGCCGCTGTGCTGGACACGCTGGCGCGTTTTCATCTGCCGGCGTCCGCGCTCGTGGCGTTGATCGAGGCGCGGCGGTTCGATCTCTACGCCGACCCCATGCCGAGCCTCAACGATCTTGAGGGCTATTGCGGCGAGACGTGCTCGACCCTGTTCAGATTGGCGAGTTTCGTGTCCGCGGGGGGCGAAGATCCGGGCGGCTCGGAAGCGGCCGGCCACGCGGGCGTCGCGTGGGGCCTGACTGAGATCATGCGTGCGCTGCCGCTGCACGCGCGCCGCAGCCAGTGCTACGTGCCGCGCGACGTGCTGGCCCGGCACGGCGCCGTCGTCGAAGCGGTCGCGGCGGGCGTGTCGTCGCCCGCTTTGCTGCAAGCCCTGGGGGAATTGCGGGCGCACGCGCGGCGCCATCTGGCGGCCGCGCAGGCGCGCCTTGGCGACGTCGCGCCGCCCGCGCGGGTGGCGTTCCTGCCATTGTCTCTGGTGGAGCCGCGCCTCGCGCGCATGGAGCGCGCGGGTTGGGAGCCGTTCGCGCCCGCGGCGGACCTGCCGCAATGGCGCCAGCAATTCATCCTGTGGCGCGCCGCGCGCCGCCTGTGAGAGCGCAAAGAAAAGGGCGGGATTTCTCCCGCCCCTGTCGTCTCTGGAGGTCTCGTCGCGCCGCTTAGTAGCGGGCCAGGATCGTGGTCGGCGAGAAGCCCGCGCCGAACTGGTAGGCGAGGCCGATCTTGACGGCGTGGAACGCGTCGCGATGAGAGTTCGTGACCGTGGCGGGGTTAGCGGCGAGCGCCGTGCAGACCGCGCCGGCGGGGGCGCAGACGGGCGTGGTGGCGTTCGAAGCCGACTTCCTGCCGAGGTCCGTGTAGCGATATTCCGCGCGCAGCGTGAGATTGTCCGTCAGGCGGTAGTCGACGCCGCCGCCCAGCGTCCAGCCGAGGCGGAAGGCGCTCGACCGCGCGACGCTGTCGAACGTATGGGTGGCCTGCGCGGCGGGGGTCTCGTTGACGAAGGTCACGACGCCCGAGAGGCTGGTCGCGGTGCTCACGCGCCCGACCGCGAGACCGCCGGTGGCGTAGATCAGCATGCTGGGGATGGCCAGAACGCCCGCCCGCAGGCGCAGCGAGCCGTCCCAGTTCAGGCGGCTGCGGCGGCTGTTGGTGAGCGTGCCGGAGGCCGCAGTGGTGTCGCCCGCGCCCACGTTGTTGTCGGTGTAGGTGCCCGTGACGCCAAGCACGCCGTTGGCGGCGGCGGCGGCGCGGTCCAGCGTGTAGTTGGCGTCAGCCTCGACGCCGTAGACGTAGATGCCGGACTGCATGTTGTAGCCGCCGAACAGGCCGGCGCCGAAGGGCGTGCGGGCCTTGCCGGCCGCCGGGACGCCGAGCGTGTTGATCTGGGTCGCGAGCGGGTTGTTGGCGCCTGCGCCGTCGTCCGGGAGTTCGTAGGCGGCGGTCAGCGGGCTCGGGGCCCGCGTAAGGCGGCGGGCGCTCACGGTCGCGCCGACGTAACCGCCGTTCCAGTCCATGGGCATTGCGGTGAAGAGCGGCGCGGGGGCGGGGGCCAGCGGCGCGGTGCGGGCGGGCAGGTCCGATGCGGACGCCATGGTGGAGGCGCTGGCGAGGGCGATCAGGGAAATTCGAATGCGCATAATGAAAAGGCTCCGGGCTGAAATGTTCGTCCCGGAAACTTTTGTCACGCTATAGTTAACGTTCGCTTACGCTTGAGTTGCGATCTCCGCGGCAGGCGCCGTCGCGCCCGTGCGCCAGGCCTCGAAGTCGCGCTTGCCCCGTCCGCTCATGGCGCGCTTGCGCGCCTGCGCCTTTTCCGCGCCGCGCAACCGTTTGCCCTCGGTGGATTTCACCGCCTCCGTAAGCGGCGGGAACAGGCCGAAGTTCACGTTCATCGGCTGGAAGGACCGCGGACCTGCGTCCACCGTTTCTATATGCCCGCCGGTGATGTGCCCCACCAGCGCGCCCATCGCGGTCGTAGCGGGGGGAAGATGGAAGGGGCGGCCCAGACGGTCGGCGGCGGCGACAAGGCCGGAGAGAAGTCCAACGGCGGCGCTCTCCACATAGCCCTCGCAGCCTGTGATCTGGCCTGCGAACCGCACGTTGGGGCTGCTCTTGAGCCGCAGCGACGGATCCAGCAGGCGCGGCGAGTTGAGGTACGTGTTGCGATGCAGGCCGCCGAGGCGCGCGAACTCCGCGCCCTCGAGCCCCGGTATGGTGCGGAAGATGCGCGTCTGCTCGCCGTGGCGCAGCTTCGTCTGGAAGCCGACCATGTTATAGAGCGTGCCCAGCGCGTTGTCCTGACGCAGCTGCACGACCGCGTAAGGCTTGTCGGGACTGCGCGGATTGGTGAGGCCCATGGGTTTCATGGGCCCGTGCCGCAGCGTCTCGCGCCCGCGTTCCGCCATCACTTCGATGGGCAGGCAGCCGTCGAAATAGGGCGTGCCTTCCCATTCCTTGAAGCTCGTCTTTTCGCCCGCCATCAGCGCGTCGATGAACGCGTCGTACTGCGCGCGGTCCATGGGGCAGTTGACGTAGTCCGCGCCAGTGCCGCCCGGGCCCACCTTGTCGTAGCGGGACTGGAACCACGCGACGTCCATGTTGATGGAATCGCGATGCACGATGGGGGCGATGGCGTCGAAGAACGCGAGCCCGGTCTCGCCCGTCAGCGCCGCGATCTCCTGCGCCAGCGCGCCCGACGTGAGCGGGCCGGTGGCGACGATGACGATGTCGCCGGAGAGGGACGCGACGCTCTCGACCTCGCCGCGCACGATCTCGATCAGCGGATGAGCCTCGATGGCGCGGGTGACGGCGGCCGCAAAGCCGTCGCGGTCCACCGCAAGCGCGCCGCCCGCGGGCACCTGGTTGGCGTCCGCGCAGCGCATGATGAGCGAGTTGAGCTGGCGCATCTCCCAGTGGATCAGCCCGACGGCGTTCAGCTCCGAATCGTCCGAGCGGAACGAGTTGGAGCAGACCAGCTCAGCCAGGCTGTCGGTGTGGTGCGCGGCGGTTTCGCGCACGGGCCGCATTTCGTGCAGGCGGACGGGCGCGCCCGATTCGGCGATCTGCCAGGCCGCTTCCGAGCCGGCGAGGCCGCCGCCAATGATCTCAATGGGTTTCATGCAGCGTTTGTGTCGCTCATGGCGCGAGGGGTCAAGCGATCACATGAGCCGAAAACTAATGCGCCCGCCGGGGGAGGACCGGCGGGCGCGTAGGGCGTGGGGACGAGGGAGGGGGAGTCCCCACGCAAACTGTTGAGTCTTAAGCCTTACAAGCCGGCGCTTTGGCGCGCCACGTGATGGATCTCCGAACGGTTGACGCCCAGATCGGCCAGTTCCCGCTCGCTCAGCTGGGAAAGCTCGACCACCGCAGTGCGGTAGCGACGCCAGGATTCGACCCAATTCACCAAAGACTTGATAGACATCTGTTCCTTCTTTCCGCAGCTCCGCGCCGCTCGTCTGATGCATTGCAATATGCTTGTGTGCAGTGCGAAACACCAGCGCTGTTTCCGATAGGCAGCCATGCGTTGAGCGCATGTGTCGTTTACGATCCGTCAATTGTTGGGGCCGGATTAGGGCGAACTGTGTTGGATACGCGTGGTTTTACCCGGTGGATCACACGCCGTGAGGTTGTCGTCCTGCAAGGAGTGCATTGCCGCTGTGCAAAATAGCGTCGCGCTGACGACCACTTGGGCACCGCGCCGAGGGTTTGGGTCCCTTGCGTTTCTCCCGCCGGCGGCTCATCCCTGCGGCAACGACTTTCCCCGGGAGGAAGCATGTCCGCACCGCAATCCGCTATCACCGCCGAGGCGGTTCGTTTCATAGAGACCGTCTCGTACGTCGACCTGCCCGCCGAGGCCCTGCGCGTCGGCGCCCGCTGCATGGTGGACACGCTTGGCGTGATGATCGCCGGGTGCTCGGAGCATTCGGTCGGCATCCTGGTGGCGGACGCGCTTGAGCAGGGCGGGCGCGGCGACGCGCTGCTGCTTTCCGCCGGGGCCGCCAAGGCGCCGGCCGCGCTCGCGGCGCGCGTGCTGGGCACCGCTGGGCACGCCCATGACTGGGACGACACCCAGGTCTCCCACGACGCGGCGCATGTCTATGGACTGCTGACGCATCCTTCCGTGCCGCCGCTGACCGCCGCCCTGGTGATGTCCCAACGGCTTGGCGGGGTGACCGGCAAGCAGTTCATGCTGGCGTTCCAGACCGGGTTTGAGGTCGAGTCCAAGATTTCCGAATGGATGACGCCGCGCCATTACAGACGCGGGCATCATTCGTCGGGCACAGTCGGCACGTTCGGCGCGTGCGCGGCGGCCGCCAAGCTCCTGGGCCTGACGGGCGAGCGGCTGGCGCACGCCATGGGCATCGCGGCGTCGCTGGCCGCGGGCATCCGCGCCAATTTCGGCACGATGACGAAACCCCTGCATGTCGGCCGCGCGGCCGAGAACGGCGTGACGGCCGCGCTGCTGGCCGCGCGCGGGTTCGACGCGGACCCCACGGTGCTGGACGGGCAGTGGGGCTTCTTCTCCGTGATGGGCGAGGGCTTCGACCCCGCTAAGCCCCAGCAGGGCTTTGGCCGCACGTTCACGATCGTTGACCCGGGCGTGAGCATCAAGCCGTTCCCCTCCGGCATTCTCACCCACCAGTCCATGGACGCGATGCTGAAGCTGACGCTCGACCACGATCTGCGGCCCGAGCAGGTGAAGGCGATTCGCTTCTATGCGGGCAAGAACATCCTCGAGCCGATCCGCTATCCGCTCGCCGCCAACCATTTGCAGGCGAAGTTCTCCATGCCGGCGCTGCTGTCCATGATGGTGCTGAAGCGCCGCGCCAGCCACCATGAGTTCCTCGACTCGTTCGTCGCCTCGCCCGCCATGCAGGACATGCAGAAGCGCACGCAATGCCTCGGCGATCCGGCCATCGACGCGCTTGGCTACGACCTCATCCGCTCGCGCATCGAAGTGGATACGACGGACGGCCGCACGCTGGTGCAATGGGCCGACGAGCGCTATCGCGGCGGACCGCTGAACCCGCTCAGCGACGCGGACCTTGAAGCGAAGTTCCGCATGTGCGCGGAGGGCGCGCTGGCCGCCAACGAGCAGGACCGCCTGCTCGCAGGCGTCGCCTCGCTGGCGTCCATGGAGGACGCCGCCGGTCTCGCGCAGATGATGACGTTCGAGGCCGCGCACTAACGCGCAGCTCGCCGTCTCCGAGCGTCATCCTGGCGAAGGCGCCGGACCCACGACAGGCCGTGCGCGCGAGTTGCTTCGGCCCTTGCGAGCGCATCGACATTGAGCGGGGGCCTGTCGTGGATGGTCGTCTTCGCGACCATGACGGCGCTCTACTCTGCGAGAAGGAAGCGCCCCACGCCCCGAGCGTCATCCCGGCGAAGGCGCAGGACCCACGACAGGGCGTGCGCGCGCTTGTTTCCCGAGCGGCCGCAGCTATCGCGGACTCACTTCTTTTTGTTCGTGAAGCGCGCGTTGCCCAGGCCGGTGCCGATCGTCAGCACGCCCCAATGCTCGACGTCCGCCATGAACGGCGTCTGGCTGAGGCCCTGAACCACGGCGTCGTTGTGCATGATGATGTGCGTGTCCTCGCCGTCAATGGTCGGGATGATCTTGCGGATGGCGGCGGGCAGGTTGAAGTGCTCCGATTCCCAGTTGCCGCCAGGCAGGTTCTGGCCGCCGCGTTCGATGGCGCCGTCGGGGGCGATGACCCCCGGACAACCAATGCCGATGAAGGGCGCCAGCGTCAGTTTTTCCGCCAGCGCCTTGCCGATCAACTCCTCCAGCATGTCGCAGAGGCGCTCGACGCACGCCGTGCGGCTGGGCTTGTCGATCGCGTGGCGCCAGAGGGACGATTTCCAGACGTCGGCGCGCGCGAGGTCCGGGGCCTTCGCGAGATTGGGCCGCACCACGCCGACGCGGATGTTGGAGCCGCCGATGTCCACCGCCATCACGGCGTCGAACCCCTTCAGGGTCCAGGCGGGCGTGAGGTGCGCGCCGCCGATGAGGCCCGCTTCGTCCGGGTGGTGCTGGATGGGCGTGAGGTCCACCGGCACGCCCTGGGTCTTGAGCAACACGGAGGCGCGCCCGATGGCGAGTTCGCCGATGCGGCCCTGGCGCATGCCGCCGCCCACCACGATCCGCTCCGTGCCCTGCCATTCCTTCACGCGCATGAAGCGCGCGATGACGGAGGAGAACTCGCCGGCGAAATCCTCCACGGCGCCCAGCACGACGCCGGCCTCCTCGCCGTCGCCCTCGGTCAGCGCGGCTTCCAGCTTCTTCTTGCTGATTTCGTGAGAGGGCGTGTCGCCCAGCGGGTCCTCGTCCGCGTCGCGCATGCGGTCGCGCCACTCCTCCAGAATGCGCGAGAAGGCGCGCTTGCTGGCGCGGTCGCCCAGGAAGCCGTCCTTGGTGCGCAGTTCCAGATTGAAACTGTCGAGGGTGACGGAAGGCAGTTCTCGCGCGCCGTGCAGGCTGGCGAAGTCGTCCTTACGGGCGGGCATGGGAACTCCGGCGCGAGTGTACGCCGGAGAACGTTCTTGTGCGGAACAACGTTCCGGCCGCTCGCGCTCAGGCCGTGATCTTGTCGATCTCGGCCATGTCCTCGGGGCTGAGCTTCCAGTCCACCGCCTTCACGTTGGCCTCGAGTTGCTCCACCGTCATGGCGCCGGCGATGACGCTGCTCACGACGGGCCGGGCGGCGAGCCACGAGAACGCCAGTTCCACCATCGAATGGCCGCGCGCCTCGCAGAAGGCGCGCAGGCCCTCGATGCGGTCCCAGTTCCGGTCGGTCATGTAACGGGGGGCGAACACCGGGGCCTTGGCGAAACGGGTGCCTTCGGGAATGCCCGCGTCGCGCTTGTATTTGCCCGTGAGAAGCCCCGAGGCCAGCGGGAAGTAGGGGAGCAGCCCCAGTCCGTGCGCCTGCATGGCGGGGAACAGGTCCGCCTCGTGCTTGCGGAACAGGAGGCTGTATTCGTCCTGCGCCGAGATGAAGGACTCAAGGCCCTTCGTCTTCGACGTCCACATGGCGTCCACCATCTGCCATGCGACCATGTTGGAGCAGCCGATGTAGCGCACCTTGCCCTGGCGCACGAGATCGTCCATCGCGCGCAGCGTTTCGTCGATGGGCGTCAGCGGATCGGGGTAGTGGAGCTGGTAGAGGTCGATCCAGTCGGTCTTGAGGCGCGAAAGGCTCGCCTCCACTGCGTTCATGATGTAGCGGCGGGAGGCGCCCTTGCGGGTCTCGTCCAGCTTCGCGCCGAACTTGGAGGCGAGGACGATGTCCTTGCGGCGCGGCCCGAGGATCTCGCCGAGCGCCGTCTCCGAGCCGCCCACCGAATACATGTCGGCGGTGTCCAGCAGCGTGATTCCAAGGTCGATGGCCTTGTGGACGACCTTCCGGGAGCCCTCCATGTCCAGACGGCCGTTGAGATTGTTGCACCCCAGCCCGACGACCGAGACGCGAAGTCCCGAGCGCCCCAGATTACGTTCCTGCATGATCGCCTCCCGATTTTTTGCGCGCCATTCGATGCGTGGGGCGACATTTGCGCGCTGCGCTGGCGATTGCAAGTTGTGGATGGCCCGCAACGCTCGCTGGCGGGCTTGCCGGACCCGCAGCGCCGGCCCACATAGGGGCCGTGCATGGGACGAAGCGGAATGATCATAGAGGACGTGGGGCGCGCGCAGGACGCTCTGGGGGAGATGCTGCGCGACAGCCAGAGCGCGGTCGCGTTCACGGGCGCGGGGCTTTCCACCGAATGCGGCATTCCCGACTTCCGCTCCCCCGACAGCGCCTGGAAGCGCCATGCGCCCCTGCCGCACGCGGAGTTCCTCGCCAGCCCGCAGGCCCGCGCGCTGGCGTGGCGGCGCAAGTTCGCCATGGACGATCTTTACGCCGGGGCGCAGCCGGGCAGGGGCCATCGCGCGCTGGCGCGGCTGATGGAGACCGGCGCGGTCGAGGCCGTCATCACCCAGAACATCGACGGCCTGCACCAGGCGGCGGGCGGCGCCCCGGAGCGCATCATCGAGCTGCATGGCAACGGCTCCTACGCCACCTGCCTTTCGTGCGGCCTGCGGCATGAACTCGCCGACATCCGTCCGCGCTTCGAAGCCAGCGGCGATGCGCCCGAATGCGCCTGCGGGGGCGCGGTGAAGAGCGCCACGATCGCGTTCGGCCAGGCGATGCCCGAAGAGCATCTGCGCAGGGCGCGGCGCGCTACGCTGGCGTGCGACCTGTTCATCGCCATAGGCTCGTCGCTGGTGGTTTATCCGGCTGCGGCTTTTCCTGCGGCCGCCAAGGACAACGGCTCCGCGCTCGTCATCGTCAACCGCGAGCCGACGCCGCTGGACGCAATGGCCGACCTCGTGCTGCGCGGGGACATCGGCGCCATTCTGGAGCCCTTCGCCGCATGAACGCGCGGGCTCCAACGCAGACGTGATCGCCCATTGGTGCCAATCCACAAGCGCGTCGCGTTTTGAGCTTGGAGCCCAACCTGTCAATGGTATCTTAATATTGCGACTCACGATTGCATTTGATTCGTGGCTTCGTCACTCGGTGAGTTCAGAGGTGACGATGTGCTTTTTTTCGGGGGCTGGTCCTTTGGGCGGCATGGGTAGATTAGATCATCAGATAAGCGGCGATTTTGCCGAAAACGAGAGCGAGCGCCCCACTGATCTCGTCGAGATCGCCGGGTCGATCAAGTGGTTCGACGTCGCCAAGGGTTACGGGTTCATCGTTCCCGACGAAGGCGGCGCGGACGTTCTCCTGCACGTCACAGTTCTCAAGCGCGATGGCTACAACAGCGCCCCGGAAGGCGCCCGCGTGGTGTGCGAGGCGCACAGGCGGCAGAAGGGCTTTCAGGTGTTCCGCCTGCTGTCCCTCGACGAGTCCACCGCGACGCACCCCTCCGAGTTGCAGGCGCCGCGCACCCACACCCAGGTGGTGCCCACAAGCGGCTTCGAGATCGCAATCGTGAAATGGTTCAATCGCGTCCGTGGCTTCGGCTTCCTCACGCGCGGCGAAGGCACCGAGGACATTTTCGTCCACATGGAGACGATGCGCCGCTACGGCATCGCCGATCTCAAGCCGGGCGATTCGCTGCTGGTTCGATTCGGACCCGGCTCGAAGGGGCTGATGGCCGCCGAAGTGCGTCCGCTCGAAGCGGCTCTGCCCAGTTCGCACTGACCGGACGACGGCCCCGGGCATTTTCCCCGGGCGCCGTTCGCATGTTATGGAGGAGCGCATGTGCTTCTCCATGATGGCGGCCAAGATGAGCGTTCAGACTCCATCCCTGCGTGCGGCGCGCGCCTTGTTTCTCGCCATGTGCGGCGTGGTCGCAGCGGGCGTTCTCGTTCCCGGCGCCGCTCTGGCCCAGTCCGCGGCGCCGTCCTCGGCCCAGTCCCCCGCGGGCTCCGAGATTGAACTGCTGACGATCGCCACCGCTTCAGGCGCGCACGAGTTCAAGGTCGAGGTGATGCGCACCGACGAGCAGCGGGCGCGCGGGCTGATGCACCGCCGCTACATGCCCGCCGACCGCGGCATGCTGTTCGACTTCAAATCCGAGCAGCCGGTGATGATGTGGATGCGCAACACCTACATCCCGCTGGACATGGTGTTCATTCGCCGCGACGGGACTGTCATCAACGTGGCCGAGAACACCGAGCCGCTTTCCGACCGCACCATCGCGTCCGCCGCCCCCGCCTTCTCGGTGCTGGAGGTCAACGCCGGCGTCGCCCGCAAGATCGGCCTGAAGCCGGGCGACCGCGTCAGGCATCCGTTGTTCGGACGCTGAGCTTCATTTGGGTTCTGGCGGGCGGGCGGAATCCTGTGCTAAGGAGCGCGCACTCCCTGCTGGCGCATGCTGGCGGGCGGACGGGGCATAGCGCAGTCTGGTAGCGCGATAGTTTTGGGAACTATAGGTCGCAGGTTCGAATCCTGCTGCCCCGACCATACGGCAAGCGGCGCTTTCAGCACTGACGGGATCTCGACATGACGGCCAGGATTTACAGACCCGCCAAGCAGGCCACCCAGTCCGGGCAGGCGACGTCCGGGAACTGGCTCCTTGAGTTCGAGTCGGAGACGGCGAGGCAGGTTGAGCCCCTGATGGGCTGGACCAGCTCGTCGGACACGCGCACGCAGGTGCGCCTGCGCTTTGGCAGCAAGGAAGAGGCGGTCGCCTACGCGCAGCGCAACGGCATCGCCTATACGCTCGTGGAGCCCAAGGAGGCGACGCGCCGCATCATGGCTTATGCGGACAATTTCAAGACGACCCGTATGGGGCAGTGGACTCACTGACGTCGAGCGAACTGTCGACCATGCCTAAAGTCCGGCCCCGTAGCTCAGCTGGATAGAGCACTCGCCTTCTAAGCGAGTGGTCGCAGGTTCGAACCCTGCCGGGGTCGCCACCGCCTTCGCGCGGCCTGCCAGCCGCCCAAATAGCCGCCCACATGCCGCACTCGCGCGCCGCGCCCCTGTCAAAAATTTGACGTATAGCGCCGCTCAAGGCGCATTTTGGCCCCATTGCTCGTCGAAACCTCCTCGTGATTTGAGAGGAGGGTGCATGAACGCGTGTTCGCGGGCTCAATTGCGGGCCGTTTCCGGTGCGCTGGCGCTGGTTCTGTGCACAGCCGCGCATGCGCAGGAGAGTCCGGCCGAGCAGGCTTACGCGCCCGCGCAGCCCTCCGCGCCATCCTTCCTCAGCGAACTGTTCGGCGCCGCCTCTCAGCCGGCGGCTCCGCCTCCTGCGGTCGCCGTCGAGCCCGCGCCCGTCGCGCCCGCGGGCCGGAG
>JAQGJX010000208.1 GCA_028290405.1 Hyphomicrobiales bacterium
CGCGCCGGACGCAATGTCCGGCGCGACCGCGAGAAAGCTTATATTCCACCAGGCCTCAATGCTTCGTGCTCTTCACGAACAGATACGTGATCCGGGTCTCGAAGACTGGCAGCGAGAGCCACGTCAGCAACTCCACCAGCGGCGCCCGGCGAAACGAATTCTTGTGCACGCGATAGATCTTGAAACCGCGGAACATTCGAAAGCAGCGGTGCGTCATCGGGAACGTCTTGTGCCAGCGGAAATGCTTGCCGGCCGCAAAGCGCGGGTGAAACGACACGAGCGCCGCAACGTCGTCGCGCGCAAGGATGCGTTTGAGCCCGGGAACGACCTCGTATTCGGCCCCCTCGACGTCGATCTTCAAAAAGACCGGCGCGCCGGCGGGCATGAGCGCTTCGACGTCTTCAGGCGTGGTGACCGGCACGTCCCACGTGGTGTCCGATTCCGTGTGCATGACGCTCGACATGGAATCGCCCTGAGCGCGCCTGGCGCCCAGTTTCAGCACGCCCGGCGTCGGCCAGATGGCGCGCTCGAAGGCCGTGACCTTGCTGGCAAAACCGGGATTGCAGGCGACGTTGTCGCGAAACGCCTGCGCGGCCACCGGATCGGGCTCGAACGAATACACACGCGCGGCCCGCGTCGCGGCGAACAGGCTGATGGGGCCGATCCACGCGCCAAAATCGAAGAAGACGGTATCGGGCCGCAGGTGGGCCGCGATGGCGCGAAACGTCGCCGTTTCCCAGCGCCCGGACCGGATGAGATCCCAGAACGCCGGGTTCGAGTCCGTGACGTTGAACGCCGACCCGTCGATCTCGATGCGCGGCACGCCCTGCTCCGTCCTTCATCCGCTGGCGGGAAGGCGCCGGCGGTTCGTGGGGCGAGCGCGCCCGCACGGACGGAACTGTTACGCTACTGGTCGCCGCGCCTCAAGGGCAAACGGGCGCGGCGGCGCGCCCTGCCCTCAGGCGTTCTCGTAGAGAAGCCGCGCGCGGATGGAGCCCTTGATGTTGCGCAGGTCCTCGAGGATGGCCGGCGCGCCCGCATGGTCGACTTCGGCGTCGATCACCACATAGCCGGTGTCGCCGAACGTCTGCAGGTATTGCGCGGCGATGTTGGCGCTGCGGCGGGAGAACGCCTCGTTGAGGCTGTTCAGCATGCCCGGCACGTTGGTGTGCACATGGATGAAGCGTGCGCTGGCGGCGTTGGGCGGCAATTGCACCTGCGGGAAGTTCACCGCCCCCAGGGTCGAGCCGACGTCGCTGAATTCAATGAGCTTGCGCGCCACTTCCGCCCCGATGCGGTCCTGCGCCTCCTCGGTCGATCCGCCGATGTGGGGCGTGAGGATCACGTTGTCGAGGCCCTGCAGGGGCGACACGAAGCGCTCCTTGTTGGAGGTCGGCTCCACGGGGAACACGTCCACCGCCGCGCCCGCAAGATGCCCTTCGCGCAAGGCGCCTGCCAGCGCGTCCAGGTCCACCACGGTGCCGCGGCTGTTGTTGATGAGGTAGGAGCCCTTCTTCATCAGGCGCAACTGCGCTCCGCCGATCATGTTCGCGGTCTGCTGCGTCTCGGGCACGTGCAGCGACACCACGTCGCTCTGCGCCAGCAGGTCGTCGAGCGTCTCCACCGGTTCGGTGTTGCCGTGGCGCAACTTGTCCGTGAGGTCGTGGAAGATCACGCGCATGCCGAAGGATTCGGCCAGGTTCGACAATTGCGAGCCGATGTTGCCGTAGCCCACGATGCCCAGCGTCTTGCCGCGCACCTCGAAGCTGCCCTCCGCCGACTTGTCCCATCCCCCCGCATGCACCTGGCTGGAGCGCGCGAAGATGCGACGCATCAGCATCACGATCTCGCCCATCACCAGTTCCGCCACGCTGCGCGTGTTGGAGAACGGGGCGTTGAAAACGGGCACGCCGACGCGGCGCGCAGCCTCGATGTTCACCTGGTTGATGCCGACGCTGAAGCACCCGACGGCGATCAACCGATCGGCGGCGGCGAGGACCTCCGGCGTCAGCTGCGTGCGCGAGCGGATGCCCAGGATGTGCACCCCCATCAGCGCCTCGCGCAGCGCCTCGCCCTCCAGCGCCTTGGGCAGGCGGGTGACGTTGTCGTAACCGGCGGACCGGAAGAGCGCGACCGCGCTGTCGTTGATGTTCTCGAGCAGGAGGACGCGGATGCGATCCTTGGGAACGGAATAACGGGTCGGCATGGGGGTATCCTCGGGCGTTTCGCCTGCCTGTCGCCGCTCTGGCGACCTCATGGCGCCCCTTCTAGCAAGTCCCGCCGCCGGAGGGGATAGGGCCGGGGGCCGAAAACCTGCGGCGCAAGCGCCCGCCCCGACTGCGGAGCGCCCGGCACGGTTCGGCCAGACCCGGGACGGGAGCCAGACGGAAAGCAATTAGACACTTAATCATAAGTATATAAGCACAACTATGAAGAAGCCCGCGCGGCGACGCCGCAAGGGCGCGCTATCCTGAGCTTTTACATGGCCGGTCGCAGGGTCTAAGGTGGCGTCGTCAAACATTCAGGGAAGGACATGCCATGAACAGACGAGCGTTTCTCGGCTCACTGCTTGCAATCGGCGCCGTTGGCGTAGCGGCGGCTTCTCAGCCCGCGCAGGCGGCGACTCTTCTGGACGAACTGAACGCGCTGGAAGCCGGCCAGCCGTCGGCCGACCTGCCTGCGGAAGGCGCCGCGCCGGCGCAATATTCCCGCCATCGCCGCTACGGCTACCGCCCGCGTCGTCCCGCCTATCGCCGCGCCTATTACCGGCCCGTCTATCGTCGCCCGGTCTATCGCCGGCGCGTAGTCTGCCGCACCTTCGTAGATCGCTTCGGCCGTCTGCGCCGCCGCTGCTTCTAGCGCTCGTCCTGCGCGTGCGGGGCGGCTCAGCCCTTCCGCACGCGACGGCGGCGTTCCAAAGCCGCCATGCACCGGGAGCGGACATTGGCATTTCCCGCTGCGCGTTTGAAAAAATCCATTTTCGTCATTCTGTCGCTCGCCGCCTGCGCGCTTGTCGCGGGCGAGGCGATCGCCCGCTGGGGCCTGGGCCTGGGCGCGCCGCCGCTCTCGATCGCTCATCCGCGCATCGAATACATGCTGGCGCCCAACCAGGACGTGATGCGCTTCGGCCATCGACAGGTCGTGAACGAATACGGGATGCGCAGCCCCCCGCTCGCCGGCCGCGAATATGCGCGCCGCATTCTGGCGCTCGGCGACAGCGTCGTGAACGGCGGCGGTCTGACGGACCACGCGCGGCTCGCCACCACCATAGCGGCGGCGCGCTTGTCGAAGGAACAACCGACGTTCGTCGGCAACGTGAGCGCCGGAAGCTGGGGACCGGGAAACCTGCGGGCCTACCTCGAGGAGTTCGGCTTTCTTGGCGCCGAGGCGATCGTGCTGGTCCTCTCGTCCCATGACCTCACGGACCAACCGACCTTCGCGCCGCTCAACCCGCTCACGCATCCCACGCGGCCGCCGCGCCTCGCGCTGGAGGAGGCGTTCCTGCGATACTTGCCGCGCTACCTGCCCCATCGCGCCAGCGCCGCGCGCGCAGAGCCGCCGCCCGCGCCGCCGGGCCCCACGGGCGCGCAGGACCTTGGGGCCATTCTCGACATGGCCGCCGCGGCGCGCGTGCGCGTCTGCCTGATCCAGCACCTCACGAAGTCCGAACTCTCGGCGGGTCCGCAGCCGGCGCATTTCGAAATCGGCGGGATCTTTCGCCGGCGCGCGCTGCCGGTTCTGGATTTTGGCGCGAGCCTTCGCGCGCTGCTCGCGGTTGGCCGGTCGCCCTACTCGGACGACATCCACATCAACGACGCCGGACAGGCGGCGCTTGCGGACGCGCTGCTGGCCTGCGACCGGGCCGCCGCCGTGCCGCAATGAGCGGCTCCCGCCGCGCCTACTTCACCACATAGCCCCGGGCGGCGAGATAATCCTTGAGCGCCTTTTGCACCAGGGAGGTGAGCGTGCGGCTGTCCTCGGCCGCGGCCTTCTCGGCCGCCTGCTTCAGAGACGGCGCGAGGCGCAGCGCGATCATGGCGCTCTTGATTTCCTTCTGGGTGGCGAAGGTGCTCTGGATTTCCACGATGTCCCCCAAGGAGGCGGGTTGCGCTGGGCCGTTCATTTCTGGCACGCGGGCGGCGAGACGCCCTCCCGGGCGGACGAAGCGGGCGCGGGCCCGGGCGCGCTCGCCAGCTTGTATCCCGCGCCGCGAACGCCGATCACGTTGGGCCCGTTGAACACGCTCAGCTTTCCGCGCAGCTTGCTGGCGATCACGTCGATCGCGCGGCTTCCCGCGCTGCCGCCGCGTCGCGAAACAGCCTTGGCGATCTGGTCGCGCGGGGCCACGTCGCCATTAGCTTCCATGAGGATGCGCAGCAGCGTGAATTCCGCCACGGTGAGCAGCGCGACCGCTCCGCCAGGGCCGCGCACCGACTTGCGCAGTACGTCGAGGGTGAAAAACTCCGACTCCACCTCGCTGAGATGATCGCGCCGCGCCAGCGTCTCGAAGGTCCTGATCCGCAGCAGCAGTTCGCGCAGGTCCAGGGGTTTGACGATGTAGTCCCACGCCCCCATGCCAAGGCAGGTCAGCCGGTGCTCGATCTGCGATTTCGCCGAAACCACGATGAAGCCCATCTCGCGGCCGTAGTCCTCCAGCAGCGGATAGCCGCTGCCGTCCTCCAGCGAGAGGTCGAGCAGGACGAGGGACGGCTTTATGGTTTCGATGAGCGCCCGCGCCCCTTCGACCGTCGACGCCTCGTAGACGGGATACTCCTGGGCGGCCAGGAAGCGCGAGACCATCGTGCGGAACGAGGGGACGTCCTCGACGATCAGGATGGGCCGCGGGGCGGGTCCCGCCGCTTGGCGATCGTGCTGCACGATCATCGAACCATATTTCATGCGCGGCCCCGCTTCATGCTACGCTTATGACGACGTAAGTTACTTACATCACACAATGTAAGTCAACGTAATGACGTGTTAGCGTGCGCGCCGCGCCGGGGGCAAGCTCCCCTTTGGGCGAAGAGCGGGCGCCCGGGTTGAACGCCTTTGCTCCAGCCGGGTTATTCGACGGTGCACCGCCCACCTGGAGGTTTTCGATGCCCGCTCGTGCAACATGTCCTCGCTCGAAATCGCTCAGCCTGGCGCTCTTGCTGGCCGCCTGCGGCGCGCTGGCCCCCGGCCTTTCCGCGCCAGCGCGCGCGGACGCCAAGGACGCGGCCAAGGCGGCGCCCGTCGAGAAGATTGAGAAAACCAGAGTGGTGAAGACGCGGGTCGTTCGCCGCGTCGTGGTGCGCAAGCGCACGGTCGTGCGCGCGCCTCTGCCCAATTACGCGTCCTACCTGCCCCCGCACGTCAATTTGGTCGGGGTGGACTGGACGCGGGCAGCGGCGATGGAGGCCGCCCGGGCGAGCGTCGTGCGCGTCGTCGCGGTGCGCGCGCGCTACTGACGCGCGCGCATGGGAGCGGCCGGCCCGTCAGCCCTCGCCGAGGAGCCGTTGATACTCCGCCTCGGGCTGGCCATAGCTGCCCGAGGCCATGGAGATGAGCGCGTCCCGGTCGAGGATGGTGATCTTCCCGCGTGCGGTGAGGATGCAGCCGGCGGCGCGCAACTCGTTCATCGCTTCCGTCACCCCCGCCCGCCGGACGGCCAGCATCCATGAGAAGAACTCATGCACCAGCGGCACCTCATTCCCGTCGATCCGGTCGTGCAGCATCAGCAGCCATCGGGCGAGCCGTTCCGTGACGGTGAAATCGCCATGGGAGAGCGCCGTGAAGGACACCTGGAACGTCATGAACTGCTGGTAGCGCAGCATGAGGTTCGACAACTCGCGGCTTTGGGACACTAAATTGGAGAACAGCTTGCGATCGACCCGCCACGCCTCGCCGGCGACCTGCACGATGGTTTGCAGCGGCGCCTGGCCGCTGAGGGCCATTTCCGACATGCCTTCGCGGCCGATCATCCCGACCTCGATCGGCTCGCTGTTGTTGGCCTTCGCGAGCACGGACAATTGCCCGCTCTCTGGAAAATAGACGTGCTGGACGTGCATGTTGGGCCGGATCAGCATGTCCCGCACCTTGAGGGAGACACGCTCGAGGGCGGGCCGCAACACCTCGAAGTCGTCCGGAGAAAACTTTCGTATAAGCCTGTTTTTGAATGTGACCTGACTCATGCAGCCCTTGGATTCGGTCAATCTGCCGGATCAACATCCGTCGCGTGTGAAAGATTGAGAAGCGCGTAAAGCGACGTATCACGCTCGTAAGCGCCAGCAACTGCGAAGTGCGTCCGGTTCCGCACACTGCCCAGTTGAGGTCATACGCAAAGGCAACGCAACGTCATAGCCGAGGTTGGACAGACTATCGGCAAGGCGAGAATTAAAGCAGCCCCGACCGCTACTTACGCGGACTAATCAGAACTCTCGCGGACACTTGGGACGACGCGGCCGATGCGACTCTTTACAATGGCGCGCGCGGCAAATTCAAAAAACCCGGCGCCGGTCTCGCTACGGGACGGCGGGCGACGGGGCGCGAAAACAACGATGCAAATCGAATAAACGCAAAAGCGGCCGCGGCCCCCCGGAGGGGCGGCCGGTCAGGCCCGCTTCACAAACTCGGTGCGCAGCACGAGGCCTTTGACCTTCTCGGCGTTGCACTCGATTTCAGCCGGGTCGTCCGTCAGGCGGATGTTCTTCACCAGCGTGCCGCGCTTCAAGGTGGCGGACGTGCCCTTCACCTTGAGGTCCTTGATCAAGGTGACGGAATCGCCGTCCTTGAGTTCGGTCCCGTTGCTGTCGCGTACTGGATTGGCCATGGCTGATTCTCGTTTCGATGCTGGCCCTCATGCCAGCTTCCAGGCTGCGCCGCTAGCCATGGCGTCGCCAGAATCACCAATCGATCACCACGCCCATGTTGGCCCGCATGGCGACGAGCAGCGCGCAATCGCTGACGAGCTTTCTGGCGTGCTCGCGCGAGAGCGCCTCCACGCGCGAGACTTCCCGGTTCTCGTCGTCGCGGATGAGCACATAGGAGGCGCCGGAGTCGACGCACGTGCTGATGACGTAGATGGGCATGACGAGCCTCCGTCCGATTGAGTCTCGATACTCCCTTGCGAATGTGGTGACCGCGAGTCCGGGATGAGGACGCCCGCGGACAGTTTGGTGAAACGCGGGCGCGGCAAGAATTGCGAATTCGTTGCGCGCGACTCCGTCCCGCGCCGGCGGGCCGCGTCGCGGCCCCGATGGGCGACGCTCTTGAGCGCCCGTTTTCCTGCACTTGCGCGAACCAAAGGTTCGGGCGACACTTGAGCTCAACAGACTTGGCGCCAAGAGGTCGGCAAGACCCCGCACGCGCCCCGGCCAGCCGCTTCGCCCGCGCTCTTGCCCGCAGCGAACGCGCCGCTCAGGCCCGGCGACTTGGCGCAAGCGGGAACGCCCGTGGGGGCAAGTCCGTTGCGCTTGAGTGAACAAGGGAAAGGCTCTTGATATGCATGAAGCCATCACCGTCGGAAGCTCCAACGTCGATCTGGGCGACAGCCTGCGCGAACACGTCCGCGAGCAGGTCTCGAGCATGGCGGACAAATACCTTCAACACCTGACCCGCGCGGCGGTGCATTTCAACCACGAGGGCGTGGATTTCCGCTGCTCCGTCAACGTCCAGGTGGGCTCCCTCCCGCTGATGGCCGGGGAAGCCCTCGCCAAGGACGCCTACCAGGCCTTCAACCAGGCGCTTGAAAAGGTCGCCAAGCAATTGCGCCGCACCAAGCGCGCCGTCCGCGAGGACAAGGCGCAGCGCATCGACAAGCAGGTTCCGTTCGGGTGAGGCTGAACGAAAGGGGGCGGCTCCCATGCCGCCCCGCGCCTTCAGGCCATGCGGTCAGTAGGCCGCATAGCCTTTTTCTTCCGACAGTTCCGAGTTCAACGCCGTGTTGATCCGGCGCTTGATCGCTGCGCGTTCGTCGTTCGTCTTGTAGACCGCCCGCGCGAGCGCGATGAACTCGCCATCGAATGCGCCTTTGGCTTCTTTCTCGCGGATTTGGTCTTCGATCTCCCAAAGCGCTTCGTTGACGCCAACGAGATCAGCTTTCAGCGACAGGACGTCCGGCGAAAACTGCGCCGCCGCCTGGGCCTGCGGCGACAGAAGTTCGAGTTCCCGAAGCACGTTCGCCAGTCCCGCGGGGCTCTTCAGACGCTGGCTCTTGATTTCGAGTATCGTCACCTTGTCGATGAGTTCGCCCCATGAGACGGGGGCCAGCGGGGTTTTCAAAGTCGTGCTCCCGACGCTGCTTGCAGGCGCTGGATGAGAGCGGCTTCAATGTCTGCGAACACGCTCGCCCAGTCGCCAAAGGATGGCTGCCGGAAGAGGCGCATCGACGGATACCAGGGCGAATCGGCCCGATCCAACAACCAGCGCCAATCCGGAAGATACTTGAGCGCGACCCAGGTCGGGACGCCCAGCGCGCCAGCCAGGTGCGCAATGGACGTGTCGACCGATATCACCAGATCCAGGTTCTTCATGACGGCCGCCGTATCCATGAAGGCGTCCGGCCCTTCGTCGAAATCCTCGCCGAGCGTTTCGACCCTCATGCCTCTCGGCAAGGCGAGCGCCTGCTCGGCGCCCGCGTTCTTTTGCAACGAAATCAGCCTGACCCCCGGCAGCTTTGCGAGCGCCGCGAACTGGGACAGGCGCAGCGTCTTGCCCATTTCGGCGCCGAGCTTGCTGCCCTGCCATGAGATCCCGATCCGGCAACCCTCCCCGCCCAGCCGGCGGGACCATGCGTCCACCTTCGAGGGATCGGCAGCGAGATAGGGGATCGCGGCAGGTATGGTGGACAGATCGGCCTTGAAGGCCAGCGGCAGGCTCATCAATGGGCAGTGGCGATCGAATTCGAGCGCTGGGTCGCCGGCGTCCGCCAAACCGCCGGGCGCGACGGCGCGCATGAGGGTGCGAAGCGGTTTCTGGGGGGCGAACAGAACGCGCGCGCCCTTCTCTCGCAGCAGGGGGATATACCGGCAGAACTGGAGCGTATCGCCCAGTCCCTGTTCGGCGTGAACGAGGATCGTCTTGCCCGCAAGATCCTCGGCGCCCAGCCAGACCGGCTGCCGGAACGTCCTGTCGCCGACCCGCGTGTCCACTCTCTTGCGTGCTTCGTAGTCGCACCATCCTTCGCGAAACTGGCCCGTGACAAGCCGCGCCTGACCACGGTTCCAGACGGCGGCCATGAGAGTCGGCTGGAGCGCGATCGCTGCGTCATAACCCGCGATGGCGTCGTCAAACCGCTTGAGTTCCAGAAGCGCGTTTGCGCGAGACATATGCGCAGCCACATAGTCGGGCGCCAACGCGAGGGCTCGCTCAAAGGGCGCAAGCGCGTCTTCGAAGCGCGACATGCGTACAAAGGCGTTGCCAAGATTGAAATGGGCCGAGGGAAGCGCGGAAAACAGACGGATGGAGCGCTCGATGAGCCGGACGCCCGCTTCAAGGTCGCCGTCTTCCAGCGCCAGCAGACCCAGCATATGCAGCGCGTCGAAATGCTTGGGCGCGCGCTTCAACACCTTTTCATAAAGGGCTTTCGCCTCAGTGTGCTTTCCCGCGCGATGATAGGCTCCGCCCTGTGCGAAGTCCCATTCGAGATCAGCCGGGAACGCCGCCGGAGCCTTTGATTCCCTTAGCCTTTGCTTCAACACGCCGAAAGCCTTCTGGGGTGCGACGCGCGAACGACACCCGTTTGCACGCTCGCTCGTGTCAGCGGCAAGTGCGCCGCCTTCCGGGCGGCGTACAAAAAAGGGGCGACCCGAAGGCCGCCCCTCTTCATGTCCCGACCCGGATTGCGCCGGATCGAGCCACTGGATCAGAAGTTGCGCTGAACGCGAACCTTGCCGATGAAGTTGTTGGTGTCGACGGCGGTGGGGAACGTCTCCCAGCCCTTCGTCGACTTCACAGCCGCACTGTTCCACTCCGCGCGAATGTAGGTGAGTTCCAGACCGATGTCGAAGTTCGTGACCGGGGTCCAGATCAAGGCGTGGCCGAGAGAGTAAGCCTTGCCCTCTGCGCCCGGCAGCACGTTCTTGCCGGACGTGCCGGTGCCGACAGCGACGCCGTCAGCCGTCGTGTGCAGCTTACGAGTCGTATAGGACGCGTAAACCTGCGAACGGATCGTAGGCGTCCAGTAGTGACGCAGGTTCATGCCGAACGAGTAGCCCGTGCCGTTCGCGAAGTTGGTCGAGGGACCACCCAGGGGGCTGAGACCATAGGCAGCGGCGGACGGCGTGTTGATGCCACCATCGGCCAACAGGTTGGCGAGACGATCAGCGTAAACAGCGATCAGTTCGATACGGTCGCCAGCAGCGAGCATCGGCAGATTGACGGCAACGCCCGCGCCAAGCGCAAAGCCCGTCTCGTTGGTGCCGGTGACCGCAACGTTCGGCGCGACGGAAACGTTCACGCCGTCCTTGCCGGCCAGATCGCCGCCCCTCTGATAGGCGCCCATGACCTGAGCTGAGCCCCAAGCCTGATCGTAACGAACGTTACCAACCCAGACGACACCAGCGCGGTTCGGCTGCGAGATGGTCTCATCCTTGCCGGGGACAGTGCCAGCACCCGACGGATTCGAAACCGCCTGCGAGACGGCATTGTAGCTCTTGGCGTCGGTCGCCGCGATCGTCGCCGAGAACCCGCCACCGAACGTGTAGGTGTAGGCGATCTGGCGAACGCCGTTCGGCCAGCCAGTCCAGTAATGGGTGTTGTAAGCCCACGAAGACATGAACGCGAAGGGCTGCGAGGCCTGACCGAAGGTGAAGCCGGCGAAGCGAACGTACGCCGCCTCAAGGGAGGGACCGGTCGAAACCTTGGACTGGATGCCGCCGCCCGACTCCATACGGAGCGCCATGACGGTCTGGACCGTGCCCCAGGCGGACTGGGTGCGCGCGTCGAGCTGGGCGGTGCCGCGGTTGTAGAAGCCGGACGTCGTCAGGTCCGAAGCGTTCTTCTGCGAGAGCACGCCGAGGGAATCGCCCTGCGTGTTCTTACGAGCCGGACGATAGTCATAATCGACGCGCACGTAGCCGCCGACCTTGATGCAGGTGTCGGTGCCGGGGATGAAGAAGAAGCCGGCGCCGTAGGCGTCGCAAACCTTCACGTATTCAACCGGCGCAGCCTTGCGGCCCGGCAGGTCAGCGGCCTGAGCGCCAGCGACGGCGAGCAGCGCCGTAGCGGAACCAAGCAAGATTCCCTTCGAAATACCCATGTTACCCTCCAGATGCCCGACGGTCTGGCCATCGATGGCTTTAGCCAAGCTCAAATCCCTGATGAGGCGCGATCTCCACCGCAGCCTCGGGATGCCCTAGGGGTAAGTCGGCTTGTATTTCCGCGATGGTTACGCAGGGTGAACCACGGCTGTGGTTGAGCGGCGTGTCCCAAATGTCACGGCGATGGCGCGGCCCCAGAGGGACGCCCGAGGGGAGGCGCCTGGGGACGGAGTTTCAATGCCCGTGAACCATGAGATTGAATCGCGCCCTCCTCCCGCTCCGGCGCCCTGAATGCGGCGACGAGTCGCGCCCCGGGGCTCCTTTGACGCCTGCTCCGGCAGGGCCTAGGGTCCCGCCTCGCGCCCCTGTGGGGACGTGGCCGCGCCTGCTGCGGCCCATGCTTGAGGACTTCATGCGACGCGCACTGTGCCTGGCCCTTCTGACGGCGCTCTCCCTCGCGGCGCCGCAGGGCCCGCTGGGATCGGCCGCGCGCGCGCAATCGGGCGACCTCGCCAAGGCTCCCGTCCCCGCCGCCACCCAAAGCGCCATTCTGGAGGGGATCAGGAGCCAGTTGCTCGATCCCGGGAGCGCCGAGATCACGTTCCTGGTGCATTTCCCGCTGGTGCGCGCCGATCTTGGCCGCGTGTGCGGGGAGGTGTCCGAACCCGGGCCTGCGGGTCCGCACGTGCGCACGTTCTATGCGCTCTATTCGCGCACCGGCCGCGTGCTGGTGCGCCTGGAGGACGAGCGTTTCGCCGACTATCTGAAGCAGGACACGGTGTTTCGCAATTGCAGCCCCAGGCTGTAGCCTGCAGGGCGACGAACACGGACGCGGGCATGGCCGAGGACGATACACGAACGACCATCGAGCGCCTCGAAGCGCGCATCGACGCCCTGACGCAGACGGCGGAATCCTGCCGCAAGATCATCGTGATCTCGAAAACCGTCGCGATCGTCGGCGCGCTCTGGTGCGCGGCGCTGTTCCTCACCCTGCTGCGCTTCGACGCCATGCAATTCATCGCGGGACTGACGCTGGCCATCGGCGGACTTGTGGCGCTGGGCTCCCACATGAGCACGCTGGAGGCGACCCTCGCGCTCGTCGCCGAGTGCGAGGCCAAGCGCGCGGAGCTGATCGGCACGATGCGGCTGCGCGTGGTGACGAATTGAGGGGAGGAGGAGGCAGTAGGCAGCAGGGGTTGTGGGCGAGGCCTTCGGCGCTTGCGTCAGCGGCGCGCTTGTCGCCTGTCGTGGGTCCCGGCTTTCGCCGGGATGACGCTCACGCCCGCTCCCTGCTCCCTACTCCCTAAGCCCCGGACTCGCGTCCCGCCGTGTGCCCGCGGTTGCCCTCGCCGGGCGCGCCCACGTCCACCCGCGCGTCGATCACGTAGACGCCGCCGGCGCGCACGATCTCTTCGCCGCGCAGCAGCGCGGCCCGGAAGGCGGCGGCGTCCAGCGCCTGCTCGCCCTGCACGCCCTGCGCCTTCGCCAGCCCGATGAGGTCGATGGCCGGGTTGATCATCTCCTGCCCGACGAACTTGTTCTCGGTCGGGCGGCCGCGCACGACCGCCATGCGCTCCTGATGGGCGACGTCGTTGTAGTAGACGCGGTTGTTGGCGATCACCATCAGGAGCGGGATCCCCATGTGCGCGGCGGTCCACATAGCGTTGCACCCCATGGCGAAATCGCCGTCGCCCACCACCGTCATGGCCAGCCGGCCCGAGCCCTTCAGGGCCAGCGCGGCCCCGATGGCGTTCGACGGGCCCGAACCCACGCCCCCGCCGCCGTCGAAGCCGACGAAATCCAGCGGGTGGCGGAAGTTCACAGTGTCGGCCGGCCAGCCGAGCGCGAAGCCCGCCATGGTGACCTCGCGGGAATCGCAGAACTCGCGCACCACGAGCGCCAGATCGCGCAGGCCCATCATTCCCTCCGGGCGCGGCTTCGCCAGCTCCACGGGCTTGCGGGCGGGCCATTTCGGCGTCGCGGGCGCGCTCGTTCCACGCAGGCGCCGCACGGCGTCGAGCAGCGGCCGGATGAGCTGGTCGGCGGTGGCGAGGATCTTGAGATCGACCGGCGGCAGGCCGAAATGGTCCATGCTCCAGCCGTTGTGGAGATAATCGTCCACCGTGCAGTGGATCACCGTCGACTCCACAGGCGCGTCCTTGCCAAGCGTCTGGATGAAATGCCCCTTCAGGTCCATCCAGTCGAGCGACAGGATCACGTCCGCCTCCCTGGTGATGGCGGCGCTGGCCGGCGAGGGGCGGAAACGCGGCTCGCAGATGTGCAGCGGATGCGCGGTGGGGAAGGCCGCGGCGGTCTTCATGTCGGTCAGCACCGCCGCGCCCAGCGCCTCGGCGAGCGCGATGCGGGCGTTCCAGTCGTCCATGCCGCGCGACACGCGGCCCATGAGGATGACGGGTTTTTTCGCGCTCGTCAGCAGGCGCGCGGCCTCCTCGACGGCTTCGGCGCTGGGCGCGGGCGGCGCGCCGGGCCTGAAGCGCGCCGTGTCCGGGAAGCGGACCTCCGTCTCGAGCTTCGATTCCTGCAGGCCGACGTCAAGGCACACATAGGTGGGGCCATAGGGCGGCGTGGCGGCGATCTGGTAGGCGCGCAGGATGGATTCGATGGCGGCGCCCACGGAGCGCGGCTCGTCGTCCCATTTGGTGTAATGGCGGATCAGCGCCCCCTGGTCCTTGGCGGTGTGAATCCAGTCGATCCACGGACGGCGCACGTCCGCGTCGCCGGGGCCGGTGGCGCCCAGGATCACCATCGGGTTGCGCCCGCACCACGCGTTGAACACCGCCATGGTGGCGTGCATCAGCCCGACGTTGGAGTGCAGCGCGACCCCCATGGGGCGCTCCGTCACCTTCGCGTAGCCCTGCGCGATGCCCACCGCGTGCTCCTCGTGCAGGCACACGAGCATCTGCGGATCGCGGTTGCCGAGATAGTTCACGAGGCTGTCGTGCAGGCCGCGATAGCTGGCGCCGGGCGTGAGGGCGATGTAGCGCAGATCGAGGCGGCGCAGCATCTCCGCCATGGCGTCCGACGCCCAGCCGATTTCCGCGTTCGAGGCGCGCACCAGCGCGTCCTTGCCGTCGAACCGCGCTGTGGCGAGGGGCGTTTCCCGGGCGTCGTTCGTCTCGCTGGCGCGGTCCATGTTCGTTCCTCCTGAGGCCTGCGGCGTTGTTGCTCTCCCTATACACGCAGCGCTCGCGGGGGAGAAACGCAAGGCCGCAGGCGGGGGACGCGGCCGCTTAGGCGATGCGGACTTTCTCGCGCACGCCCGCGCGCTCCAGCCGGGGCAGCACTTCGTCCACGAAGAACGGCAGCTCCGCGCCGTAGTTCACGAACGAAATGCCGATGCCGCTCAGGCCCGCCCGGCTGAGGCCGACGAGCACCTGCGCCACATGGTCGGGATCGCCCACGATGGGCACGCCCCCCATGCCGTTGGCGTAGGCCTGCCGCTGGCGCTCGTATTCCTCCGCCCCCACCGTCCCGGGGGAAATGTCCTTGAGGGCGAGGATGTCGCGCACCGCGTTCCAGTCCGCCCGCTCCACGGTCGCGTAGCGATGATAGTCCTCCGCGTCCTTCTGGGTCGGGCGGCAGGTGACGACGCCCACCGTGTAGACGCCGATCTCGCGGCCGTAGCCTTGCGCCTGCGCCTTCACGGCGCGCACGCGCTCGGCGGTTTCGTCGGCGCTGGTGCGGCTGGCGGTGGTGAAGAACGCGTCGCAATTCTTCAGCGCGAAGGCGCGCCCGTTGGGCGAGGCGCCGGCGTTCATGATGACCGGGCGCGAGCCGCCCCAGGGCTTGGGCTTCAGCCGCACGCCCTTCAACTTGAGGAACTCGCCCTCATAGGCCCAGTCGCTCTCAGGGCCCCAGGCGCGCTTCACCACGTCGATCCATTCATGGGCGTAATCATACCGCCGGTCATGGTCGCGCTGCTGCACGCCGAACATGTCGAACTCGCCCTCGTTCCAGCCGCACACGATGTTGAGCCCGAAGCGCCCCTCGCCGATGTGGTCGGCGGTGACGAACTCCTTGGCGGCGATGAGCGGATTGAACAGCGGGGCGTGCACTGTGCCGAACACCGTGATGCGCCTGGTGGAGGCCAGCAGGCCGCTGGCCCACGTGACGGTTTCAAGCGTCGCGCCCTGATAGTCGGTGTCGCCCCCGTAACCCTTCCAGCGGCCGACAGGCAGCATGAAATCGATGCCGGCCTCGTCCGCCGCCTTCGCCAGCGCGAGGCAATCCTTCCACGCTCCCGACCAGCGTTCCTCGACCAGCGTCACGGCGCGCCCGGAGGAGCAATTGGCGCCGAACAGGCCGATCTTCAGCCCGTTGCGATTGTGCATGGCGATGCGCGACGCCTGCGAGATATCCTGCATTCCACCCGTCCCTGACGTTATCTGTTGCGCTTCGTATAGGGCCCCAGCTCCTTCGCCGCAGCCTCCACGAACGAAGAATCCACGATCATGTCGGCTGTGACATTGCCGTTGATCAATCCTTCGGCCTTGTAGTGATCCCAATCCTTGCGCAGGCTGCCCATCGGCAGGCGCCCGTCCGGGTCCACCGCGTGGGGAATGGTCGATTTCAGAAGCGCCTTGTCGGTCACGGTGGAATAGCGCGCGATGATGTCCACCACC
This sequence comes from Hyphomicrobiales bacterium, assembly GCA_028290405.1. GTDB lineage: Bacteria > Pseudomonadota > Alphaproteobacteria > Rhizobiales > Beijerinckiaceae > Terripilifer. The sequence continues at coordinate 15,881 of JAQGJX010000208.1, forward strand.
TCGTCGGCGCCCGGTCCCGCGAGGCGCTCGCCGTCCACCGCGTCGAGATAGACGCGCAGCCCGCGCACGTAGGCCTTCATGAGGTTCGTGGCGACCTGCGGGCGCGTTCTGATCAGCTTGTCGCTGTAGATGATGATGCCGGTCACGCTGGGATCGCGGATTTTGGTCACCGGCAGCACGTTCACGCCCGTGCCGTTGCGCACCACGGCGCTCAGGAACGGCTCCGCCAGAAAGCTCGCGTCGATGGCGCCGTTGGCGAAGGCGGTCACCTGCGAGGGCATGCCGAGCACCACGCGCTCCACGTCCCCGCCCCGCAGGCCGACGCTCGCGAGCGCCTCCGCCCACACGGCGGCCTCGTTGTTGCCCTGCGCCTGCGCGGCGATCCTGCGGCCCTTGAGGTCCTTGAGGCCGCGCACCTCGCCGCTGTCGTAAAGCGCCTTGCGCACCACCAGCGCCTGATAGGACAGCGCGCCCGCGTTGCCGCTCTTGTCCGCCACGGCCTTCATGGTGACGCCCCGCTCGAAGGCGTTGTACAGCCCCGCCGACACGGCCCCCGAGCCCACGTCGATCTCTCCGGTGGCCAGCGGCGCCACCATGCGGGCGCTGGAATCCAGCCGGATGAACTCGGCCTCGATGCCCGCTTCCCTGAGGAAGCCGCGCGCGTCCGCGATGTAGAAGCCGACGTCCGCCGTGCCGCCGATGTAGGCGATCTTCACTTTTTCGACGGCCTGCGCGCCCCCCGACAGCAGCACGGACGCCCCCAGCAAGACGGCGGACAGCGCGCGCCGCACACGTGCGTGGCTCATGAATTCCTCCCCAGGAACATGGTCGTGGCGCCGGATGGGTCCGGTCGGCGCTTTGAGACTAGGCCTACGGCGGCGTCTGTGTCCAGAAGCCCCGGGCCGATTGCGCCGGGGCGCCGCGCACGCTAGCTTGCGGCCACAATCGGCGACCCGCCGCAACGGAGGAAACCCAATGATGGACGGCCTTATCGTCACCAAGCACGACGATCTCATCGAGATCACGCTGGACTGCGCGGACCGCGGCAACGCCATGAGCGACGACCAGGTCGCGTATCTGGGCGACCTCTTCGAGCGTGAGCACGACAAGGTGCGCCTCATCGTCATCCGCGCCAACGGCGACGATTTCTGCGTCGGCCGCTCGCCCCAGGGGCGCAAGCCGCCGCCGACCAACGAGGCGCTGGACATTCGCCGCATCAGCGACATCGTGTTCCGCACCTACAACGCCGTGCGCCGCTCCAGCGCGCCGGTCATGACCATCGTGAAAGGCCAGGCCATGGGGTTCGGGTGCTCGCTGGCCTGCGTGTCGGACATCACCATCGCCGCCGAGGGCGCCACGTTCGGCATCCCCGAGTTCTCGCACAACATCATGCCCACGATGGTCATGTCGTCGCTCATCGACCGCGTGGCGCTGAAGCCGCTCATGTATCTCGTGTGGACCAGCAAGGTGATTGATGCGCGCCACGCCATGATGATCGGCGCCGTCAGCGACGTGGTCCCGGACGCGGAGCTCGAGGCGACGGCCCAGAGCGTGATCGACAAGATCATGAAAGGCCCCCGCCCGGCCGTGCTGGCCACGAAGGAATACGCCCACATGGCGAACCCCATCGACGGGAACAAGGCGATCGCCTTCGCCCGCAGCCTGCACGCGGTGGTGAATTCGTCCTCCGAGATGCGCCCCAAGAAGGGCTGAGGCGGCGAACGCTTCCGCCAGAAGCCCCCCGGAAAGCGGCGCCACGTCCGGC
>JAQGJX010000038.1 GCA_028290405.1 Hyphomicrobiales bacterium
TTCAATTTCTCGCCCTTGGGACTGAGGTCATCTTTCGCTGAACTAATCGTGGCAAGACCCACGGTCCACGCGGCCCCAAATACCTTAAGCTGAAGAGGCGGTCACTTGCCGACCGACCTTGGCCAGGAATATTGACCACTAACTGGTCGATATCTTTGTAAACAGGCTGCATTACAAATTAGCACAACTTAGCTCATTATGCGCACCCCAAAACGGTGCGCCGTTATTGCGGTCCTTCCGGCGATACTGCTAAAAACCTAAGAAGCGGCGCGACCAACCAATTCGCTTCTAGATCAGGTACTCGGATGCAATTCACGACGAACGCGCGCTATCCGATACCGGGGCAAATGGCCCCAATGGTCGAGCAGTTCGACTGGAAATTGACCCCGCTTGGGCCGATCTCCGATTGGCCGTCTCCTCTGTTCAGCACCGTTCGGCTCGTGTTGCGCTCGCCGTTACCGATGGTCCTGCTTTGGGGCCATGACGGCGTCATGATCTACAACGACGCTTATTCTGAGTTCGCAGGGTTCAGGCACCCCGGTCTGCTTGGCTCGAAGGTTCGGGAGGGGTGGCCTGAGGTCTCCGACTTCAACGATAACGTGCTCCGCGTCTGCCTGGCGGGTGGGACGCTTTCGTACCAGGACCAGGAACTAACACTCCACCGCAACGGCAAACCAGAGCAGGTGTGGCTCAACCTCGATTATAGCCCGGTGTGCGACGAGGCCGGGCAGCCAGCAGGGGTGCTGGCGTGCGTCGTGGAAACCACAAAGCGGGTGAAGGCCGAGCGTATGCTGGCGCTGGAAAGCGGGCGTTTTCGAGAAATGTTCAGGCAGGCGCCCGGCTTCATGGCGATGTTGCGTAGCCCGGAGCACATCTTCGAGGTCGTCAATGATTCCTACCTGCAACTGGTCGGCCATCGCAGCGATCTCATCGGAAAGCCGATCCGGCAGGCGCTGCCCGAAATGGAAGGGCAGAGGTACCTCGAACTGCTCGATGCAGTTTACCGGACAGGTGAGCCCTTTCGCGGCGAGGCCATGCCCGTCTTGCTTCAGAGGCGCGTGGAGGGCGCAACCGAGCAGATGTTCGTTGACTTCGTATATCAGCCGATCCGAGACGGAGCCGGCCAGGTCAGCGGCATATTTGTCGAGGGCTACGACGTCACGCAGCGCGTGCACGCCGAAGCTGCGCTCAGGACGAGCCAGGAACGCTTTCGTAAGGCCCTGACCATCAGCACCGTGGGCGTGCTGTTTTTCGAGATCGGAGGTCGCGTCACGGACGCCAACGACGCGTTCCTGGCCATGACCGGGTTTACACGAGCTGACCTCGAAGCTGGCGCGTTGCGCTGGGACAAGATGACGCCGCCGGAATTTATGCCTGCGTCACAAAAGTGCATCGAGGAGCTTACAACCCAAGGACACTCCACCCCGTATGAAAAGGAATATGTCCGCAAGGATGGAACGAGAGTGTGGTTTCTGTTTGCTGCGCGGATGTTGAACGAGACGGAGGCTGTTGAGTTCGCAATCGACATTTCCGAACGCAGGGCCGCCGAAGATCGCCAAAAGTTGCTGGCGCGGGAGCTGAATCACCGGGTTAAGAACCTCTTCGCCGTCGCCAGCGGTATGGTGTCGCTCAGCGCGAGAAATGCGCGGTCGCCGCAGGACATGGCGGCATCGCTGCAAGGCCGCTTGAATGCGCTCGCTCGCGCCAGCGACATCATCCAGCCCAAGAGCGGGGCCGCAGAGGAAGACCCAGAGCGCGTCGCCACCCTGGAGAAGCTAGTCTGGGCTATTGTGCGGCCCTATCTGGAACATGGCCCGCCCGGATCCATGAGCAGCATTACTGTAAGTGGTCCGGACGTTGCGCTCGGGCCCAACGCGATCACCGGGTTGGCGTTGTTCCTGCACGAGACGGCGACGAACGCGGCCAAGTATGGCGCGCTTTCTTGGGTGGAAGGACGGTTGCGCGTTGAATGGCGCAGCACCGGCTCGGCTGTTCATCTCACCTGGATCGAGTCAGAAGGCCCTGAGGTGAAGGGTCCTCCCAGCGTGTCCGGTTTCGGCAGCGTTCTCGCAAAGCGAAGCATCGCCGGAACACTCGGCGGCGCGGTTGACTATGATTGGAAGCCGGAGGGCCTAAGAGTGGACGTGATCCTGCCGATGGAACGGCTCTCGTATTGAAAGCCTTATCAGAGCACAGCTGGAGAACTGCCGTGCTTGAAGGTGCATCCATTCTGATTTGCGAGGACGAACCATTCATCGCGCTCGATCTAGCGCTCTCTGTGGAGGAGGCGGACGGTATCGTGCTGGGACCCGCAGCAAGCGTACGCGAGGCCCTCAAGCTTCTCGAAGAGGGGAAAATCGCGGGAGCAATCCTGGACGTGAACTTGTCGGATCGGGACATCACTCCTGTCGCCGTTTGGCTCCTCGAGCGCAACATACCTGTTATATTTCAAACCGCCGCCGGTATCCCTGCAGACTTGCGCGAGCGCTATCCGGACGCACGGGTGATGACAAAGCCTATTCTCCCCGGCGTCGTTGTGCACCGAATGGGAAAACTGCTTGAGAGTTGATCAGTGTATAACCCGAAGCATCAGGAGCTCGAGATCTCTGGCTCGGGCTTGATCAAGCGGGCCCATGACAGGGGCTACTCAACCGGGTTTAGTCCGTAATGAGCAACGCAGGGGCCGCATTGGCTTACGCTGCCGCCATTTCATTGGCGACTTTCTCTGCGTTTGCTTGGGACAAGCGGTGCGCTCGCCGGGGCGATTGGCGCATATCTGAGCAGACTCTTCTATCCCTCGTTGCACTTGGCGGCGGCTTAGGTGCGCTCGCCGCTCAATCATTCCTACGACACAAGACGCGCAAGCAGCCTTTCGTCAGCATCCTTTATACGCTTATCGCGCTGCAGGTCGCCGTAGGGCTCGCAGTGTTTATCCCTGGCCTTCGACTGCTTCTCTGGAACGCGTTGAAGCCGCTCGTTGGATGACGCGTCTGAGCGGAGCTCAAGCAGTCGTGGGTGGCGCTAAAGCGGCTTGAATTTGCGCGAGGGTAGCCTTTTCCGCATCGCTGACCTGTACTCCGCCAAAGCCGAGGAAACCGCCCTCGCTCGACGCCTCCGCGGCTTTCACGGCGATGCTCTGCAACCATGCGCTAAACGCGGCCGCCTCGGCTGGACTTTTGGCCCGTACGAGGGTGGCGACCTGCTGCAACTCGTCTATGGCCGTCCGAGTGATTGCAGCAGATTGCAGACCCGAAAAGAGTTTCTGACTCTGTTCACGCGCTGCAGTCCTGCCTTCCGCACTGCTGAAGTCGTCGGCAACCGCTTTCACCATCGATCCGCTCGCTTGGCTTTGCCGCGATTGGAGGAGCGCCCACCCACTGGCAAGGCTCTCTTTCAGAACGCCCCACAAGCCGCTCGGATCTGCCGCGGTCACGGCAATGCCGACGATGATCGGGGAGGCCAGAATGCGAGCCCATTCTTCCTTGGTGTAATCGGCGAACTGGTTCATCGACGAACTCCGTAAAAAGCGCACGCAGGTGCGCGCCAGCCGTTCGGGCACAGATGTATCGCCAACGAAGCGGGCCCATAGTCCGTTCCGCATATGCACCTGCGCTGGTGCAGCGTAAGCTGTTTTTTATTGGGCGGACTCCAGGTACGGCGCCGGGGGGCTGTCATCTGAGTAGCCTCGTCGGGCGGCGCTCCAACGTCGGGAACTCGAAACCACACGGCTCGTCCCGCGCCAATTCCAACCCGGGTCCGGCAGGTGCATCCTAGGCCATCTGGTCTAATGGCGCCGCACGTTAACTTGGCCCAAAGTGCCGGCGGATCGCGCTTCCAACCCTGAGTGAGCGCTGCCCGACGCCAAAGCTGGAGCAGGCACCATGACCAAAGTTCTCAAACGTTTCATGAATGACGAGTCCGGCGCCACGGCAATCGAATACGGCCTCATTGCTGGTCTGATTTCAGTGGTCATCATCGGCGCAGTGACGCTGATCGGGACGAGCCTGACTACGAAATTCACAGCCATCAGCACTGCGCTGAACTAAGCGCCCAAGGTCGCATTTTCTAAACGGGACCAATCGAAATTGCGGGACGGGCAGGAATGACTCACACCAAACGCGCTCCTCGCTTGAGGACGCTCATCGCTGCGCGCATCCGTATAGATGATCGTTCAGCTGAATGCACGATCCGCAACATTTCCGAGAAGGGCGCGAAGATAGACCTCAACGCTCCCATGCTTGTGCCGGATCGTTTCGAACTCGATCTGCCGGAGCGAGGCCAAACCTTTTGGGCGCGTCTAGCCTGGCGGAAAGGTCAAGAGTTAGGCGTCGCGATCTCAACCCAACATGAGAGCAGTTGGTTCGCGAGAATCAAGGGGATGCTCGCAACGAGCCGGTAGGCGCGCATAGCTGGCGACACGGTTTTCTTAATGTTGTGAGCATTGGCTTGAAAGGCATTCATCGGGCTCGGAATGTACTCAGCCAAATTGCGCCCGATAGCCTGTCTCGCCTCACCCGTTAGCTTGCTCGCAAGCTCCCCTTCCCGAGTCGCCTGGGAAAGACGCCGGCAAGGTCCACATTCACGGCCGCTTGGCTTTTACGGCTGAAGCGGATCCCGTGGTCGCCCACGCGCACGCGCAGACCAAACCTTTTTCGCGTGAAGTATCGGCCGCCTCCGGCTTCAGCTGCCGCGATCGGGAGCCAGGACCTCCTCGAACTTCCGCGCCAGCTGGGAGAGCGTATACGGCTTGGCCAACAGGTGGACGTTGGCGTCGAGAAGGCCGTTGTGCACGATGGCGTTGCGGGTGAAGCCCGTCGTGAACAGGATTTTCAGGTTCGGCTTGCGTCGCAGCGCCTCGTCGGCGAGCCGCCTGCCGTTCATCTCTGGCATCACGACGTCGGTGAAGAGAAGATCGATGGCTGCGCCTGAATCGAGAATCCGCAACGCCGCAGCCGCGCCATCGGCTTCGATTACATTGTAGCCGAGCTCCCGGACGGACTCCGCCGACATCTGCCGCACCGAGGGATCGTCCTCGACGAGCAGAACCCTCAGCTCCCGGGATCCCTGCTGGACATGCACCGGCGCGGGGCTTTGTTCTGCTTCCTCGGCCGCTCCGCGGAATCGCGGCAGATAGATCTTCACCGTCGTGCCGTGTCCGAGCTCGCTGTAGATTTTCACGTGGCCATGGGACTGTTTGACGAAGCCGTAGACCTGGCTGAGGCCCAGCCCCGTGCCCTGCCCAACCTCTTTGGTGGTGTAGAAGGGCTCGAACGCTCGCTTTATCACCTCATCGTCCATGCCTGCGCCCGTGTCGGTCAGTGCGACCATGACGTACTGCCCTGGAGGGACGTCGGGATTGGCCGCGCCATAGCGTTCGTCGAGGTGGCAATTAGCGGTCTCAAGGGTGAGCTTGCCGCCCTCCGGCATTGCGTCGCGGGCGTTCACGGCGAGATTGATCAGAGCGTTCTCGAGCTGATGACGGTCGATATGGCTCAACCACAGCCCGCCGGCCAAAACCGTTTCGATCTGGATGTGCTCGCCGAGCGTGCGCCGGAGCAGCTCGGAGGTCCCGTTGATTAGCTTGTTCAGGTCCACCGGCTCGGGCGCCAGTGTCTGCTTGCGCGAGAACGCCAAGAGCCTGTGGGTGAGGGCCACGGCTCGATCAGCGCCTGCATTGGCGTTCGCCAGATACCGATAGACGGCTCCAGTCTCGCCCTTGTCAAGCCGCCGCTCGATGAGCTGCAGGCTACCGATGATCACTGCAAGCAGATTGTTGAAGTCGTGCGCAATGCCCCCGGTGAGTTGGCCGACGGCCTCCATTTTCTGCGCTTGCCGCAGCTGCTCTTCGGCCCGCTCCCGTTGCGCCACCTCCTCCACAAGCCGGGTGTGAGCGAGCTGAAGCGAGTGAGTGCGCTCCGCCACCTGGACTTCCAGCTCTTGGCTGAACGAGCGCGCCTCGCGCTCCGCCAGGCGCGCTTGTTCGTAGAGACGAGAATTGTCCACGGCCACGGCCGCCTGGGCCGCGATCCCAACGAGCAGATCTTCATGCCGTTGCGTGAACCTGCCTGCATCGCCATGGCCGAAGAACAAAGCTCCCAGAACCTCTCCGGCGCGCGACACCACAGGAACCGCAAGATAGCTGCGCACCGGCAGGTGACCCTCTGGCATGCCCTTGTAGGGCGTGTTCTTGCCATAGCGCGGGTCCTGGGTGATGTCGTCCGACCGCACGACTTCTTTCCCGCCCAAGGTGGGGGCGAACACCTGCGTGCCGCGCGGCATCGGAAATTTGCTGAACTCTTCGCGCGGTACGCCTGAGATTGTATAAAGCGTCAGCGTTTCCCCCTCCCGCGGGACGTTGTAAAAGAATGCGCCAAAGGCTGCGCCGGAAAGCTCGACGCCCGCATCGGTGACCTTCTGCACCAGCTTTTCGAGATCGAGTTCGGACGCGATCGCCTGGCCTATGCGGTTCAGCGTGTCCAACCTGTTAGTTTCAGCTCGGAGGTCCTCTTCCGCCGCCGTTTGCTTGCGTGCTCGGTCTTGCAGCTCGCGCGACGCCGACGCGAGCGCCTCCGAAATGGCGTTCACGCCCTTGATCCTCGTATGAATCGGCGCGATGGGCGATCCGCTGGCGATCGAAGAAGCAAGATCGGCCACCTGCCGCAGCGATCGCGCGATCTGCCGGCCGCAAATGCCGGCGACGAGCGTGGAGGCCGCGAGCCCCGCCGCGCCAAGCAGCATCAACCAGAGCAGCGTTCGACGCAGCGGAGCCTCGACTGAGGAAATTGGGGCGCCGACCGCGATCCGCCACCCTGAGAGGCTCGATCGCGCATAGGCTGACAGAACCGGCGTTCCGTCGACCGTGGTGCCGGTCCAGGCTCCTTCGAGCCGTGTGGCGTTCTCCAGGAGATCACGGCTGGCGCTCTGGCCGACGAACGTCTCGGCCTGGTGCGAGCGCGCGACGATCTTGCCGTTATGATCGACTAAAGCAGCCACCCATCCCGACGGCAGCGAGACCCCTTGAAGAACTGCGGACAAGCGGGCCGGCTCGACCGCCATGTTCACGAGCCCGGTGACCTCGCCGTTGCGCAGAATGGGGGCGTTGAGACTGACGATGTATCCACCAGCCGTCGTGCCAGTGAAGAGGTCGGAGACCACCGGCTTCTTTTCGCGAAGGGCGCGCAAGTCGCCGGGGGGAAGCGAAGCTGGCAAGTTAGAGCCGACCGGCAGGCGCGTGTTGACGAACTGCTGGCCGGCGGCGTCCTTGACGATGATCTCGACGCCCAGGAACCCTTTCACTTCGCTGGCTTGCCGATAGACGGTCGGCCAGTCCCGGGCGTCGAGGCTGATGTAGGTGGTGACGACTTGCAGCGCACCTTGCAGACCCGAAAGCTCCCGGTCGATTTCGGCGGCGATCGTGTGGGCGATTTCCAAGGCGTCGGCTTGCTGCCGCGATCGTTCGCCATCGGCGAAGCGGGACAGGAGAAAGGCGGAGACTAGAATGACCGGCACCAGCAGGGAGCCGACCAGGGCCATCAAAACGACGTGGATAGGAAAGGCTTTTTTCCTGCTCATGATGCTCGCGCGCCCTGTTTACCAGCGGGGTAACACGCTTGAGGCGGGTAAAACAGACCCACGTCACAGGTTAAAGCTTAGCGTTTTAAACTCAGCCGTCTGACCGCGCGTGAGCCCGCAAGAATGCCGCAGCCGAGGTTGCGGGGCGCTGTGAAGGTGATCAGCGAAGTCCACCTGACTATATTAGCAATTGATTGGCGCGTAGTATCGCTTTCGAGCGCGATGTTCAGGCGGCGGCTTCCAGGACACGGGGGCGATCTATTTAGACTGGTTTTTATAATCATACCCATCCCTTTGGACGTCGCAGCGCGCCTCGCCAGTGATAACTTCTCAGTTTTGCGGCCGCGCGCCACGGCTTAGCTTTCCAGATGCTTGTGGTCATCCATCTGGCGCACGGTTTGTCGTTCCCGCGGCCTGCGCGCCGGCGACGCGTTGGCCGCCCTGGGCTTCTCTGCGTCGGGTTATTTCCGGAACGAGCCGTTCGCGCTCGTGTTCAGACTCGTGGAAGCGGCGAGGCCGGCATGTGCAACGACTATGGAAATCATATCCCCTACAGCGCTTACGTGGAGGCCTTTAGCGAACTGAAGGTTCCTTTCACTGCCCCGCGCAATTTGCCGAACCTGGAGCCTCGCGAGGACATCTGGGCTACGGAGCTTGCCCCCGTTATTCGACAAGCCGAGGGCGGGGTCGAACTGGCGCAACTGCGGTGGGGCTTCGACCCGGGACGGCCAAAAGCGGCTCCGGTGATCAACTTTCGATCCGACGGCCGGCGTTTTCCGACCGGCCGTTGTCTGATACCTGCATCGCACTTTTTCGAGTTCACCGGTTCAAGGTCGCCGAAGTCCAAGTGGCGCTTCACGTTGTCTAACCAGGAGTGGTTCTGCTTCGCCGGGCTCTGGCGCCCGTCTTCCAGAGGCGCGCCGGACGCATTCACGATACTGACCACAGCGCCCGGGCCTGACGTCGCGTCCATCCATGATCGCCAGGTGGTCGTTTTGGCTCGCCAGGACTGGATGGCCTGGCTCGAACTGGCGCGCCCCGAATCCGAGCTGCTGGCCCCTCTAGCGGCCGGGAGCCTGCACGTTGAGCAGGTTCGCTGATGGGGGGCATGGCGTTCATCGGCACCGCGGGCTGGAGCATTCCGCGGATTCACCAGTCTAACTTCCCGCCTGAGGGAAGCCACCTCGCGCGCTACGCGTCAGTATTTTCCGCGGCTGAGATCAACAGCTCCTTTTATAGGCCGCACCGCAAATCCACCTACGAGCGCTGGGCGCAATCAACGCCGGATGATTTTCGCTTCTCGGTGAAGGCGCCGAAGCTGATTACGCATGCGGCTGGCGAAGTAGCAGCGTCAGACATCGACGCGTTCTTCACCGAGATTACCGGTCTCGGGACGAAGCTAGGGCCGATCCTGATTCAGCTGCCGCCGAAGCGGAGCTTTGTTCCTGCCGACGCCCTGCAACTGCTGTCCGCCTTTCGCAACAGCACGGATGGGGACCTCGTTCTAGAACCGCGTCATGCCTCGTGGTTCGAAGCGGAGGCCGAGTGGCTATTGAAAGCTCTCAAGATCGCCAGAGTCGCCGCCGACCCGCCGAGAGCGGCGGGAGCCGACCTGCCGGGCGGCTGGGCTGGCCTCATCTATTATCGCCTGCACGGCTCCCCGCATATCTATCGCTCGGCTTACGGAGAAGAGCGGCTGACGACGGTCGCCCGCAGCATGCAAGCGGCGACGGCCGCCAGCTCCGCCGCATGGTGCGTCTTCGACAATACGACGTCTTACGCGGCTGCCGGGGACGCGCTCGCTTTGCGCCGCCTTTTGCGCATACCGTAGCTGCAACATATCCCCAGCCAGGAAGATCTCCAGAGAAATGAAGCAAAGATCAGTCAGAGCGACGGTTTATTGCTCACGTGATCTTCCCCAAAATTACCGCGAGCACTCCCGACGCCTGTGCGCATGATGCGAGCTTAAAGGCGCCGGAAGCGCTCGTTCGTGTCCTTGAGCGCATGCTCCATGGTCGCGAGACTGTGAATCACGAGGGCGAGGTTATTTGCGTGCTCCTGACGCACTTTCAATAGCGCCATTTCAAGACCCTTGTTCGCCTCGTGCGTCACGACAGGGCGAAATACCAGCGCCGGGGAAGAGGCCGCGCAGAATGCGCTGAGCGACCGCCGTCGCCCGCCCCTCAACGGCGCCTGTCCACCCGCCATGCGCCGCCAAGAAGGGCGGCGGCGTTGCCGGCGCCAAAGACCGCCAGCCCCACCGCCAGCGCGGCGAACAGCCCGGCGCTGTCGCCTAGCCATCGCACCGCGATCCAGCCCCCGCCCGCCCCGATGAGCGCCCGCGCCAGGGCCGCCGTCATCGGCCAGCGCAGCCTCCCGGCTCCCTGCGAGGCGAAGTAGAGCGCGAGCCCGGCGCCGAAGAACCCGTACGCGGGCCCGACGATCCGCAGGTAACTTGCGCCCACGGCGATCATCTGAGGATCGTCCGCGAACAGACGCAGCCACGCCTCGGGAAAGACCGCCGCCGCCAGGCCGATCGCCTCCGTGACGCCGCCCGCCAGCGCGGCGCCGATCCACGCGATCTGGAGCGCCCTGTCGCGGCGCCCGGCGCCGATGCAGGCCCCCACCATGGCGGCCACCGGCGCGCCAAGGCCGAAGACCAGCGGCACCAGCAGGTATTCGAGCCGCACCCCCGCCCCGTATCCCGCGATGGCCGCTTCGCTCACCGTCCCGGCGATCGCCGTCGCGGCGATGATGGTGACGTTGGTGGATAGGCTGACGATGGACGAAGCGGCGCCGACGCGCAGGATCTCGCGCATGGGACCCCAGGCGAGGCGCGGCGGACGCGCAGGCGGACGCAGCGCCCCGCGCCCCGACCAGATGCGCCAGGCGAACGCCAGCGACCCGATGGCGTAGTAGAGCACAACCGCGACCCCGCCCCCGGCGACGCCGAGCGGGGGCGCCGGCCCCGCGCCGAAGATTAGCAGCGGCGAGACGAGCACGAGGACGACGGCGCCCGCCGACACCACGCGGGCGGGAAACGCCATGTCCCCCGCCCCGCGGATCACCGCCGCAAGCGTATTGAACATCCAGAGCGGGATGGCGCCGGCGAACACGATGGAGGAATAGGTGACCGCCGCCGCCAGCGCGCCGCCGGTTCCCCCCATCGCCCCATACAGGGACGGCCCGAAGATAAGCGCCGCTGCGGTGACCGCAGCCCCAAGGGCCAGCGTGAGGACCACCGCGGACCAGACGAGGGCGTGCGCGCGCTCGCGGTCCCCCGCGCCAAGCGCCCGCGCCACGGCGGAGAGGACGCCCCCGCCCACCGCGCCGGCGGAAATCATCTGCAGCGTCATCAGCAGCGGGAACACAAGGGCCATGCCGGCCAGCGCGTCGAGGCCGAGCCGGGCGACGAAGTAGGTCTCCACAAGGCCGATGGAGCCCTGCACGAGCATCACCAGCGTATTGGGCAGCGCGAGGCGCAACAGGGTGGGAACCACGGGCGCATGCACCAGCCGGTGCGTGCCCGGATCGAGCCGCGGCCCCGCCGCCGCGCCCTCCGTCCCGATCCTGTCATGCATGGCCCATCTCCGCCCCAGCTTCGCCCCAAGTCACCATAGGCTTGCGGGCGCATGGCTGAAATGACAATGTTGCGTCGTTTTCAGCCGTCGGAGGAGCGCATGCGCAGGATCGCCTTCGTGCTGACGACGGGCCATCAGGCGATGACCTTCGCCACCATGTCCGTGTTCGAGTTCGCCAACCGCATGTCCGGCGCGCCGCAATACGAGGTGTTTGTGCTGTCGGAGCACGGCGGGCCTGTCGCCAGCTCGCTTGGCGTGCGGGTGGAAACCCTGCCGTTCGGCGATCCCGCGTTCGACACGGTGATCGTCGGCGGCGACCCGGAGGTGGGGCGCGTCACCCCGGCGCTCGTGGACTTCCTGCGCCGCGCCCATGGCGCCAGCCGCCGTCTGGCGTCCACGTGCACAGGGGCGTTCTCGCTCGCCGCCGCAGGCCTGCTGGACGATCGCCGGGCGACCACCCACTGGCGCCACGCGCGGCGCCTGCAACTGCTCTATCCGAAGGTGAGAGTGCAGGAAGACCGCATCTACATCGTGGACGATGGGGTGTGGACGTCTGCGGGCATGACGGCCGGCCTCGACCTTGCGCTGGCCATGGTGGAAGCGGACCTCGGCGCCGAGCTCGCCCGCGAGGTGGCGCGCTCGCTCGTGGTCTACCACCGTCGTGCGGGCGGCCAGTCGCAATACTCGACCCTGCTCGATCTGGAGGCCAAGTCGGACCGCATCCAGGACGCGCTGCATTTCGCGCGGCGCAACCTGGCCTCGCCGCTGACGGTGCCGGACCTCGCGGCGGCGGCGCGCCTCAGCGCGCGCCAGTTCAGCCGCGCCTTCATCAGCGAGACCGGCCAGACGCCCGCCAAGGCGGTGGAGAAGCTGCGCGTGGAAGCCGCCAGGGCGATGATGGAGGATGGCCGCCTCTCGGTGGAGGAGATCGCCCGGGAGGCGGGCTTCGCAGACCGCAACCGCATGCGGCGCTCGTTCCTGCGCGCGTTCGGCCACCCGCCCATGGCCATCCGCCGCAACGCCCGCGAAGGGCGCATCGGCTAGGGCTGGCGCTTCAGGCGCGCGCGAAGCCAGCCCAGGACGCC
>JAQGJX010000046.1 GCA_028290405.1 Hyphomicrobiales bacterium
TTCGAGGTCCGTCACGAGAGCGTCGAAGCGGGCGCCCTTGCGCAGGAGCGCGAGGGCTTCGGCGCCGGACGAGGCCAGCGTCGTGTCGTAGCCGCCTGCGGAGAGAACGGGCGCCAGCATGTCGCGAAAGAACGCCTTGTCGTCCACCAGCAGCACCGCGAACCGGCTCGTGTGTCCGCGCTTGAAGGCGGCCGGGCGGGCCGATTGCAGGTAATGGGCGATGTCCAGCAGTTCCGCCGGTTCGCCGCGCACGAGGAACGAGCCGACGCTGGCCGACGTGACGCCCGCGATCTCGATGTCGACGTGCTGCGTGACGACGTCCACCAGTTCCGAAACGAGGAGCCCCATGGCCTCGCCGCCGACGCCCGCAATCAGCACAGGCCAGTCGCGGCGGCCGGAAGCGGCCGGATCGCACAAGGCGACCAGGGGGATGAGCGCCTTGTCCCGCAGCAGCGACAGTCGCCCGTCGTTCTCCACGAGGTCCCCGCGCGCCGCGGTCACGATGCGCGACACGAGCGAAAGCGGCAGGGCCTTCAGGCCCGCGCCGTCGACCCGGAACAGCAGCAGCGCGGTGGGCTCCCGGACGGGAGCGGACTGGCGGGCCTCGGTCTCGGCGGCGCTGCGGTCCTTGGCCTTGATGCCCGAGACGCGCGCCACCCCGCTGGGGTCCAGAATCAACACCACGGAGCCGTCGCCCAGAATCGTGTTGCCGGTGTAGACGGCGAGATCCGCCAGCGTGCGGCCGAGCGGCTTGACGACGATCTCCTGAAAGTCCGCCACGGAATCCACCAGCAGCCCGTAGGTGTTGCCGCCGGTGCGCAGCACCACGATCAACCCTTCCGCACGCTCCTGATGGGACGCGGGCGGCAGCCGCAGCGCGGTGCGCAGATCGACGATGGGAACGATGGAGCCCCGCAGGTCCGCCACCAGCGACCCGCCGACGTTGTCGATGCGGCTGACGCCCCCGTTCAGGACCGAGAGGGCTTCGATCACCGCCTGCTGGGGCAGCGCGAAGCGCTGGCCGGCGCACCAGACGACAAGCGCGGGCGCGATGGCGAGCGTAAGGGGCAGCTTGATGGTGAAGCGCGCGCCGCCGCCCTCGTGGCTGGCCACCTCCACCGACCCGCCAACGGATTCGATGCGGTTGAGCACCACGTCGAGGCCGATGCCGCGACCGGAGACGTTCGACACGCTGGCGGCGGTGGAGAAGCCCGGCTCGAAGATCAGCCGCGACAACGCATGGTCGGACATCGCCTCAAGGTCGTCCGCGCTGGCGACGCCGACCGCCAGCGCCTTGGCGCGGATGCGCGCCAGATCGAGCCCGCGCCCGTCGTCCGTCACCTCCACCACGAGAAATCCCGCCTCGTGGGAGGCGCGCACGTGGATGCGGCCCGCCTGCGGCTTTCCGGCCGCGACGCGCTCGTCGGGCGCTTCGACGCCGTGGTCGGCGCAATTGCGGATCAGGTGCGTGAGGGGATCGCGCAGGACCTCGATCAATTGGCGGTCGAGCTCGGTGTCCGAGCCGTCGAGCACGAGATCGATCTTCTTGCCGAGCTCGACCGCCAGATCGCGCACCAGCCGGGGCAGCTTGGAATAGACGCGCTCGATGGGCTGCATGCGGGCGCGCATGACGCCGTCCTGCAGGTCCGTCGTGAGGCTGGACAGACGTTGCAGGGGGGCGTTGAAACGGCTGTTGGACTCGCCGCGCGCCACGTCCAGCAACTGGTTGCGGGTCAGCACCAGCTCCGACACGAGCCGCATGATGCGCTCCAGCGCGTCCACCGAAACGCGGATTCCGCTGCGCTCAAGAAGCGCCTGGTCGCGCCGCTCGCCTGAGTCCCCGGCCTTGCGGACGGACGCTTCCAGCGCTGGGCCCTCGGGGGCCTGCATGGCGCGCTGCCGGCTCGTCTCCCGGGCGATCATCACCCGGGCGGCCGCGTGGGCTTCCTCGTCGGGCTCGTGGGCGCCGTCGCCCGGGGCGCTCGTCTCGGCCAGCCGGTTCAGCTTTGCGATCAGGGCGATGTCCGAGCCTTCCGGCTCCCTGGCGAATTTCTCGATGTGGTGGAGGAGGGTGCGGATGCGGTCCACGGCCTCGAGCACCGCGCTGACGCAATCCTGCGAGGCTTCGCCGCCTCTGCGCACGCGGCCGATGAGCGTCTCGGCCGCGTGCGCCAGGCGCTCGAGGCGCGGCAGTTCAAGGAACCCGCAGGTGCCCTTGATGGTGTGCACGAGCCGATAGATGTTGCTGATCGCGTCCTGATTGGACGGCTGGCGCTCGAATTCGACGAGCTGAGCGGCGACGGCGTCGATGTGCTCGCCGCTCTCGATCAGAAAGTCCTGAAGCAACTCGTCCATGTACTCGACCCCGCCGCGACGTACATGCGGCAGGGGAAGTATGGAGCCCGAGAGTTAAGGGAGCGTTTTAATGCTGCGCTTAAGTCGCGTCGGGCGTTTCCACGGGCGCGCTCTCGACGGACGCGCTCTCGGCGGCCGGCGCGGGGGTCGCCGTCACCCGCACGCCCTCGGGGGTCGATTCGGCCGTGACGGCCAGGTTGGCGGCCCGGGCGACGAGGCCGGTGTAGAAGGCCTGGATGCCGTGCGCGTCCACCGAGCCGCTTTCGGGCTCGCCGCCCAGCAACTGGTTCACGCCGCTGGCGAGGCGCACGTTCGGGCCGGTCGAGAAGAAGGCGATGGAGGTGGCGTCGCCTTCGCCGGTCACGTCCACCTTGATGACGCCGCCGCGCGGGATCGCCGCCGCGGCGATGAGGCACATGTTGAGCATGAGCTTCACCTTGTTCTTCGGCATCAGCAGGCGCGGGGCGTTCCATTCCAGCTTGGTCCGGTCGTCGGCGAACAGGTTTCGCGCCACCGCTTCCGCGTCGCCCGAATCGATCATCGCCCCGGCGGAGCCGGCGGCCCCGAACGCGAGGCGGCAGAACTGGAGCTTGGCGGAGGCCGTATGGGCGCTCTTCTTGATGAGCTCCGTGGCGATGGCCCGCATCTCCGGGTCCTTCTCGTCCTCGAGCACCTCCAGCCCGTTGACGATGGCCCCCACGGGGCTAATGACGTCGTGGCACACGCGCGAGCAGAGAAGGGCCGCAAGATCAAGGGCATCAAGAGTGATCGCCGTCATGTGTCTGTCCGTTGTCAGGCGCGCGCGCGCGATGTCGGGGAGGGCCGACGGGCCCGGTACGCGGCTCGTCCGGGACGCTGCGATGCTCTTACGAATCAGCGCTGCGTCGCGTGGGCGAAGCGTTCAGGTCATAGCCGCCGCGCGCCATGTTGGCCAGACGGGCGCCGCGTGCTGTAGTAGGATCAGGATCGCGGCGAACCAAGACTCGCCTGAGGTTGGGGCAGGGTTCCGGGGCGCAGACTCCGGGGCGATAGGGCGAGACCCGATGCGGCGAGCGTCACGATGACAAAGATCCCGGACCGCGCCAGCCCGGCGCCCGTCGGCGCGGGCCCAGCATCAATGGATTGCGCGCATCTTCTCAATGTCCTGTCCCGTCTGGCGGTGGCCGCCGGGGCGGCCGTCATGAACGTGCGCGCCGCCGGCGCGCATGCCCGGCTCAAACCCGACATGTCCCCCGTGTGCGACGCCGACGAGGCCGCCGAGGAGATCATTCTCGCGGGGTTGGCGGAAGCCTATCCGGACATCCCGATCGTCGCCGAGGAGGCGAGCGCCAGGGCCGGGGCGCCCGCTGGAGCTGCGGCGTTCTTCCTGGTCGACCCGCTGGACGGCACCCGGGAATTCCTCAACCACAGCGGCGACTTTACGGTGAACGTCGCGCTGGTGCTGGACGGCGTGCCGCGCGCCGGGGCCGTGTACGCGCCGCTGCCGGGTCGCCTGTGGGTCGGCTCCACGCTGGACGCGGGCGCGCCCGTCGCGCGCGCCGGACAGGTCGCGCCGGGCGCGTCCATCGACCCCCTTCGGGCGCTGGCGCCCATCCGCGCCCGGCCCGCCCCGCCGGAGGGGATCGTGGCGCTCATCAGCCGGTCGCATCTGGACGCGCGCAGCAGCGCGTATCTCGACGCCCTCCCGGTGGTGGAGCGGCGCGCCATGGGCTCCTCGCTGAAGTTCGGCGTGCTCGCGGAGGGGCAGGCGGACATCTACCCGCGCTTTGCGCCCACCATGGAATGGGACACGGCGGCGGGCGACGCCGTGCTGAGGGCCGCGGGCGGGCTGGTGTGCGACGAGGCCGGGCGCCCTCTCGTGTACGGCAAGGCCCAGGAGGGATACCGCAATCCCGACTTCATCGCCCGCGGGGCCGCCTAGCCAAGCCTGAAGCGTTTGGACACTTAGGTTTTTTCCGCCTTCCCCCAGGCGTGAAACGAAGCGTTAACCCTGTTCCGGCAATCTCCCTTCAGGCGTCACGTCACGTGGCCGCGCCACGCTGCTGTCACGTTTCGTCCCCTGTTTCGCCCGATCATGGCTCATAAGGTGAAGCGAAGTCGGGGCTTTCGGGAGATCAAGCAATGCCCTCAGATGTGCGCTCGCATTCCCGCCGGGAGGCGCTGACCCTGCTGGCCGGCGTCGCCGCCACGGCCGCCACCCCCGCGATGTCGCTCGCGCAGGCCGGTCGCCCGCAGCGCTTCAGCTCGCAGGAGCTTGTCGACAACGGCCACCAGTTCTTCGGCACAGTGTCGCGGGGCCTCGCGTCCGTGGTCGAGGAAGCCACCCGCCGCTGGGGCCAGCCCAACGCCTATATTCTCGGCCAGGAGGCGTCCGGCGCCTTCGTGGCGGGCGCGCGCTTCGGCGAAGGCGTCATGTACACCCGCAACGCAGGCGACCAGCGCGTCTACTGGCAGGGCCCGTCCATCGGCTTCGACGCGGGCGCCGATGGCGCGCGCACCATGATGCTGGTCTACAATCTGCCGTCCACGAACTCGATCTACCGCCGCTTCGGCGGCGTGGATGGGTCCGCCTACCTCATCGGCGGGTTCGGCTTCACGGCGCTGACGGCGGACGACGTGGTCGTCGTGCCTATCCGGTCGGGCCTGGGCGCCCGGCTGGGGGTGAATCTCGGCTACCTGAAGTTCACGTCCGAATCGACCTGGAACCCCTTCTGAGGCTTCGAGGCGGCCGCGGGTTCCGCCCGCGGCGGCCGCATGCCGGCGGAACCTGTTCTGATCGTTCGTGTTGCCGCAGGGCCGCCAGCGGGCGTCTCGCGTGCGCCGGCGGTCTTTTGATTTCCAGTCGCCCGCATGCGATTGTAACGCCCCATCCACGAGCCCGATTGCTGCGCGCGTGATCGAACAGTTCATGATTTTCGCGCTGGGTTTCCTCTGTGCAGGACTCCTGACGCTCCTTTTCCTGCCCGTGTTCTGGCGGCGGGCGCTTCGCCTGTCGCGCCGCCGGCTGGAAATGCAGATGCCGCTCTCCATGACCGAGATCGTCGCGGAGCGCGACCAGTTGCGCGCGGAATTCGCCATGGAGCGGCGCAAGATCGAGCAGCGCTACGAGGCGCTTCACGACACCCGCGCGCGGGACCTGTCGGAACTCGGCCGCAGAGCCGCCGCGCTAGTCAGCGTGGGCGAGGAGCGCGACGCCTTGCGCAGCGCGGCCGCCGCCCTGCGGGACGACCTTGGCGAGGCCCAGCGCCACGCCCGGGAAGCCGAGGGAGAACTGGCGGCGGCCTTGAAGGAGGCCTTTGACGCGACGGGCCTTGCGGAACGCCGCGGGCGCATGCTGGCCAACCTGCAATTCGCCCACGCGGAGCTTGAGAACCTCGCCGACGAGCGCCGCGCGGCCATCGCGGGGCTGGAGGCGCAGTCCGAGGGCCTGCGGGCGCAACTTGCGGACGCCGAGGAGGCGCTGTCGCGCGCCCAGATGCGCCTGGCGGAAAAGGTTTCGGCCGTCGACCTGCTGCAGCGCGAGCGCGATTATGCGTTGATCGACGTTGCGGCGGGGTCAGCCAAGCGCGACTCCATGCAGGCCGCCATCGACGCGCTGAACGCCAGGTTGGCCGAGCAGGACAACGTCGTGCGCGCCGCCCAGCGCGAGCGCCAGCGCTCCGCGCGGGAGGCGGAGGATTTGGGCAAGTCGCTCGAATCCGCACTTGAGCAAGAACACGCACTGCGGGCCAGCGCGGAACGCCAGACGCTGGCGGCGCGCGAGGAAGCCCGCGCCCAGGCGGAGCGCCTGCAGGCCCTGCGGGCGGAGCGGGACTCGCTGGAGGGGGCGCTTGCGGCCGCCCGCCGCGAAGCCGAATCCCTGCGCGAACAGATGGCCGCCCGTGCGCCCGCGAGCCCCGAGGGGCGCAAAGGCGCGGAGGACGCGTTGCTGCGGCAAGCCATCGCGGACGTGGGGGCGGAGGTGATGCGCCTCGCGGGCGCCCTGGAGCACAACGACGCCGTCGACCCCGCCGCGCCCCCCGCCGAGCGCATGCGCGAACTCCAGTCCGCCGCCGGACGCGCCGCGCGCTCCGCCTGAGCCGCAGGGGCGGCGAATTTTTGCTGCGCGGACCGGCGCTTTCGCTTGCGAGCCCGCTCCCGCATGGGTATAGAGGCCTTCCTGTCGCGCAAGCGACGGCACGCTCCCTTCGTCTATCGGTTCAGGACAGCCGCCTCTCACGCGGCAAAGGCGGGTTCGATTCCCGCAGGGAGCGCCACTGATCATTCAGCGGCGCATCTGCTTCTCCTCTACATCGCCATGACGCCGGTTCGCTCCGCGCGTCGCCTTGCGTTCGCCTTTCCAGGCAAGGCGCGGGCCCGGGCGAGCCCGCCAATAGCAAAGTTTGTGCTTGATTAGTCGGTGGCCGGAATTTAGCCCGGCGCCCGCCCTCTAATGTTTTTCATTAAGCTTTTCGCTGACACACGGGCGCCTCAGACGGACCTCATCAGGGTCGTCTTTTCGTGGTGCTTGCGGCCTGCGCGGCCGGTCCGGTCCGGCCCCCGCTGTCGCCCTTTGTCGAAAGAGTAGAGTCGGAAGTGTAGAGATGAACCTGTTGAATCGCGTGCCGCCTGGCTCAAAGCCTGACGAATCCAATCCTGACGCCGAAAGCGGGGGCGCGCTGAAAAGGCCCCTGAAGGCGGAGCCCAAGACGGCGACGGTCAACCTGCGCCTCACGCCCTCGTTGAAGAGCGCCGCAGAGCGGGCGGCGGACGACGACAGCCGGTCCCTGCCTTCGCTGATTGAAAAGCTGCTGAAAGACGACCTCCAGGCGCGCGGCTATCTGGAAAAGTCGGCGCGCCAGCGGTGACGCAGGCTCTGGGGCGAGCGCCTCATCCGGCGCCCGCCAAAGTCCTGCTCGAACCCCCGATTTTTGTACCTTTGCGTACATATAACCACAAGCTTGACGTGTGTTGCGCAAATAAGGCCATCTGTGGCAATTTGGTTACATATCGTAGTCCGATGTTTTTAAAAGAGTTTGTGTAGCTAAGCTTCAATTTATTGGCATTTCAGAGATTTTCGTAATTCCGAAGTTGGCTGTACATCTCCATCAGCTGAGTCCTGCCTGGACAAAGCGGGCAATTTGCTTTGGAGACCAACATGAAAATCTCGACCCTGCTGTCCGGGACCGCGCTCTCGGTCGCCGCCGTGACCGCGTCCTTCGCCGCCGACCTCCCGGTTCGTGGCCCGGCCGTCGCTCCCGCGCCGATGTTCGTCGCTGCGCCTTACTGGGCCGGCCCCTACCTCGGCGTGAACATGGGCGTCATGCACTCGCAGACGCGCGCCGCTTACAGCAACTTCTACGATGACGCTACCGGGGAAGACCTCGGAGTGGGCAAGCACAACAGCTTCGGCGGTCTCGTCGGCGTGACGGCTGGTTACAACTTCCAGGCTGGCAACATGGTCTACGGTATCGAAGGCGATATCGGCGGCGTGTTCGGCTCCAAGAGCGACGAGCTCCTCTACCGTTCCTCGGACTACAACAACTCGACCTCGGCGCAGACCCGTGCGCTCGCCACTCTGCGCGCCCGTCTGGGTATCGCCAGCGGCGCGTCGCTCTTCTACGTGACGGCCGGCGCCGCCGCCGTTCAGCAGAAGCTGTCGATCATCGGCAACTACTACGCCCCCGATGGCAAGTACGGCTCGACCTCCAAGTGGAAGTTCGCCCCCGTGGCCGGCGTCGGCATCGAGCACCAGCTCGGCGGCGGCTGGACCGCCAAGGTCGAAGGCCTGTACGTCTTCGAGACGAAGCAGAGCGTGAACAGCTCGTTCAGCTCGGAAGGCTACGGCAAGACCTTCGCCGCCAAGTCCAGCCATGCGGTCGTCCGCTTCGGCCTGAACTACATCTTCGGCGCTCCGGCGGCCGCTGGTCCGGTTCTCGCCCGCTACTAAGATCTGCCCGATTATGGAAAGCCCGGATTCGTCCGGGCTTTCTTTTTTTGTT
>JAQGJX010000068.1 GCA_028290405.1 Hyphomicrobiales bacterium
TCCTGCGCGTCGCCGTCCGCAAGCCCGCCCCGCTGCGCCAGGCGCGCCAGCGTCAGCGAGCCGGGTGAGCCCGTGGCGGGTCCGGCGATGACGAGGCCGCGCAGGTCCGCAGGGCCGCGCCAGCGCCCGGCTTGCATGGCGTCCGCGCGCACGACCAGCGTCAGGGCCGGGCGGCCCGGCCGCGTGCGCGTCTTCACCGCCACGAGGCGCAGGTCGATGTTGCGCGCCACCGCGTTGTAGAGCGCGGCGGAAATGTCCATGCCGGCGGCGTCGAGTTCGTTGCGGGCGAGCAGCGCGATGGGACGCGCGTTCGTCTCCAGCTGGACGAAGCGCACGCGCAGGTTCTCGGCGGCGAAATAGCCGCGCGCCTGCGCGATGAAGACGCCCGCGTCGGCGAGCGACCTCTGCACGCCCAGCGTGACGGTCTCGGGCGCTTCCTGCGCGCAGGCGGGCGCGCACGACAGGGACAGCGCAACGAGCAGGCGGCGCGCCGTCCCCATCGCGAGGCCTATCGGGCGGCTTTCTTGTAGGGGCCGATCTGCTGGATCGCCCAGTCGAGGAAGCTGGTGTCCACCACCTTGTCCAGCGCCACGGGCTTTTCGATGAGCTTGAGCTTCTGGAAGATGTCGATGTCCTCCGCCAGGCTCTGCATGTTCAGCGCGCCGTCGGGATCGCAGAACGCGAACACGAACGAGCGGTAGATCGCCGGGTCCTTGTATGGGCCGTATTCGGTGAGGATCTTCACGACTTCGTCGCCCTGCGGCCCGCTGAAATTGCCGGTCTCGTCCAGCGAGTCGTTGTGGTAGCGCACGCCCTTCAGGAAGGCGCGCATGAAGCGGCGGGCGGCGTCCGGCTGCTCCTTGGCGAACTTGCCCGAATAGAGCGTCACGGCGACCTGGTGCACGGGATACACGTCCCACCCGTTGAGTATGGACACCGCAATGCCGCGCTTGATGGCGAGCGTCGTGGCGGGGTCGGGCGGCATGGCGATGTCGACGGCGCCGCTCTCAAGGGCCGCGACCTGCTGGGGGAAGCTCATGGAGACTTCGTCGATGTCGCCGATCTGCAGGCCGGCCTTCTGCAGCACCTTGTAGATCACCGAGGAGGCGGAGGAGCCCGGCGCGCCGTTGGCGAACTTCAGGCCCTTGATGTCGTTGAGGGTGCGGACCTTGCCGGAATCGTACAGGGCCTTGCGCACCAGCAGCTTCTGGCTGCCGCGGTTGACGACGTTCTTGCTCTTGTCGGCGACGATGCGAATGTCGATGCCGCGGTTGATGGCGTTGTAGAGCCCCGCCGAGGGACCGCCCGCGCCCACCTGCAGGTCGCCGGAGGCCAGCGGGGCGATCATGGTGGCGGCGGACGCGAAGGGCGTGAAGGAGACGTCGAGGCCCTCTTCCTTGAAGTAGCCCTTGGCGTGGGCGACGAAGTAACCCACGTCCGTGGCCGCGTTGGGCACGCCCACCTTGATGGGGATGAGGGCCTGCCCGAAGGCCGGCGCCAGCGGCGATGCGGCGACGAGCGCGGCGCCAGATGCGCCAAGCGCCAGCAAGTCTCTGCGGTTCATGCGGTCCTCCCAACCGGCGCAATCTTGGGCGCGCCTCGTGGGCCGCATTTTCGCGTTTGCGCGGGCGGCGTCAATGGCGGGATAGGATTGTCACGCGCCGCCGGGGCCAAACGCAGCTTCGCTCCGCTCCAGCATCCTGCTTTAACCCTGCCGGTCTAAGGTGTAGTTATAGCTTGATGCAATCTTTTACGGTCTACATCGACGAGTCGGGCGACGAGGGCTTCGGCAAGCTGACAGCCTCGGAGGGCAGTCCCGTTGGCTGTCCCTTGGCGCCTGCATCGTCTCGCGTGAGAACGATCTCAAACTGCCTCTTTGGAGAGACGAAATTCTCGCGCGCTTTCCCAAAAAGCGATCGCGCGACCTTCATTTCCGAGAACTTAAGCACGAACAAAAAATCGTCGTATGCCAAGAAATCGCACGTCGCCAGATCGGCGCCTGCCTCGCGATGTCCCACAAGATTATGATCGCTGGGAGCGAACACGAAGAAAAATTCAAGAAAAAGGGCTATTTATACAATTACCTCGTCCGGTGGTTGCTTGAGCGGGTGACCACGGCGTGCCAACGCCGCGCGCATCCGGACGCCTGCTCCGTCAGGATCGTCTTTTCTCGACGTGGCGGAACGAACTACCAAAGCATGATCGAGTATTTCCACCTCCTCAGGAATGGAAGCGAAGCGACGCCCCCGGCGCGGAGAGTCGCGTGGTCCGTCATCGATTTTGATCAGATCGCCGTCGAAAATCATTCGCAGTGGGCCGGTCTGCAATTTTCGGACTGCATCACGAGCGCTTTCGCTGCGGCGGTGGAGCCCAACCCGTACGGAAACTACGAACCAACGTACGCGTACATCTTGCAAGACCGTCTCATCAGGCAGGATGGCAGGGCTCTGAACTGCGGGTTGGCGGTCGTGCCGTCCGTGCAGGCGTCGGCTCTCGATCGCCGGCAACAAACGTTCTTTGAATCATTTATGTAAGTGGGCAGGCCCCCGGACCCTGATCCACACCGCTGAGGGTGCTGCCGCCCGAAGGCAACTCGGGTTTACTCCGGCGCATGCCTGCCCGCAGACAAAATAGCATGGCGCGCCTGGAATTCAACAATTGAGAATTCGAAAAAAAAGGCCGGGCATTGCTGCCCGGCCGACGCCCGAACGTGTCCGGATGTCTCAAGAGGGGAACGGCATAGGGACCCGTCGAACCGCACCGGAAGGGAGGGGGTGCGGCTCAATCCCCAGCCGAGACGCATCATCGCAATGCGCTGGGCGCGGCGCAACGCCGCAAATCGCATGATGGCCATGCGCTCACGACAGGGCTGGGGCGAGCTGGCTTAAAAATCCCAGCGCTGCGCGTTGGCCACGAGGAAGTCGCGGAAAACGCGCACGCGGGCGACGTTCTTCAATTCTTCGGCGTAAACCAGAAAGCATTCCAGCTCCGGCATGTCCGCCTGGGGGAGGATGCGCACGAGGCTCGTGTCCGCCAGCGCGAGATAGTCGGGCAGGATGGCGATGCCGACGCCGTTTTCGACGGCTCGCCGCAGCGCGTTGATGTTGTTGACGCGCAGCACCGAGTTGCGCGGGTTCTTCGCCTCCCGGCCGGCGAAGTGCAGGGAGTTGATGGCGCCCAGGTAACTTTGCGCCGAGACGCCGTAGGTGAGGATGCGGTGGCTGTCGAGGTCGTCCAGCGTCTTGGGCTCGCCGAAGCGCTTCAGGTACACGCCCGCCGCGTAGGCGTGAAAGTGCATGGTGAACAGGCGGCGGCGAATCAGGTCCGGCTGCACGGGCTCGCGCACCCGGATGGCGACGTCCGCCTCGCGCATGGAGAGGTCGAGCTCGTCGTCCGACAGCAGGATGGTCAGCTTGATGTCGGGATAGAGCTCCAGGAACTCGCCGATGCGGGGCGTCAGCCAATTGGTGCCGATGCCCACCGTGGTGGTCACGCGCAGCTCCCCGCGCGGACGCTCGCGGGAATCGGACAGGCGCGTGCGGGCCGCCTCCAGCTTCATCACCATGTCGCGCACGGTGCGGTAGAGCACCTCGCCCTGCTCGGTCAGGATGAGGCCGCGCGCGTGGCGGTGGAACAGGGGCGCCTGAAGGTCCGACTCGAGCGCGCTCACCTGCCGGCTGACGGCCGACTGGCTGAGGCCCAGCGCCTCGCCCGCATGGGTGAAGGAGCCGGCCTCCGCCGCCGAATGGAATACGCGCAGCTTGTCCCAATCCACTCGTGGTCCCTCGCGGTTCGCGGAAGCGCTAGTGGCCGCCCGCCAGCCAGCGCTCGGCCTCCAGGGCCGCCATGCAGCCAAGGCCGGCCGCCGTCACCGCCTGCCGGTAGACGTCGTCGGCCACGTCGCCGGCCGCGTACACGCCCGGCACGTTGGTGGCCGTGGAGTTCGGCGCGGTCTGGATGTAGCCGTTGGGGCGAATCTCGATCTGGCCCCGGAAGAGTTCGGACGCGGGCGCATGCCCAATGGCGACGAACACCCCGTCCACCGCCAGCTCGCGCGGCTCCCCGGTCCGGGCGTGCTTCAGCCGCACGCCGGTGACGCCCAGGGGCTCCGTGTGGCCCAGCACCTCGTCGAGCGCATGGTCCCAGATCACCTCCACCTTGGGGTGCCGGAACAGGCGCTCCTGCAGGATGCGCTCGGCCTTGAACGAGTCGCGGCGATGCACGACCGTGACCTTCGAGGCGAGGTTGGCCAGATAAAGCGCTTCCTCGACCGCCGAATTGCCGCCGCCGACCACCAGCACCTGCTTGCCGCGATAGAAAAATCCGTCGCAGGTGGCGCAGGCGGAGACGCCGTAGCCCTTGAAGGTCTCCTCCGTCGGCAGCCCCAGCCACTTGGCCTTGGCGCCGGTGGCGATGATAAGGGCGTCGCAGGTGTGGCTGTCGCCGCTGTCGCACGAGAGCTTGAAGGGGCGGCTCGAGAGGTCAACCGCGGTGACGTGGTCGGACACCATCTTCGTGCCCACGTGCTCGGCCTGCGCCTTCATCTGCTCCATCAGCCACGGCCCCTGGATGGGGTCGGCGAAGCCCGGATAGTTCTCGACGTCGGTGGTGATCATCAACTGGCCGCCGGGCTCGAAGCCGGAAATCATCACCGGCTCAAGCATCGCCCGGGCCGCGTAGATCGCGGCCGTGTAGCCGGCGGGGCCGGATCCGATGATGATCAGTTTGGCGTGCATGAGGGCATCCGCAGGTGGGCGCAAGGCGACGGAGGTGGTCCTGCGCCATGCGCAGGCCGACGGGAACGGCGAAGAGATATGTAGGCTATGCAGGGCTTTGGCCGCAAGGCTCGACTGCGCGCGCGGCGGCGGTCAGGCCCCCGCGGCCGCCCGGTGGAGCGCATAGCGGCGGGCGATTTCCCCAGCGATTTCAGCCGTCGCGTCGATGGGCGCGTAGGTCCAGCGCTCGAAGGCGCCCGTCCAGCGCCGGGCCGCGCCGCGCGCGATCAGCCCGTCCACGAAGCTCGTGACTTTCTCCGAGCCGCCGCTGGGCTCATAGACGTGGACCGGCGCGCCGGTGGCGGCCGCCTCGCTCACCATGTTCACGCTGTCGCCCGTGACCAGCAGGGCGTCCGCGTTGGCGAGCATCTGGCCGTAGGGATTCTCGCCGGCGCCGTCCCACACGAAGGCGCTGTCGGGCGGCGCGTCCGCCAGCGCGGCCCTGATGGCGTCCAGCGCCTCCGCCGGGGTCCGCCGCGAGGGCGTGACCATGACGGCGCCGCCAGAGGCCACGACGGACCGCGCGATGGCGGCCAGCGCCTCCACGTCGTGGCGCTCGAACCGGTGCGCGGCGCTGGGGCCGCCCAGGATCATGGCGGTGCGGGGCGTGCGCAGCCCGGCAAGGCGCGGGTCGGGCCGCGCGCGCGCGGCGGCGATCGCCTGCGGGGTGATGGGGTGGGGAGAGGTGAGCGTCTTGAAGACGTTGGGCCCGGAGACCGCGTCGTGCTGGGGCGCGCAGATCAGGTCCATGCGCGAGCGCCAGCCGCGCGGGTCCTGCAGGTAGACCACGAAGGCGCGGCCCCGCGAGGCGGACTTCACGGCGCGCAAGTAGGGCGCGGTGATGCGGCCCGAGGCGATCACGATGTCCGGGTAGGGCGCACGGAGGGCGTCGCGGGGGTCCGCCGGCCCCCAGGGGGAGAGCCAGACGAAAGGCGCGCGGGGCGAGACGGCGCGCACCTCGCACGCGCCCCCCAGCGCCGCCGCGACGCCGTAGCAATTGGCCTCGTGGCCGGCTTTTCCGGAGGCCAGCACGCAGACGCGCACGTCTGCGGGCAGCAAGCCGCCGCTCATCTTCGCGCGCCCCAACCGCTCAAACGAACGCGACGCCGAGCACTTCGTAGCTCTTGCCGCCGCCCGGGGCGACGACCTCGACGGTGTCGCCGACGCGCTTGCCGATGAGCGCGCGCGCGATCGGGGACGTGATCGACACCTTGCCGCTCTTCACGTCCGCCTCGTTCTCGCCGACGATCTGGTACTTTTTCTCTTCCTCCGTGTCCTCGTCCACGAGGGTCACGGTGGCGCCGAACTTGATCGTGTCGCCGCCCAGCTTGGCGACGTCGATGACCTCGGCGCGGGAAATCTTGTCCTCGAGCTCCGCGATGCGGCCCTCGTTCAGGGACTGGGATTCCTTGGCGGAATGGTACTCTGCGTTCTCCGAGAGATCGCCATGGGAGCGCGCTTCGGCGATCGCCTGAATGATGCGCGGACGCTCGACCTGCTGGCGATGCTTGAGCTCCTCCTCGAGGGCTGCGTAGCCCGCGGGCGTCATCGGAAACTTTTCCATCTCTACCCTTCCCGCATGCGGGCCTCCATGGGCCCTCATCCAGTTGAAACTGTCGATCTGCGGCGAATCCCCTGAAAGGCCCGCCTCAGACAAAATGACATACCGGCGAGCGCTGATGCGCCCGCCCCCATGGGCTATTCTGCGTGCCGAACGGCATGGGAAACCGTCGTCAGGACTTCGTCAAGCGGCCCCCGGGCCGCCTGAGGCCGGAACCGGGCTCAGGAGGGGAAATAATCCTGCAAAGCCCGAACTTCCAGATCGCCCCCCTTGTAGGCGCGGATGCCCTGGGCGGCGGCGACCGCCCCCGCGAGGGTCGTGTAATACGGCACCTTATGCAAGAGGGCCGCACGCCGCAGGGAGCGCGAATCAGCCAGCGCCTGCGCGCCCTCGGTGGTGTTGAACACGAGCTGCACCTGGCCGTTCTTGATCGCGTCGACCACGTGCGGACGGCCCTCGGACACCTTGTTGATGCGTTGTGCGGGCACGCCGTGAGCTTCCAGATAGCGCTGGTTGCCGCCGGTCGCCTGGATGCGGAAGCCCATGGAGGCGAGGAGCCTGGCGGTTTCCAGCATGCGCGGCTTGTCGTCGTCGCGCATGGAGATGAACACCGCGCCGCCCGTGGGCACCTTGGTGCCGCCGCCGAGCTGCGACTTGGCGAACGCCGCCTCGAAGCTGCGGTCGAGGCCGATGACCTCGCCGGTGGAGCGCATTTCCGGCCCCAGCACCGTGTCGACGCCCGGGAAGCGGGCGAACGGGAAGACGGCTTCCTTGACGCCCACGTGGTCGAGTTCGCTCTTCTTCAGCCCGAACGACGCCAGGCTCTCGCCCGCCATGATGCGGGCCGCGATCTTGGCGATGGGGTGGCCGATGACCTTGGCGACGAACGGCACCGTACGCGAGGCGCGCGGGTTCACTTCGAGCACGTAGATCTCGCCGTCCTTGAGCGCGTACTGCACGTTCATCAGGCCGCCGACCTCGAGCGCCAGCGCCATCTTGCGCGTCTGCTCCTCAAGCCTGGCGATGATCTCCGGCGACAGGGAGCGCGGCGGCAGGGAGCAGGCCGAATCCCCGGAATGGATGCCGGCCTCCTCGATGTGCTCCATGATGCCCGCGATGAACACGTCCTTGCCGTCGCACAGGCAATCCACGTCCACTTCCACCGCGTCCGACAGGTAGCGGTCGAACAGGAGCGGGTTCTTGCCCAGCACCGTGTTGATCTGGCCGGTCTTGTCGTTGGGATAGCGGGCCTTCACGTCCGAGGGGATGAGGCTCGGCAGCGTGTCCAGCAGGTAGTCGGCCAGCCCGGTCTCGTCGCGGATGATCGCCATGGCGCGGCCGCCCAGCACGTAGGACGGGCGAACGACCAGCGGCAGGCCGAGTTCGGCGGCGATGATGCGCGCCTGCTCGACCGAATACGCGATGCCGTTGCGGGGCTGCTTCAGGCCCAGCTTGTCCAGCAGGCGCTTGAAGCGGTCGCGGTCCTCGGCGAGGTCGATGGAATCCACCGAGGTGCCGAGGATCGGCACGTTGGCCTGCTCCAGCGTGTGGGCGAGCTTCAGGGGCGTCTGGCCGCCAAACTGCACGATGGCGCCCAGCAGCGAGCCGTTTTCCTGCTCCTTGGCCATGATCTCGAGCACGTCTTCGGCCGTCAGGGGCTCGAAGTAGAGCCGGTCCGACGTGTCGTAGTCGGTCGACACGGTCTCGGGGTTGCAGTTGATCATGATGGTCTCGAACCCCGCGTCGCTGAGCGCGAAGCAGGCGTGGACGCAGCAATAATCGAACTCGATGCCCTGGCCGATCCGGTTGGGCCCGCCGCCCAGGATCACGATCTTCTTCTTGTCGGTCGGGCGCGATTCGCACACGAGGGCGCCCGCGAAGGGCGTCTCGTAGGTCGAGTACATGTAGGCGGTGGGCGAGGCGAACTCGGCCGCGCAGGTGTCGATGCGCTTGTAGACCGGGCGCACGCCCAGGTCGTGGCGCAGCTTGCGCACGTCCGCCTCGGGCGATTGCGTCAGCGACGCCAGGCGGTTGTCCGAGAAGCCGGCGGCCTTCAGCATGCGCAGGTTGTCGGCGTCCTGCGGCAGGCCGTGGGCCTTCACCTTGTTCTCCAGCGCTACGATCTCCGCGAGGCGCTCGATGAACCAGCGGTCGATCTTGCAGGCCTGGTAGATCTCCTCGACCCCCATGCCCATGCGCAGCGCCTGGCCGACGACGAGGAGGCGGTCGGGCGTGGGCGAGCCTAGCGCGGCGCGCACCACGTTCATGTTGTCGCCCTGGCCGAGGCCCTCGATCTCGATGTCGTCGAGGCCTGAGAGGCCAGTCTCCAGCGAGCGCAGCGCCTTCTGGAGCGATTCGGCGAAGGTGCGGCCGATGGCCATGGCCTCGCCCACCGACTTCATGGCTGTTGTGAGGATCGGCTCGGCGCCGGGGAATTTCTCGAACGCGAAGCGCGGCACCTTGGTGACCACGTAGTCGATGGTCGGCTCGAACGACGCCGGGGTCGCGCCGCCGGTGATATCGTTGGCGATCTCGTCCAACGTGTAGCCGACGGCGAGTTTCGCCGCGACCTTGGCGATGGGGAAACCGGTGGCCTTGGAGGCGAGCGCCGACGAGCGCGACACGCGCGGGTTCATCTCGATCACGATCATGCGGCCGTTTTCGGGATTGACGGCGAACTGCACGTTCGAGCCGCCGGTCTCCACGCCGATCTCGCGCAGCACGGCGATCGAGGCGTCGCGCATGATCTGGTATTCTTTGTCGGTCAGCGTCAGCGCGGGGGCGACGGTGATGGAATCGCCCGTGTGGACGCCCATCGGATCGACGTTCTCGATGGAGCACACGATGATGCAATTGTCCGCCTTGTCGCGGACGACCTCCATCTCGTACTCCTTCCAGCCCAGCACGCTTTCCTCGATGAGGACTTCGGTGGTCGGAGAGGCGTCGAGGCCGCTCTGGATGATCTCGATGTATTCCTCGCGGTCGTACGCGATGCCGCCGCCCGTGCCGCCCATGGTGAACGAGGGGCGGATGATGGCCGGAAGGCCCACGTCGTCGATCGCCTCGAGGGCCTCCTGAAGGCCCTTGGAGACATAACGGCGCTTGCGCTCGGGGGCGTTGGACTCCCAGTCGCGCGCGAATGCCTCCACGGCCTTCTGGCGTTCGGCGGGGTCTTCGTGCCGCGCGGCGATTTCGGCGCTCTGGCGGGCGAAGGAATCCTTGTCGGCCTTCTTCAGGTCCGAGGCGTTCGCGAGGCGCGAGCGGGGGGTGTCGAGGCCGATCTTGGTCATGGCCTCGCGGAAGAGATGGCGGTCCTCGGCCTTGTCGATGGCCTCGGCGGTCGCGCCGATCATCTCGACGTCGTATTTCTCCAGCACGCCCATCTGCTTGAGCGAGAGCGCGCAGTTCAGCGCCGTCTGGCCGCCCATGGTGGGCAGGAGCGCGAAGCCCCTGGAGCGGTCGCCGCGCTCCTTCTCGATGATCTTGGCGACGATCTCCGGGACGATGGGCTCCACGTAGGTGCGGTCGGCCATGTCCGGGTCGGTCATGATCGTGGCTGGGTTCGAGTTCACCAGAACGATCCGGTAGCCCTCTTCGCGCAGGGCCTTGCACGCCTGCGTGCCCGAATAATCGAATTCGCAGGCCTGGCCGATGATGATCGGTCCGGCGCCGATGATCATGATGGTGTCGATGTCTGTCCGTTTGGGCATGATCGTCCGTTCGCGTCCTGCGTGCAGGGCAGGGAGGTCCATCAGGTGAGCTTGCGCGAACGAGAGTTCGCACAAAAAAGAGGCCGCGCTGTCGGCCTGCTGGCCGGAGCGCGCCCTCCGAAAACCCTTTACGGGCGGTCAGGCTGGAGACCCGGCCCGAAGTGGACGTTGTTTAGACGAAAATCCGGGGGCTGTGAACCCCCGGAAAGGCGCGCCTGCGCCCCAGTCCCGGCTTTCCTGCGCGATGCGCCGCGACGTCCGCCCGGCCTATTGCGACTGGAACTGGAAGCCGGACATCATGATCGTCGCGCCCACCGCGGGGCCGGCGGTGGCGATGGTGACCGGATTCGAGGGCGGCGACGCCATCTGCAGGCTTCCCACCCCATACATGCGGAAGTTGGCCAATTGTCCGCCGACGTTGTCCGACTCGCCTTCGCCCCGGAACGTCAGCCAGTACAGGCCTGGTTTGATGATCTTGACGTTGATCGAGCGGGTCTGCCAGTTGGCGGCATACCCGCAATGGTCGAGCTGCTGTTGCGGCAGTTGCGGAAGGGTCGCGCTGCTGTCGTCCGGGTTCTTGTAGGTGACGGGCGCATAGAACTCCGGGCCGTGGGTGGGGTGGCTCACCAGCCTGTCGGCGTCCATGTAGACCGACACGACGTTGGTGTCGCGGTTGATCGGACGGCGACCGGCGTCCGCGTAGGGCATGAGGAGGGGGTTGGCGTTTCCCATGCCCTGGCCGGCGAGCCTGCCGGAGACGGAGTTGGACACGGGGAAGCCGCAGAGGACATCCTGGCCGAACTCGTCGAACGCCATGCGGCTCGCATAGCTCCACTGAACCCGGTAATAGCCCGGCACCAGCATGAAGCGCCGGCTGATGGCCCGGTTGCCCATGGTGGCGTCGATGTCGAGCCCGCTGCCCCCCAGGGGGCCGGGGATGCTCACGTCGAAGTCCATCTGGTTGAAGGGCGCCGTCGTCCAGCCTGTCGGCAGGCGGGGCCAGCCGGTGTTCTCGCCGGAATTATCCAGTGTGCCGTTGTTCCAGGTTCCGTAGCGTCCCGCAACCGAGTCGGCGGGCGCCTCTGGGGCGCGCAGGGCCGGAAAAGAATTTCCGGTGAAATCGTCCTTGAACAGCAACTGATTGGCCGTCCAGGGGAAGTTCTCCAGCGCCGATCCCGCGCAGGCGTTGCGGCACAGGCGGATGTTGGTGAGCAACCCGCCGTGGCGATCGCTCACGCCCTCGGCCTGGAACGCCAGCCAGTAATATCCGGGCGTGTTCATGACGATCTTGACGCTGCGCTCAATCCAGTTGCCGCCGCTGTAAGCGCACACGTCGATCATGTTGTGGGTCGCGGCGCTGTAGACCGGGGGGGGATTTTCGCTGAGCGCGAGCTCAAGATAGACGCCGACGCGGTTGGTCTGGACGCCCCATGCGCCGGTCGTATCGGTCGCCCAATCGACGTCCTGCGTCCGGGTCGAGCACAACCAGGCCGGGTCGTAGGTCGTGTAGCCAATGCGGCTATGATAAAAATAGCGCAGCTCATAGGAGCCGGCGCTCACGTAGATCTTCTTGGAGATCGACACGTTCGAGTGGGCGTCAAGCTCCGCCATGTAGGTGGCGCCGGAGGGGGGCGCGGCGACGCCGTAGAAGTTTCTTCCCCCGATCTCCAGGCCCGAGCCCGTGGCGACCCAGTTGTTATAAGTCTGCATGACGCGGGCGTCGCCGATTTCGATCGCCCCGGTGAACTTGTCGAAATTTTCCTCGATGAGCATGTTGGAGTCGGGCGTCTCAAGCAGATTGCCGGTCGACGCCATGGCGCCGCCGACGCTGAGGCTCTTCAGGCCGATAAGATTTGTCAGCGTCGTGGGAACGCTCGCCGAATAGGTGACCTGCGCGCTCACCGTGTTGCCCACCCGGGTGACTGCGATGAGGGGATCGGTGTAGGTCACCAGCGTCTGGGACGGGGCCCGGGCGAGAAACGCCTGCAGGCCACGCGCCGCTGCGGCTGCGTTCACAGCGTCTGCGGTGATGTTGACGTTGCCGGCGATCATCGCCCGGGCGCTGTCGATGGCGGCCAGCGCCGCCGTGCTGGCGGCCGCGTCCAGCGTGGTGCGGTAACCGACGGCCCGCGCGTAATCGATGGCGTAGCCCGCCGACGCGACCACCGGCAGCGCCAGCAGGCCGGTGAGCAGGGCGACGTTGCCGCGCTGGTCCCTCGCCAGCTGTCCCAGTTTGGACATGAGACGCAGTCTGGAAACAAGCGATTGAAACTGCATGACGCGCTCCGCAACGGTTCGCAGGACTGGTGGGCGGTTATACAGCGACCCGGTTAAGCTGAAGTAAGGCCGCGCCGTGGAATTGGACCTGTCGGCGTGCGCGCGGGATCAGTAGCCGGAGCACCGGCGCGTATTGACGCCGTCCTGAAGCACAATGTGGGGGGCGGCGAAGCGCGCCGACGCGAAGCCCTGCCGGACGATCGAGATCGGGCTCATGAAGGATGAACCGAACACCGGGGTGAAATTGTATTGCAGGTCCACGACCACCAGCGAACCCGCGCCAAAGAGCCGGCCGGGGATCGCCGTTCCCGACGCGGGCGCGTTGTCCAGCGCGGCCGCCACCGCGCCGCATTCGCGCGTCAGGGGGCCCAGAACGCTCGAAGAGTACGTGGGCCATGACCACGCGAGGTTCGCCGTATAGGCGCAATTCTGGACGCACCCGGCGGCGGTGCTGAAAACCACGTGGCTGATCTGGTGGTTGATGCGCTCGAACCACCCGAACTCGCCCTCGGGGTCGATGATCGACGCGGCGTTCAGGTCGAAGCTGAGCTCCTCTCGCGACGCGATGGGCTTTTCGCGCTGGGCGGTGAGCAGAGCCACTGTTTGGGCGGCCTGACCGATGTGCCGCACCACCTTGGAATATCGGTGGAGCTCCACGCTGCCCAAAAGAATGACGATGAGCAGCGGGAGGATCAGGGCGAACTCCAGCGCCGAGGCGGCGCCCGTGTCGCGGGAGAACGCGCGAAGAAGACGGGCGGCCATCAGCAAGCCGCCGAGCTTGCGGCCATGCCGAACGGATCGTTCCGGACGACGGTGGAGGACAGATAATAGCGGGTGTTCGCGGCCGTGCTGTAGGCTCCCGCCCAGATCATGGACGCCAGCGGCACCGGATAGGCGATCTGCAGGGTGATCGTATCCCCGGACCCGCCCGGGCACCAGCGCTGCGTCGAGGAAGTGATCGTACCCGAGCGCCAAGCTTCGGCGTAATATTTATCCTGGACCTTGGCGACGTTCAGCAGCACCGACGCGCAGGTGAGCCCGGAAAGCTTGGGGCAAACGACGTCCGTCTTGAACGTCGCAGCGCCCATGTTCTGGAGCTGCACGGTTCCGGAGCGGACGTCCTGGGAGGCTTTCACCAGCGCGTAGTCGATCTGGGTGTAGATCAGGAAGTCCACCCCGACCTCGATGATGCTGTAGATGATCGCCAGGAACGGCAGCGCCACAAGGGCGAACTCCACCGCAGCCGCGCCGCTGTCGTTCGCCTTGAAGCGGCGCCCGCGCCGCACGCCGGGCGGGGGCCCGCCCGCCGCGGCCGCGTCGTCAAGGGATGTCACCGGGGTGGCGCAGCAGGGCATCGGGTGTCCAGTGAGCGTCCGCCACGCGCGCGGCAGGACGGCTTCAGCTTGAGTTTTGACGGCTCCGCATCCTGCTACGGTCCAGTTAAGAACAAGTTATGGATTTTGGGCCCACACGTGTTCGACACCTTCGCGCGTTCGCGCTAGGAGACGTCCGTGACCCTTTCCCGCCAGTTCTCGATCTTCGTCTTCGTGGGCCTGTTCGCGGCGCTCGCCCATTACGGCGCCCTCATCGGCCTCGTGGAGGCGGCGGGCTGGCGCCCGGTCCCGGCGACGCTCATCGGCTACGTGGCGGGCGGCGTCGTGTCCTACGTGCTGAACCGGCGGCACACCTACGCGAGCGAGCGTCCGCACTCGGAAGCGGGATGGCGGTTCGCGGTGGTGGCCGGGGTCGGGTTCGGGCTCACATGGGCGAGCATGTACGTCTTGCACGACATGCTGGGGGCTCATTACCTGGCGTCCCAGCTTCTGACGACCGGGGTCGTGCTGGTCTGGAGCTTCGCGGCGCACCGCATGTGGACGTTCGGCCACAGTTCGGCTGAAGCCTAAACCGTTTGTAAATCGCTCGACGCCATTATGGGCCAACGCTGCTGCGCTTTAGCTCATTGATGTGCCATGCCCACCGTCATTTTCCTGCTCTTCACTTGGCTGATCGGAGCCGCGCATGTGCAGATGTACATGACGGGGCAGGCGTTTTTCATCAACTCCACGCTGACTGCGGACCGCTGGACGCAGGTCTGCCAGTACTACAAGCCCGTCGCCCTGGTGAAAAAGCGCTTCCCGGCCGGCTATTCGTGTCCCATGCGACTGAAGGTCTAGCGTCGCCCGGTCTGCCGCAGCGCCTCGCCCATGACCATCGCGGCGGCGAACGCCACGTTGAGAGAGCGCAGTCCGGCGCGAATCGGCACGACCACGCGGGCGTCCGCCGCCGCATGGGCCTCCTCGGGGCTGCCGAGCGATTCGCGCCCCACCAGCAGCACGTCGCCCGGCGCGTAGGCGAAATCGCAATAATGCTGCGCGCCCTTCGTGGTGAGCAGGACGAGGCGGCGCCCCTCGCGCGCGCGCCAGTCCTCGAAGGCCGCCCAGGAGGCGTGCCGGTCGATGCGCACGTGGTCGAGATAGTCCATGCCGGAGCGCCGGAAGTGCCGGTCCGACACCGGAAAGCCAGCAGGTTCAATGATGGCCGCGTCAAAGCCCAGGCACGCGCAGGCCCGCAGCATGGTGCCGGCGTTCTGCGGGATGTCGGGCTGGAACAGAGCCAGCATGAGGGGCGGGGCGGGGGTATCCACAGGCGACTCCGGGACGAAGGCTGACGGGCTTATACAAGAGTAGCCCCGCGGGCGCCCCCGCAAGGCCGCGATTTCGCCGCGCCGCTATGGACAAGCGCCGTGATCGATGCGAAATAGCGCCCCGCTCAACCACATGGCGCGCCGGCTTTCGGAGCCCTTGAGGGCGGTTGCTATCGCCGCCGATGAGTGGCGATGCGTCGCATTGCCGCTCCCCGGCGCTGAACATATGACACCTAGGCCTGACCGGCGCATATGGCGTGCGTCGTTTCCGTCCATCATCCGGGCGGAACCGTTCGGGACAAAAGGATGGGGGAACTAGAGTGGCGAACTCATCGACGGTCGAACCGACCCGCAGGGACATGCTTTTCATCGCCACGGGGGCTGCCGCCGCCGTTGGGGCCGGCGCCGTCGCCTGGCCGCTCATCAGCCAGATGAACCCGGACGCCTCCACGCTGGCGCTCGCCTCCACGGAAGTCGACATCGGGGCGATCCCGGAAGGCGGCATCCTGACGGTGAAATGGCGCGGCAAGCCGGTGTTCGTGCGCCATCGCTCGAAGAAGGAGATCGACGAGGCCGCCGCCACGCCGCTGGCGCAGCTTCCCGATCCGCAGGCCGACGCCGCCCGGGTGAAGAAGCCGGAGTGGCTGGTGGTCGTGGGCGTGTGCACGCATCTTGGCTGCGTGCCGCTGGGCGCCCCGGGATCGCGCGGCGATTACGACGGGTGGTTCTGCCCCTGCCACGGCTCGCACTACGACACCTCGGGCCGCATCCGCAAAGGTCCCGCGCCGGCCAACCTCGCCGTGCCCGCCTACGATTTCCTCACCGACACCAAGCTGCGGATCGGCTGACGCATTCGCGTCGCCGACCTGCCCGACGTCATCAGCCCGCCAGAAGAGACAGTCACATGAGCGGTCATTCGACATACGTACCCAGCAGCGCGATCGCCCGCTGGTTTGAAAGCCGTCTGCCGATCATCGGCCTCATGCACGGGTCTTTCGTCTCCTATCCGACGCCGCGCAACCTCAACTACATGTGGACGTTCGGGGCGATCCTGAGCTTCATGATGGTCGCGCAGATCATCACCGGCATCGTGCTGGCGATGCACTACACCCCCCACGTCTCCATGGCCTTCGCGTCCGTCGAGCACATCATGCGCGACGTGAACTGGGGCTGGTTCCTGCGCTACGCGCACGCCAACGGCGCGTCGATGTTCTTCGTCGCCGTCTACATGCACATGATGCGCGGCCTCTACTACGGTTCCTACAAGGCGCCGCGCGAGATCCTCTGGATCCTCGGCGTGATCATCTTCCTGCTGATGATGGCCACGGCCTTCATGGGCTACGTGCTGCCGTGGGGCCAGATGAGCTTCTGGGGCGCCTCGGTCATCACCAACCTGTTCTCGGCCATCCCGCTGGTCGGCAGCGCCATCACCACCTGGCTGTGGGGCGGCTACTCGGTCGACAACCCGACCCTGAACCGCTTCTTCTCGCTGCACTACCTGCTTCCCTTCATGCTGGTCGGCGTCGTCGTCCTGCACGTCTGGGCGCTTCATGTGGTCGGCCAGAACAACCCGGCGGGCGTCGAGGTCAAGAACGTCAAGCGCGACACCGTGCCGTTCACCCCCTACGCGACCGTGAAGGATTCGTTCGCCCTGGCGGTGTTCCTGATCTTCTTCTCCTGGTTCATATTCTACGTGCCGAACTATCTCGGCCACGCCGACAACTACATCGAGGCGAACCCGCTGGTGACGCCTTCGCACATCGTGCCGGAGTGGTACTTCCTGCCGTTCTACGCGATCCTGCGCGCCATCCCCTCGAAGCTCGGCGGCGTGATGGCCATGTTCGGCTCGATCGCCATCCTGGCGTTCCTTCCCTGGCTCGACACCTCGAAGGTGAAGTCGGCGGCCTATCGCCCGGTGTATCGCGTGTTCTTCTGGGCCTTCGTCCTGACGTGCGTGGGCCTTGGCTACCTGGGCGCCATGCCGGCCGAAGGCGGCTACGTGATCGCCTCGCGCATCCTGACGTTCTACTACTTCGCCTTCTTCATCATGATCCTGCCGC
This sequence comes from Hyphomicrobiales bacterium, assembly GCA_028290405.1. Lineage (GTDB taxonomy): Bacteria > Pseudomonadota > Alphaproteobacteria > Rhizobiales > Beijerinckiaceae > Terripilifer. Next base: position 17,028 of record JAQGJX010000068.1, read on the forward strand.
TGCTGGGGATTTTCGAAACCCCGAAGCCCGTGCCCGCCACCATCGCGGACGCGGTGCTCGCCAAGCATGGCGCCCACGCCATGCAGCCGGCCGAGTGAAGAGACGATTTGGAGAGATGACCATGAACCGCTTCAAGTCGATCTTCGTGGCCGTGGCGCTGTCCGCAGCGTCGTTGGCCCCCGCCCTCGCGGCGGAAACGCACGGTCCCGTGCCGGCGCGCCTGAACTGGTCCTTCGCGGGTCCCTTCGGGACCTTCGACCGCGGCCAGATCCAGCGCGGCTTCCGGGTGTATCGCGAGGTCTGCGCGGCCTGCCACTCGCTAAGCCTGCTGTCGTTCCGCAACCTTGGCGAGCCGGGCGGACCTGAGTTCTCGGAAGGCCAGGTCAAGGCGCTGGCGGCCGACTACAAGATCAAGGACTTCGACGACAAGGGCGAGCCCGTGGAGCGCGAAGGCCGTCCGGCGGACCGTTTCCCGAAGCTGTTCGCCAACGCCGAAGCCGCCGCCGCCACCCACGGGGCCGCTCCGCCGGACCTCTCGGTGATCGCCAAGGCGCGGTCCTACTCGCGCGGCTTCCCGCTGTTCCTGCTCGACGCCCTTCCGGGCATGGCCTACCAGGAGCACGGCGTCGATTACATCGTGGCGCTGCTGAACGGCTACACCAAGGCGGACGATCCGAACTGGAACGAGTACTATCCCGGCCACGCGATCAAGATGGGCAAGCCCCTCTCGGACGGCCAGGTGGACTACACGGACGGCTCGCCCAAGACGGTGGCGCAGTATTCGCGCGACGTGTCGGCGTTCCTCATGTGGGCCGCCGAGCCGCATCTCGAGCAGCGCAAGCGCACGGGCCTGAACGTGATGATCTTCCTGATCGTCTTCGCCGGCCTGCTGTACTTCACCAAGAAGCGCATCTGGGCCGACGCGCACTGAGCGCGGTAGCCTACGATGACCGAGAAAGGCCCCCAGCGGGGCCTTTTTTCGTTTCAAGAGGTCGCAGGCTGCGCGCGCCCCGAAGGCGCTAGCGGGGGTCGCCGACCGGCTTGGCGTCGCCGAACCCGGCGGCGTCCATGAACAGGTGCAGCCGGTTCTGGAAGCCCGCGTCGTCGCCCTTGGCGAGCAGGCCGGCGTTGCGGGCGACGCCGTCGGAGAGCGCGTCCACCCACGCCTCTTCGCTGCGGGCGAAATCGTTGAGCACGTAGCCGTGCACGAGGGCCTTGTCGCCCGGGTGACCGATGCCCAGCCGCACGCGGCGGTACTCGTTGCCCATGTGCGCCGTGATGGATCGCAGGCCGTTGTGGCCCGCGTTGCCGCCGCCGGACTTCACCCGCAGCTTGCCGGGAGGAAGGTCCAGTTCGTCATGGAAGACGACGATGTCGCCGAGCGCGATCTTGTGGAAGCGCGCGGCTTCCGCGACGGCGCGGCCGGACTCGTTCATGAAGGTCTGGGGTTCGAGCAGGATCACCCGGGCGCTCCCGATGGCGCCCTCGGACGCGAGCCCCTGGAATTTCTTGCGCAGGGGCGGGAAGCCGTGCTCGCGGGCGATGGCGTCGATGGCCATGAAGCCGATGTTATGGCGGTTGCGGGCGTATTTCGCGCCGGGATTGCCGAGGCCGACAAAGAGCAACATGACAGACCCGGGTTGCGGCCTCAGGCGGAAGGCCTCCCCCCGCGTGGGCGGGGAGAGGCCGGTCTCGTCTTACTTCTTGCCCTTGGCGGGCGCGGCCTTGCCGGCGGCGGGAGCCGCGGTGGCGGTGGCGGCGGCCTCGTCGGCCTTCGACGGCGGGGCGATGGTGGCGATGGTGAAGTCTTCAGCCACGACCGTGCGGCAGCCTTCCGGCAGGGTCACGGCGGAGATGTGCATGGATTCGCCAATCTGCATCGCGCTCACGTCGGCGGTGATCGACGACGGGATGTTGTCGGCGGGCACGCGCAGTTCGACCGTGTGGAGCACGATGTTGATGGAGCCGCCGAGCTTGATGCCGGGGGCCACGTCCATGCCCTCGAAATGCACGGGCACGTTGATGCGCAGGCTGGAGCCGGGCTTCAGGCGCATGAAGTCGACGTGCATCGGGGTGTCGCGCACGACGTCGAGCTGGTAGTCGCGCGGGATCGCGCGCTCGATCTTGCCGTCGCCCAGATCGATGTCGAAGATCGTGGTGAGGAAGCGGCCAGCGTAGATGAGCTGGTTCAGGGTCTTGTAGTCGACGCTGATCGGCTGGGCGGCTTCGCCGCCGCCATAGATCACGCCCGGTACACGGTTCTCACGGCGTTCGCTGCGGGCGGCCCCCTTGCCTGTCCCGCTGCGGACCGTGGCCGCGAGTTGCTTGTTCGCTGCCATTTCGAAGGTCCTTCATCTCAACAAAAAAACGCGCCATCGCCTCCAGGGGTGTCGGAGCGGCGCGCGTGGGGCTTATAGCGGGCAGGGGCGCGAGCGGCAAGCGCCTGAGGGCGCCGCGCCGCGCAGCCGTGCGGCGCCTCAGTCGAAGAGGCTGGAAACGCTTTCTTCCTTGAACGTGCGGTCGATCGCTTCGCCCAGCAGGGGGGCGACGGAGATGACGCGGATGTTCTTGGCGACGCGCACCGCGGCGGTCGGCTCGATCGTGTCGGTGAGCACAAGCTCCTTGAGCTTGGAGGCCGAGATGCGCGCCACCGCGCCGCCCGACAGCACGCCGTGGGTGATGTAGGCGTAGACCTCGAGCGCGCCCTGGGCCAGCAGGGCTTCGGCGGCGTTGCAGAGCGTGCCGCCGGAATCCACGATGTCGTCGACCAGAATGCAGCTCTTGCCCGACACGTCGCCGATGATGTTCATCACTTCGGACTCGCCGGCGCGCTCGCGGCGCTTGTCGACGATGGCCAGCGGCGCGTCGATGCGCTTGGCGAGGGCGCGCGCGCGCACCACGCCGCCGACGTCGGGCGACACGACCATGACGTTCTTGAGGTCGAGCCGCTGCTTGATGTCGCCCACCATGGCGGGCGCCGAAAACAGGTTATCCACCGGAATGTCGAAAAAGCCCTGAATCTGGCCCGCGTGAAGGTCCACGGTCAGCACCCGGTCGGCGCCCGCGCGGGTGATGAGGTTCGACACCAGCTTCGCCGAGATGGGCGTGCGGGGGCCGGGCTTGCGGTCCTGACGGGCGTAGCCGAAGTACGGGATCACGGCGGTGATGCGACGGGCCGAGGCGCGCCGCAGCGCGTCCGTCATGATCAGCAGCTCCATCAGGTGGTCGTTCGCCGGGAAAGCCGTCGATTGCACGATGAAAGCGTCCGCGCCGCGCACGTTTTCCTGGATTTCGACGAAGATTTCCATGTCGGCGAAGCGGCGCACCTGGCAGCGCGTCATCGCCACCCCGAGATAGGCGGCGATGGCTTCGGTGAGCGAGCGATTGGAATTGCCCGCCAGAATTTTGAAACCCGCCATGCCTAGCCCCTTACCCGCGCAAGCCCTTTGAAAGGCGATCGCGCGGGCTCCTTAGCAAGGTTGACGCAGTGCGACAACCTTTCGCATCGCACGATCACAGGTTTGCGACAGGCCCGGCGGGCCGCGCTCAACGCACGGGCGCGTAGCCCAGCGCTGGCGCTGCGGGCGACGCGCTGGCGGTCCCGGGCGAGAGCCCCGAGGCGTCGACGGTCCGGCGTGCGGGCGTGGACTGCGGGCCGGCGGC
>JAQGJX010000076.1 GCA_028290405.1 Hyphomicrobiales bacterium
TGATCGAGAAGGAATATGGCGCCAGGTATCTGCCCGGGGTGCCGCGCAAATACACGACGAAAGCCAAGAATGCGCAGGAAGCGCATGAAGCCGTGCGCCCGACCGACCTTGGCCGCCTGCCGCGCGAATTCTCGCGTCAGGCCGAGAGCATCGAACAGGCGAAGCTCTACGAACTCATCTGGACCCGCACCATCGCGAGCCAGATGGAATCGGCTGAACTCGAGCGCACCAGCGTCGTTATTGCAGGGACCGTGAACAGCGGCGCCTACAAGCAGGTCGACCTGCGCGCCAGCGGACAGGTCGTGCGCTTCGACGGCTTCCTGAAGCTCTATCAGGAAGGCAAGGACGACGAGGACGACGACGAGGGCAGCCGCCTGCCCCCGATGTCGCAAGGCGACCGACTGGCGAAAGAGCGCATCGAAGCCGCCCAGCATTTCACCGAGCCGCCGCCGCGCTTCACGGAAGCGACGCTGGTGAAGCGCATGGAAGAGCTCGGCATCGGCCGTCCCTCGACCTATGCGTCGACGCTCGGCGTGCTGCGCGACCGCGAATACGTGCGCATCGACAAGAAGCGCCTGCACCCGGAAGACAAGGGACGGCTCGTCGTCGCCTTCCTCGAGAGCTTCTTCAAGCGCTACGTGCAGTATGATTTCACCGCTGCGCTGGAGGAGAAACTCGATCTCGTCGCCAACGCCGAGATGGACTGGAAGCAGGTGCTGCGCGACTTCTGGAAGGATTTTTCCGGAGCGGTCGCGGACATCAAGGACCTGCGCACCACGGAGGTGCTCGACAACCTGAACGAGCTGCTGGGCCCGCACATCTTCCCCGGCAAGGAAGACGGCGGCGACCCGCGCGCGTGCCCGTCCTGCGGGGCGGGGCAATTGTCGTTGAAGCTCGGCAAGTTCGGCGCGTTCGTGGGCTGCTCGAACTATCCTGAGTGCCGCTACACTCGCACGCTGTCGCAACAGGCGACCGGCGAGGCGGGCTCGCCCGGCGACCGGCCCGGCGTGAAGGTGCTGGGGCTCGATCCTGAAACGGGCGCGGAAGTGACGCTGCGGGACGGGCGCTTCGGGCCTTACGTGCAATTGGGCGAGGGCGAAAAGCCCAAGCGGTCCTCGCTCCCCAAGGGACTTTCGAAAGACGACGTGACGCTGGAGAAGGCCGTCGCGCTGTTGTCGCTGCCGCGCGAGGTGGCCAAGCATCCCACGTCCGGCGAGCCCATCGTGGCGGGCATCGGGCGTTTCGGCTCGTACGTGCAGCACGGCAAGACCTACGCGAACCTGGGACGCGACGACGACGTGCTGGAGATCGGCGGCAATCGCGCCATCGACCTCATCGTCACGAAGGAGCAGGGCGGGGGCGGCGCGAGCCGCTTCGGGGCCTCGGCGGGGCGCTCGGTGGGCGACCATCCGCAGGGCGGCGCGCTCTCGGTGAAGTCGGGCCGCTACGGGCCCTACGTCAACTGGGGCAAGGTCAACGCGAACCTGCCCAAGGGCCAGAGCCCCGATTCCGTGACGCTGGAGGAAGCCATCGCGCTGGTGAACGCGAAGGCCGCGGGCGGCGACGCGGGCGGGGGCCGCGTGCTGGGCGAGCATCCCTCGGGCGGCGCGATCACGCTGCGCGAAGGCCGCTATGGTCCGTATGTGGCGCTCGGAAAGGTGTACGCGAACGTGCCCAAGTCGACGCCGCCTGAAAGCGTGACGCTGGCTGACGCCATCGAGTGGATCGAGGAAAAGGGCGGCGCGCCGAAGGCGAAGAAGAGCGCCAAGAAAGCCGCCAAGAAGCCTGCGGCCAAAAAGGCCGCCGCCAAGAAGACGGCGTCCAGGAAGGTCATCGCGGACTCCGACGAGCCGCCGTTCGACGCCGACGCCCCGAAGGCGAAGGCCGCCAAGAAACCCGCGGCCAAGAAGGTCGCCAAAAAAGCCGCGAAGAAAGCGGCCAAAAAGGTCGTGCGGAAGGCCGCTGCGGGCTAACCGCCGCGCAGCGGAACCCGGGACCCCGGGCCGCAAAGCCGAGCGTTCGCCCCTCGGCCCCGGATCGCTTCGCGTTCGGTGAACGGGGCGCTGGTGGCGCGAAGGCGAAAGTCCGACTGCATGCCTGCGCGCCGGGAGGCGCGTGGTCCGGGCGGCGCTCTCTAAGCCGCGTCAAATCCGTTGTGCGGCACGCCAGCCCGGAGTATCGAAGCGCCATGTTCGACACTCCTGCGCAACCCACGGCTTTCCTCAACGCCCGCCTGCTCGACCCCGAAACCGGGCGCATCGAGACCGGCGGCGTGTTCGTCGAGCAAGGCGTCATCGTGGATCTCGGCGGCAAGGTCACGGCCGGCAACGTCGGGGCGCGGGCGCGGATCGTGGATTGCGGCGGCGACATCGTGTGCCCCGGCCTCATCGACATGCGCGCCTTCGTGGGCGAGCCCGGCGCCACCCACCGCGAGACCATCGCGACGGCGAGCGCGGCGGCCGCCGCCGGAGGCGTCACCACCATCGTGACCACGCCCGACACCAACCCGCCGGTGGACGGCGCGGCGGTGGTGGATTACCTACAACGTCGCGCGCGCGACACGTCCATCGTCCGGCTGCTGCCCACCGCCGCCCTCACCAAGGGGTTGGAGGGCAAGGAGATCGCCGAGATCGGCCTGCTGAAGGACGCGGGCGCCATCGCGTTCTCCAACGGCATGCGCTCGGTCATGTCCGCGCAGGTGATGCGCCGCGCGCTGGTCTATGCGCGCGACTTCGGCGTGCTGGTCGTTCATCTGGCCGAAGACGCGGAGCTGGCGCGCGCGGGCGTGATGAACGAAGGCGAGTTCGCCAGCCGCCTCGGCCTGCCGGGCGTGCCGGCCGAAGCGGAGGCCATGGTGCTCGACCGCGACATGAAGCTCGTGGCGTTGACGCTTGCGCAGAACGCCAACGGCGCGCGCTACCATGCGGCGCTGGTCACCACGCGCCTGTCGCTCGACGTCATGGCGCGCGCCAAGGCGGCCGGCCTGCCGGTGACGTGCGGGGTGTCCATCAACCACCTCACGCTCAACGAGACGGACGTGGGCGAATACCGCACCTTCCTCAAGCTGGCGCCCCCGCTGCGCGCGGAAGAGGAGCGCCTCGCGCTGGTGGATGCCTTGGCCAGCGGCCTGATCGACGTGATCTGCTCGGACCACAATCCGCAGGACGTGGAAGCCAAGCGCGTGCCTTTCACGGAGGCCGAATACGGCGCCGTGGGGCTGGAGACGATGCTGGCTGCGGGCCTGCGTCTGGTGCGCGCCGAGCAGGTGTCGCTTGGGCGGCTGATCGCCGCCATGACGCTGCGCCCCGCGCAGATTCTCGGACTGCCGCAGGGCCGCCTCGCGAAGGGCGCGCCCGCCGACCTCATCCGCTTCGATCCTGACGAGCCCTTCGTGGTCGACGCCGCCAGCCTGCGCTCGCGCTCCAAGAACACGCCGTTTGACGACGCGCGCCTCGAAGGCGTGGTCAAGACCACGATGGTTGCGGGGCGGATCGTCGCCGGTTAGGCTTGCGCTGCGCAGGGGCGCGGGGTGCTGCGAGGTTTTGATGTTTCCCGATCTGCCGACAAATCTCGCCGCGTTGCTGTTCGGCTATCTCCTCGGCTCGATCCCCTTCGGCCTCGTGCTGACGAAGATGGCGGGCACGCAGGACCTGCGCACCATCGGCTCCGGCAACATCGGGGCGACGAACGTCCTGCGCACCGGCAACAAGGGGCTGGCGGCCGCCACGCTCCTGCTGGACGCCCTCAAGGGCACGCTGGCCGTGCTGGTCGCGTCCCGGTGGGGCGAGCAGGCTGCGGTGATCGGCGGACTGGGGGCTTTCCTGGGCCACCTCTATCCCGTCTGGCTGAAGTTCAACGGCGGCAAGGGCGTGGCGACCTTCCTGGGCGTCGCGTTGGGGCTTGCGTGGCCGGGCGCGCTCGTCTTCGCCGTGGTGTGGCTTGGGGTGGCGGCCCTCACACGCTATTCGTCGGCTGCGGCGCTGGCCGCCAGCGCCGCGACGCCTGTCGCGCTATGGGCCATGGGCCGGGGGGCTGCGGCGGAACTGCTGATCGCCCTGGCGGTGATGCTGTGGTTCAAGCACAGGCCCAACATTGAGCGGCTGATGGCCGGGACGGAAGGCAAGATAGGCCAGAAGTCGTGAGCGGCGCTGCTCCCGTCGCCCAACTCAGCGACGAGCAGCGGCTCGACTGGCTCCAATTGATCCGCAGCGACAACATCGGCCCGCGCACCTTCCGCTCCCTGGTGAACCGCTATGGCGGGGCCAGCGCGGCGTTGCGCGCCTTGCCGGACCTCATCGCCCGCCATGCGGCCGGCCGCAACGTGCGCCTCGCGTCGCGCGACGCCTGCCTGCGGGAGATGGAGGCGACGGCGCGCTTTGGCGCAAGGTTCGTGGCGCTGGGCGAGGCGGACTATCCGCCGGCCTTGAGGGAGATCGACTCGCCCCCGCCGCTGCTGTGCGTCAAAGGGGACGTGAGCGCGCTCGCGCGGCCCATGGTGGCCATGGTGGGCTCGCGAAACGCCTCTGCGGCGGGGCTGGCGTTCACCGAGCGGCTGACGCACGAACTTGCGGGCGCGGATTTCGTGATCGCCTCCGGGCTGGCGCGCGGCGTCGACCAGCGCGCGCACCGCGCGTCGTTGCGCACCGGAACGGTGGCCGTCCTGGCGGGCGGGCTCGACCGCATCTATCCGCCCGAGCATGAGGACCTCGCCCGGGACATCTGCGCCCGGGGCGTCGTCATGTCGGAAATGCCGCTGGGCTGGGAACCGCGCGGGCGCGATTTTCCCCGGCGCAACCGCATCGTCTCCGGGCTGGCGCTGGGCACGGTGGTGGTGGAGGCGGCGCGCCGCTCAGGGTCGCTCATCACGGCGCGATTCGCCAACGAGCAGGGCCGCGAAGTGTTCGCCGTGCCTGGCTCTCCGCTCGACCCGCGCGCCGAGGGAACCAACGACCTGCTGCGCCAGGGCGCGACCCTGTGCACCAGCGCGGCGGACGTGCTGGACGCCCTCCGGCCGGTCGCGGCCGGAACCGCCCCGATGCGCCCCAGCCTGCGTGAGGACGAGTTCTGGGGCGACCAGCCGGAGCCGCTGTGGGACGAGGCGGACATTCTGGGGGAGGGCGGCTCCGCGCCGCTCACCAGCCCCAGCATGCACATGAACGAAGATTCGGTCCCCGCGCCCACGCAGGGCCGGGCGCTGGAAGCGGGCGCCGCATCGGTCGTCGCCCTGGACGACGCGCTCGAGCGCCTGGTCGGGCCGTCGCCGGTCACGGTTGACGACCTCGTCCGGGCGTCAGGGGCGAGCGCGGCTGCCGTCCAGGCGGCGCTGTTCGAGATGGAAATGCGGGGATTGGTCGTGCGCGAGGGAAACCTCGTGGCCAGGCGGGTCTGACGCGACCAGCGCGCCCCGGCCCCTCAGGCTGTGGGGTAACCCCCCGCGCGCGCGGCGATCTCGGCTTCCACCCGCGCCATCGCCAGCAGGTACGCCAGCGTGTCAAGATGGGCGGCCGCCGCCATCCCGGCGAGTTCGCCGGTGAGCTGGGCGATGTACTGGGCGGCCTCCGCCGGATCGTTGGGCGCTTCCCCCGTGGGCCAGGGCGTGTTGGCGTATTCGGGCTCGGGCTCTGTCAAAGATTGTCTGGCGGCGGGCTTGGACATGGCAGGACTCCTCGCGCTTTCCCACTGCTTTCATGAAATGTCATGCTGCAACCTAGGATGCTTTCTTTATAGCTTCAACGCAACCATTGGTTGCGTGTCTCTCGCCCCGCGCGACCTTGCCTTCTGGCGGGAACATCCGGCGAATGAACCTAAACGGCCCCTCCCGCATTTTTACCAGGTACCGCCCCCGGGAATGCCGCCGGGGCGCGCGGCCCTCAGGGAGGGTAACCTATGACCGATTCCCATTTCAACGGGCTTATGACCAAGCTTAAGATGGTAACGATCACGTGCGTGGGCGCCGGGTGCGTGGTCCTCGCGAGCGGGAGCGTCGTCCCCCGGAGCGCCCTGGCGGCACCCTTAAGCGTGACCCCGGCTGGCGATCTCGCGCCGCAAAGCTTGACCGCCGAGGTGCGCCTGCGCCGCACCGTGGCGCATCCCCGGCGGTTCGTGCGCCATCGCGTCGTCCACCGGCGCGTGTACCGGCGGTACGCCTACAACCCCGCTCCGGCCGTGTTGCTGGGCCTCTTCGGCGCCGCGCTGGGCGCCGCCTCCTATGACCGGTGCTGGGATTACGGGTACGGCTGGGGGTACGGATATCCCTACGGGTGCTACGGCGGCGGCTATTATCCGGCGTATTGGGGCGGGTACTACCCCGCTTATTACGGCGGGTATCGCTTCCACCGGCGCCACGCGTTCTACCGCCACCATCCGCGCTTCTACGGGCACAACGCCATGCTGGGCGGCCGCCGGGGCTTCGCGCCTGGGGGCTTCCAGCATCGCGGCTTCGTAAGGACCGGCGGGTTCGGGCCGCGCGGCGTCATGGGCGGAGGCTTCGGCCACCGCGGGTTCGGCGGCGGCGGTTTCGCTGCGGGCGGCATCGGGCGCAGCAGCTTCGGCGGCGGCGGCGGCTTTGGGGGCGGTCGCGGCTTTGGAGGCGGCGGCTTCGGGGGCGGCGGCCGGCACCGGTGACGGCGGCTCCTAGTCCCGGTCGCGCCTCGACTGGCGCAGCATCGCCTGCAACCGGTCGAGGGCGCCCTGCAAGATGTAGGCGGCGGCCATGCGGTCCACCACTTCGGCCCGCCGGGCGCGAGAGGCGTCCTGCTCGATCAGCGAGCGCGTGACGGCCGCCGTCGACAACCGCTCGTCCCAGAACACGAAGGGGCGCGCGTCGAGTTTGGCCATGCTGCGCACGAAGGCGCGGGTGGCCTGCGCGCGGGGCCCTTCGCTGCCGTCCATGTTCAGCGGCAGGCCGATGACGAACGCAGCGACCTCGTACTTTCTTGCGAGCTCCAGCAGGCGCCTGGCGTCGTCTGTGAATTTCTTGCGCTGGATCGTCTCCAGCGGCGAGGCCAGCGTGCGCTCCACGTCCGACAGCGACAGGCCGATGGTCTTGGTGCCGAGGTCAAGCCCCATCAGGCGCGCGAAGCGTCCAAGATGCGGCGCCACGTCTTCCAGCGTTGAAAGATTGCTGGCGGGCGCGGGGGGCTTTTCGACGTTGTCCATGCGCGCCGGTAGCATGGCGCCCGTCCCAAGTCACCGCATTTGCGCGCGCGAAGGCGGCAATGCTATAGGCGGCGCACAATTCATGTAAACGAACCCCGGAGAGCAGATGTCCGTCGACCAGGCGACTGTCCGGCGCATTGCGCATCTGGCGCGCATCGCCGTCAAGGACGAGGACGTGCCGCATCTTCAGCAGGAGCTGAACGCCATCCTCGCCTTCGTCGAAGAACTCGATGCAGTGAACGTCGACGGCGTCGAGCCCATGACGTCCGTCATTCCCATGAAGATGCGCCTGCGCGCCGACGAAGTGACCGACCAGGCCGGCTCCGCGGTCGTCGTCGCCAACGCGCCGCAGCGCGAAGACCATTTCTTCACGGTGCCGAAGGTCGTCGAGTAAAGCCCTCGCGGCTTCCTCCGACGCGCACGCATCTACCGGAAAACTCATCATGACGCAGTTGAACGAACTCACTCTCGCGCAGGCGCGCGACGCGATCGCGGCCCGCACGGTCTCGGCCGTCGAGCTGACGCAGGCCCATGTGGACGCGGTCGAAAAGGCCCGGAGCCTCGGGGCTTTCGTCACCGAGACCCCCGAGCGCGCGCTCGCCATGGCGAAGGCGTCCGACGCCCGCATCGCCAGCGGAGACGCCGGCCCGCTCGAAGGCCTGCCGCTGGGGATCAAGGACCTCTACGCCACGCGCGACGTGCACACGCAGGCGTGCAGCCACATCCTCGACGGCTTCAAGCCCGCTTACGAATCCACCGTCACAGGGCAATTGTGGCGCGACGGCGCGGTGATGCTCGGCAAGCTCAACATGGACGAGTTCGCCATGGGCTCGTCGAACGAGACCTCGTTCTATGGCCCTGTCGCGTCCCCCTGGACGCCGCCGAACTGGTCGAAGGAGCAGGCGCGCGCCGCGCTCGCAGGCGACAAGAAGGGCCTGCTGGTGCCCGGCGGATCGTCGGGCGGATCGGCCTCCGCGGTCGCCGCGCATCTGTGCCTGGCCGCCACCGCGTCCGACACCGGCGGCTCCATCCGCCAGCCCGCCGCGTTCACCGGCACGGTCGGCATCAAGCCAACCTATGGCCGCTGCTCGCGCTGGGGCATGGTGGCCTTCGCGTCCTCCCTCGACCAGGCGGGCCCCATCGCCCGCACGGTGCGCGATTGCGCGATCATGCTGCGCTCCATGGCGGGCTTCGACCCCAAGGACACGACCAGCGTCGACGCGCCCGTGCCCGATTACGAGAAGGCCGTCGGGGGCTCCGTGAAGGGCCTCAAGATTGGCATCCCCAAGGAATATCGCGTCGAGGGCATGTCGGAAGAGATCGACGCCCTCTGGCGCCAGGGCATGGACTGGCTGCGCGCGGCGGGCGCGGAGATCGTGGACATCTCGCTGCCGCACACCAAGTACGCACTGCCCGCCTATTACATCGTGGCGCCCGCCGAGGCCTCGTCCAATCTCGCGCGCTACGACGGCGTGCGCTACGGCCTGCGCGCGCCCGGCCGCGACATCTCCGACATGTACGAGCAGACGCGCGCGGCAGGCTTTGGCCCCGAAGTGCGCCGGCGCATCATGATCGGCACCTATGTGCTCTCGGCTGGATATTACGACGCTTATTATGTGCGCGCGCAGAAGATCCGCACACTGATCCGGCAGGACTTCGAAGCGGCCTTCCATGCCGGCGTGGACGCCATCCTGACGCCCGCGACGCCGTCCCCGGCGTTCGGGATCGGCGAGAAGACGTCGGCGGATCCCGTTGAGATGTACCTCAACGACGTGTTCACCGTGACGGTGAACATGGCGGGCCTGCCGGGGCTTGCGGTGCCCGCAGGCCTGTCGCGCGACGGCCTGCCCCTCGGCCTGCAGCTCATCGGACGTCCCTTCGGCGAGGAGACGCTTTTCTCGGTCGCGCAGATCGTGGAAGATGCCGCCGGCCGCGTGCGCCTGCCGGAACCCTGGTGGACGTGACGCGACCGCCAGACGCTTGAGGGGGACATGGGTCCGTTTTCGACTGCGGTCTTGATCGGCTGCCTTCAGGCCATGAAATACTTCCTGTGGGCGCTTGCGCTGCTGCTCGTCATCCTCGTCTTCGCCCAGTGGTATCGGGGCGAACCGACGGGCAAGCTCATCTTCATCGCCATAGGGGCGGTCTTGTCGCTCGTCGGCGGGACCGTCAGCGGTTTCGCCGCCGCGTGGATCGACGCGCGGGACGGGCGCCCGTAAGCGCCTCGGGCGGTGGAACCCGCGGGCGCGACCGGCGTTAGCTCCCAATTGCCGCGCAATAGCTGCGCCGAATGGCTCAGGCGCCGCTGAACGTGTACACTGCGTCACGCGTATCGTCGTTCACAGGGGTTTGGTTTGATGACAGCCGCGTTGGCGCACCGCGCCGCGCGGGATGTGCAGGGCGCCGAAAGGCGCTTTTTCGCCACCCGCAAACTATCGCTCGACATTGCTGAAGCGCTGACGCCGGAAGACATGACGGTGCAGGCGATGGACGACGCCAGCCCGGCCAAATGGCACCTCGCGCACACGACCTGGTTCCTCGAGACCTTCGTCCTGTGCGTCTACGCGCCGGGCTACCGGGTGTTCGACGAGGGCTTCGCGTACTGCTTCAACTCTTATTACGAGACCGCCGGGCCGCGCCATGCGCGCACCCGGCGCGGGCTGCTCACGCGGCCCACGGCCGACGAGGTGTTCGCCTATCGCGCCCATGTGGACGAGGCGCTGCGCGAACTCTTCGCCAGCGGCGACGCGGCGCGTCCGGAGATCGCCTCCTTGCTCGCGCTGGGCACGGCGCACGAGCAGCAGCATCAGGAATTGATGTTCACCGACATCCTCGCGCTGTTCGCCGCGAACCCCCTGCGCCCGCGCTACCGGGCGGGACGCGCGCAACCGCCCCACGCCAGGGCGTCCGCGCTTGGGTGGACGGCGTTCGAGGGCGGGCTGCGCAAGATCGGCCATGCGGGAGAGGGGTTTTCGTTCGACAACGAGAGCCCGCGCCATGACGCGTTGCTGCATCCCTACAGGCTCGCCGACCGGCTCGTGACCAATTCCGAATGGCTGGCGTTCATGCAGGACGGCGGCTATTCCACGCCGACGCTTTGGCTGTCGGACGGTTGGGCGACCGTGCAGCGCGAGGGCTGGCGCGCGCCGCTGTATTGCGAAGAGCGCGACGGCCAATGGATGCAGATGACCCTCGACGGCATGCTGCCGCTCGATCCCGGCGCGCCCGTGTGCCACGTGTCCTACTTCGAGGCGGACGCTTTCGCCCGCTGGGCCGGCAAGCGGCTGCCCACCGAATTTGAATGGGAGAACGCGGCGCAATCCCTTGGCGCGCAGGCGGACGCCGCGCCCGCCACGCTCGACGAATCCCCGCTGCGGCCCATGCCGGCGGGAGCGGGCGGCGGCTTGCTGCAGATGTTCGGCGAGGTCTGGCAATGGACGCAGAGCGCCTATGCGCCTTACCCGGGCTTTCGCGCGCCTGAAGGGGCTCTGGGCGAATACAACGGCAAGTTCATGGTGAGCCAGCAGGCGCTGCGCGGATCGTCCTGCGCGACGCCGCACGGGCACTCGCGGGCCACGTACCGGAATTTCTTTTATCCCTGGCAGCGCTGGCAATTCATGGGGCTGCGATTGGCGGACGATCACTCATGACGCTTGTCGAGAACACACGCATCGACGCTGGCGTCGAGCGCGAGGACTTCGCGCGCTCCGTGCTGGACGGGCTGGGGCGCGCGCAAAAAGAGCTGCCCTGCCGCTTCTTCTACGATGCGCGCGGGAGCGAGCTGTTCGAGGCGATCACCGATCTGCCCGAGTATTATCCGACGCGGACGGAGGCGGCGATCCTGCGCGCGCATGCGGCGCAGATCGCCGCGCGCACCAGGCCCGACACCTGCCTCGTGGAGTTCGGTTCGGGCTCCAGCACCAAGACGGAGATCCTGCTGGACGCGCTGCCGCAGCTGGCCGCCTATGTGGCCATCGACGTGTCGGAGAGCGCGCTGGAGGAGGCGCGCGCGCGGCTGGAGAGCCGCTACCGCACGCTGCGCGTGGAGACCGTCACGGGCGACTTCTGGGCGCAGGCGGCGCTTCCGGGCGACCTTGAAGGCCACGAGCGGCTGGGCTTCTTCCCAGGCTCCACCATCGGCAATCTCGACGCGCGATCGGCCGAGCGGCTGCTGGCGCACTTCGGCGAGGTGTTGGGGCCCGGCGCGCGGCTGGTGATCGGCGTGGACGTGGAGAAGGACCCGGGCGTCCTCATCCCCGCCTACAACGACGCGCAGGGCGTGACAGCGGCGTTCAACCTGAACCTGCTGACGCGGATCAACCGCGAACTCGGCGCCGATTTCGACCTCGGCGCCTTCCGGCACGAGGCCATCTGGAACGCCGCCCTGGGGCGCATCGAAATGCATCTGGTGAGCGAGCGCGCGCAGAGCGTGCGCGTGCTGGGGCGCCGGTTCGACTTCGCGCGCGGCGAGACGATCCACACGGAGAACTCGCACAAGTACCGGCCTGCGGCCTTCCACGACATGGCCGTGCGCGCGGGATGGAGCGTGGCGGAGTGGTGGACCGATCCGGCGGGCCTCTTCAGCGTGCATGAACTTCAGCGTGCGTGAACCTCAGCGTGCGCCCGCCTGCTTCCCCGCGTCGCCTTGAAGGCGGGCGCGGGAGAGGATAGGCAGAGCCTCAGATGATCGGACGCCCGCCAGGGCTCCTTCCAGCAACGAGGCTCACATGAACGCTCCGGGCACAGCGAAATACATCAAGGGCGCCACCGGCGACTGGGAAGTCGTCCTGGGCCTCGAAATTCACGCGCAGGTGAATTCCAGGTCGAAGCTCTTCTCGGGCGCGTCGACGGAATTCGGCGCGGAGGAAAACAGCCACGTCTCGCTGGTGGACGCCGCGATGCCGGGCATGCTCCCGGTCATCAACGAGGAGTGCGTGAAGCAGGCGGTGCGCACGGGCCTGGGGCTCAACGCGCAGATCAACCTGCGCTCGGTGTTCGACCGCAAGAACTACTTCTATCCCGACCTGCCGCAGGGTTACCAGATCAGCCAGTACAAGAGCCCCATCGTGGGGGAAGGCGTCGTGGTCGTGGACGTCACGCCCACCGAGCAGATCCGCGTGGGCGTCGAGCGCCTGCATCTGGAGCAGGACGCCGGCAAGTCCATCCACGACCAGTCCGCCACTTCCAGCTTCGTGGATCTCAACCGCTCCGGCGTGGCGCTGATGGAGATCGTCTCCAAGCCCGACATGCGTTCGGCCGACGAAGCGAAGGCCTACGTGACGAAGCTGCGCACCATCCTGCGCTACCTCGGCACGTGCGACGGCGACATGGAGAAGGGCAACCTGCGCGCCGACGTGAACGTGTCCGTACGCCGCCCCGGCGAGCCGCTGGGCACGCGCTGCGAGATCAAGAACGTCAACTCGATCCGCTTCATCGGACAGGCCATCGACGTCGAGGCGCGCCGCCAGATCGGCATCATCGAGGACGGCGGCAAGATCGATCAGGAGACGCGGCTGTTCGATCCCGGCCGTGGCGAGACGCGCTCCATGCGCTCGAAGGAAGAGGCGCACGACTACCGCTACTTCCCCGATCCCGACCTGCTGCCGCTTGAGTTCGACCAGGCGTTCGTGGACGGGCTGGCGGCAGCGCTGCCGGAACTGCCGGATGCGAAAAAGGCCCGGTTCGTCGAGGCTTTCGGGCTGTCGCCCTATGACGCCGGCGTGCTCGTGATGGAGCGCGA
>JAQGJX010000079.1 GCA_028290405.1 Hyphomicrobiales bacterium
CCCGGCCCCTGCCCCTCGCGCGGGCCCGCGCCTGCGCGCCGCTCGGGCGCCGCCTGCGCGGCGGAAATGTTCACCACCGCGTCGCTGACGCCGGCGGCCAGGTCGGCGAACGATTCGGGCGCGCCCCGGGCGAACGCCGGCGCGGGCGTGAACGCCGGAAAGGGCGCTGCGCCGCTCGCGAGCGCGAGGGCCAGAACCAGAGCCAGTCCGCGGCGTGCGGAAGGCTGGCGCGGGGAGAGGTTCACGGCGTTGCGCATGTGTCTGGCGTCTCCTGATGCGGCGAGCGGGCCGACTGTAACCCTATCCAAACATATAATACGGCAGAAAGGCGACCGCATGGGCCGCCTTTCACGAAATCGTGTCGCCACGCCCCTGAAGGCCGAGGCGAGCCGCAGGCTTTGGTCGCCCGCTTACGGCTGGGCGCCGGCCTTCGCGTCAGGCTGGGCGCCCGCCTTGGCTTCCGGCGCGGCGCCGTTGCCGGCGGACGATCCGCCGTTGCCGCCCGCACGCCCGAAGAACCGGAAGAACTCCGACGACGGGCTGATGACGAAGCGCGTGTCGGAGGACTTCAGCCCGGTCTCGTAGGCCTGCATGGACCGGTAGAAGGCGAAGAAATCCGGATCCTTGCCATAGGCTTCGGCGAAGATCTTGTTGCGGGTTCCGTCGCCCTCGCCGCGCACCTGGTCGGCCTGCCACTGGGCTTCGGCGCGCAGCACCGTCACGTCGCGGTCGGCGCGCGATTCGATGCGCTGCTTTTGCTCCGCGCCCTGCGCGCGGAACTCGGACGCCTCGCGCTGGCGCTCGGTCTGCATGCGCAGGAACACCTGCTCGGAGATCTGCCGCGGCAGGTCCGCGCGGCGGATGCGCACGTCGATGACGTTCGCCCCCAGCTTGATCGCCTCGGCGTTCACCTGGTCGCGGATCTTGTGCATCAGGTTGGCGCGGTCCTCGCGCACCAGCTGCATCATCGTCGCCTCGCCCAGCACGCGGCGGACTGCGGAGTTGAGCACCGAACCAAGCTGGTTGTTGCCGCCCTGGATGGTGCGCACGGTCTGGAAGAAGCGCAGCGGATCGACGATCCGGTAGCGCAGGAACGAATCCACCTCGATGCGGCTGTTGTCGGCCGCAAGGACTTCCTGCTTGGCGCTCTCAAGGTCGAGGATGCGGTTGTCGAAATAAACCACGTTCTCGATGAACGGCGCCTTCAGGTGCAGGCCCGGACGGGTGACGAGCGCGCGCTCGCCCACCGGCTGGCCGAAGCGCAGCACGATGGCCTGCTCGGTCTGGTGGACGGTGAACACCGACGCGCCGCCGATGACGACGATCGCGATGAGGGCGATAAGGGCGCCGAAGCCCATGACTGAGCGGTTCATCGGCGCACCCCCTGCGCGGGCTGGGACTGTTGGGGAGCTTGCGCCCGCGACGCGGGAGCCTCCTGGCCGAGCGGCAGATAAGGCACGACGCCCTGCCCGGCGCCCTGGTCCATGATGACCTTGCTGGACCCGCCGAGCACGCGCTCCATGGTTTCCAGATACATGCGCTCGCGGGTGACGGCGGGCGCATTGCGATACTGCTCGTACACCTGGTTGAAGCGCGACGCCTGGCCGCGCGCTTCCGCGACGGTCTGCTCACGATAGCCTTCGGCCTCCTGCAGGATGCGCGCGGAGGCGCCGCGCGCCTCGGGCACCACGCGGTTGGCGTAGGCTTCGGCCTCGTTGCGCATGCGCTCCAGGTCCTGCTGGGCGGCGGTGACGTCGCGGAACGCCGCGATGACCTGCTCGGGCGGATCGACCGACAGCAACTGAACCTGCAGGATCAGCACGCCGGCCTTGTATTCGCTGAGCACTTTCTGCGTCAGTTCCTGCGCGGCGGGCTCGATGAGCTTGCGTTCGGCGGTCAGGATGCGCTGGATCTGCGTACGCCCGACGATTTCGCGCATCACGCTTTCCGCCACCGCCTTCACGGTCTCGCGCGGCTCGCGCACGTTGAAGGCGTAATCCTCCGGACGCGCGGGATCGATCTGCCAGATGACCCGGAACTTCACGTCGGCGATGTTCTCGTCGCCGGTGAGCATCAGGCTTTCTTCGTTCACGTCGATCTGCGTCGTGTTGTTGGGCCGGCGGGGGTCTTCGCGGGTGCGGAAGCCGACGTCGATGCTGTTGCGGTCCGTGACCCGCAGCTTGGCGACCGAACCGATCGGATAGGGCCAATTGTAGTTCAGGCCGGACACCGTGCGCTGCGTGAACTTGCCGAACACGGTCTCGATGCCCGCCTCGTTGGGTTGCACCGTGTAAACGCCGGTCGCCGCCCAGGCGAGGGCCGCGAGGGCCACGAGCGCCGCGACGCCGCCGCCGCCGAAGCCGCCGCCGGGCATCACGCTCTTCAGCCGGTCCTGGCTGCGGCGGAGCAATTCTTCGAGATCGGGGGGCTGCTGGCCGCCGCCGCCGGACGGACCCTGGCCCCACGGCCCAGGATTGCTCGGCTTCCAGGGACCGCCGCCGCCGCCGCTCTGATTACTCCAGGGCATGGATTCCTCTTTCCCCTCCTGGCGCCGGTTGGTTCCGCGCCAGACACGCAATTAAGCACGGGCGGCGTGGTTTTCAACTTTGGCGCACAGCTTCAACGCCGTTCATGCGCCACTACGGTAAAGGAGGCGTCGTCGCCCGGGCCCGCCGGATGGGGCTCGCGCAGCGTCTCGCGCCAGAGCGCGGGATCAACGAAGGGAAAAAACGCATCTCCCGCAGGCTCAAGATCGATTTCCGTCACGTCCAGCCGCTGCGCCAGCCCGATGGTCTGGGCGTAAAGGTCGCCGCCGCCCGCCACGATGATTTCTTTTGCCCCCATGGCTCGCGCGCGGGCCTGCGCAAGCTCCAACGCTGCGGCAAGGTCGCCGACGACGTAGATGCCCGGTGGGGCGAATCCGGGGTCGCGCGTCAGCACGATGGTTTCGCGTCCCGGCAGCGGGCGCCCGATGCTCGCGAACGTCTTGCGCCCCATCAGCAGGGGCTTGCCCATGGTGCGGGCCTTGAACCGCCGCAGGTCGCTGGGCAGCCGCCACGGAAGCGTCCCCTCGCCGCCGATGACGCCATTGCGCCCGACTGCCGCCACGAGGACGAGCGGGATGGCGTCCGGCGTCATATGGCAACCGGCGCCTTGATCAACGGATGCGGATCGTAATTCTCGAACACGATGTCTTCGTAGCGGAAATCGAACAGCGACTTGACGTCCGGGTTCAGCCGCAGGGTCGGCAGCGGCCGGGCCGCGCGGGCGAGTTGCTGGCGGGTCTGGTCGAGGTGGTTGGAATACAGGTGCGCATCGCCGAAGGCATGGACGAAATCCCCCACTCCCAGCCCGCTCACATGGGCCACCATGTGGGTGAGCAGCGCGTAGCTGGCGATGTTGAACGGCACGCCCAGGAAGCAATCGGCCGAGCGCTGGTAGAGCTGGCAGGAGAGCTTGCCCTCCGCGACCCAGAACTGGAACAGGCAATGGCAGGGCGACAGGGCCATCCGGTCGAGGTCGCCCACGTTCCACGCCGAGAGCACGAGGCGGCGGGAATCCGGGTTGAGGCGGATGTCCGTCAGCAGGGTCTTCA
>JAQGJX010000086.1 GCA_028290405.1 Hyphomicrobiales bacterium
GCGAACAGCATCTCCATCGTTCCCACATGGTACGTCAGCAACGCCGCCGCGTCCGACTTCACCGCCGGCGCCACCATGGGCACGGACGCCGAACTCCTGAAGTCCATAGCGGACGCGCAGGCCCAGGGCCTCAGCGTGATGTTGAAGCCCCACGTGGATTCGCTGGACGGAATCTACCGCGGCGATCTTGCGCCCGCCGACGTCGCCGCCTGGTTCGCCGGCTACAAGGACATGATCGTCCATTACGCCGCGATGGCGGAAGCCGGCGGCGTCTCTTCGCTCAGCATCGGTTGCGAATTGCAGTCGCTGACCGGCGCTCAATACCAGAGCTATTGGCAGGATATCATCGCCACAGTTCGCGGCGTGTATCACGGCGAACTCACCTATGCGGCGGATTGGGCGGAGGCGGCGCATGTCAGCTTCTGGGCGGACGTCGACGTCATCGGCGTGAACCCCTACATCCCTCTCGCGACGACGACCACGCCAACCCTGCAGGACCTAGTCGACGCGTGGCATTCAGTCCCCGCGGACATGGACGTGGCGCATGCGCTGAACAACCTGTCTCCCATCGACTTTCTGCATTCGCTCTCCGTGGCCTACGACAAGCCGCTGATGCTCACCGAGGTGGGCTATCGCAGCGTGGACGGCGCCGCCATGAGCCCAGGCGACTGGAGCGCCACGGGCGTGGTGGACGAAGCCGAGCAGGCTATGCTGTATGACGCGCTCTTTCAGGTCTTCAGCGAGCGCGGCGGCGACTGGTTCCGCGGCGTTGAACTCTGGAATTGGGAACCCACCACAAATCCCGACCAACCCACAGGCTTCACCCCGCAAGGCAAGGAAGCCCTGCAGGTCATATCCGATTGGTTCAACGGCGTGCGGACCGGATCGGGCTTCGCCCAGCAAGGCTCCGGGTCCGCCAACGTGATGGACGGCGGGCTTTACGCCGACCAACTATCGGGCGGCGCGGGCGACGATCTCATCAGGGGCGGCGACGGCGACGACCTCCTGATCGGCGGACCAGATCACGTCACGACGCTTCAAACCACAAGCATCAGCGTCGTGGCGCAAGCCGACGTGCTGAACGGCGTCGGCGCGCAATTCCGCCTGCTGGTGAACGGCGTCCAGGTCGGGGCCGTGCAGGAAGCCGGCGCGACCGCGTCCTCCTTCACGTTCTCCTTCGCCAACATAGGCCCGGTCAACTCGATGGCCATCGAGTTCCTCAACGACGCACAAGCGAACGGCGGCGATCGCAATCTCCATGTGCGTTCCATGGACGTCAATGGAAACGCCCTAGACCTCGCCACGGCTCAAAACCCTTCGGGCAATCCCGATGGCACGATGTGGTTCAACTCGCAGCTCTACTTTGTGACGTCTGACAAGCAGGATCTCTTCGTCGGCGCCATGACGGACAATGACGCCCTGATGGGCGGCGCAGGGGACGACGTGCTGCGCGGCGGCGCCGGCGACGATCTTCTCGACGGCGGCGACGGCTATGACACTGCGGTGTTCAGCGGCGCGCGCGCCGACTACACGCTGGCGCGCAACGCGGACGGATCGATCACCATCACGGACAGCCGCGCAGGATCGCCGGACGGCGTGGATATCGCCAAATGGATTGAAGACTTTCAGTTCAGCGATGGCGTCATTCACACGGCCGACATCGCCGCGCCCATTGCGCTGAGCATGACGGCGGACGCCTCGGGGCTGACGCGCCAGACGTCGATCAACCTGAACCTTGGCGTGATCGCCGACGCGCGTGTTGAGGCTATCGCTATTTATGACTCAGGAACGTTCCTGGGAAATGGCGCGCTCAACAGCTCCGGCCAGTGGGTGTTCAACGCCGCCAACCTCAGCGACGGCGCACACGCGTTCACCGCTGTGGCGCTGACGCAATCCGGCGTGCAGATCGGCGCTACGTCCACGTCGTCGAGCGTGATCGTCGATTCGCTCGCGCCGATCGTGTCCGCGACTGAAAGCGTCAGCGGCCTCACCAAGCTCGGCACGACCGTCATCAAGGCCATTGCGTCCGACACGTCCGGCGTCACGTCGGTGCATGTATTCGATCAGGGCCGTGACCTGGGACTCGCGACGCAGGCCAGCGATGGAAGCTGGACGTTCACCGCAACGAACCTCGCCGACGGAACCCACAACTTCACAGTGTCGGCGACCGATGCGGCCGGCAACGTCACGGGCGCGGTCTCGGCTGGCCCCACGCTGATCGTCGACAGAACGGCGCCGGTGACCTCCATCACGAACGCCATCGTCAAGCAGGGGGTCACCACCATTTCAGGGCAGAGCGAAGCCAACAGCCTCGTGACCTTGTACGACGGCAACAAGATCGTCGCTCAAAACATCCAGTCCGACGTGAACGGCGCCTGGACCTATGCGTCGGCGGCGTTGTCCACCACGGCTAAACACGTCTTCACCGCGTCGGCGACGGATCTCGCCGGAAACACTGGCGTGCAAGGCAACCATCTGGTTCTGGGCACGACCGGCAAGGATTCGTTGTCCGATTCTTCTAGCGACGTCGTGTTCATCGGCGGCAGCGGAAACGACAGCATGAACGGCGGCGGAGGCGGCGACACGTTCATCTTCCAGTCCGGCTTTGGCGTGGACAAGATCAGCGGCTTCGCGGCGGCCACCACCCTGTCTCGCGACCATGACGTGCTGGCGTTCGATCACACGATCGCAGCCTTGGCGGGCGTTCACACCGACGCAGAGCTTGCGACCTACATCCTGAGCCACACCCGGGACGTCAACGGATCCGCGGTCATCACCTTCGACAGCTTGAACAGCATCACGCTGAGCGACGTGACCAAGGCGCAACTGACAATGGTGGATTTCCACCTGATTTAGGCCAGGAGCGCGCCAGCCCGACCAAACCGCGGCTGGCGCGCAGACCTATCAGTCCGGCATCAGAAGGCGCCACTCGCGCCTGAGGTTCAGCTCGCTGTCGAGGCTTGCGCGCCCGGCGGCCTCCACTTCCGAAAGCGTCACGCGAAGTTGCTGGAAGTCTTGCGCCGCGTGCGAACGCCGCCGCTTGGCGTCGCCATACGCCATGGCGGCCTCCAGAAGCCGCCGGTGGTCCATCGAGAGTCCATCGAAGTCGATCACGCGTTCGCAGAGCCTGTTGAGCGCGGCTTCCGTGCGGACAATCTCCTCCTGCAGCGCAGCCTCATCGGCCAGCGTCGCCTCTTCGCCCTCGGACCCTGCGAGAAGCTGGCTGTAGCTGTCCAGCGCCGCGAGCAGGTCGCCCACGATGCCTTCAAGCTCAAGGTCCTTCGCCGAATGACCCGATGCGGTGTCGACCACGAGGCCGCCGGTCTGCGCGCGTTCCCGCAAGCCAATCGATGACGTCACCGCCTGAGCCAATGACTTGAGCGTCTCGATGTCCTGGGTGCGCCACGCTCTGGGCTTCGAGTCCAGCACGCAGAGCGATCCAATGGCGTGCCCGTCCGCGATGATGATTGGGATTCCCGCATAGGCGATCACACCGAATTCCGTCACCGCTGGATTATCCTTCAACAGCGGGTGCTTCCGGGCGTCTTCGATGATGAACGGCTCTCTAGTGGCGACTGCGTACTGGCAGAACGAATGCTGGACCGGCGTCTGCCCGCCTTCGCAGATGTCTCCAAACGAGCCGATGCACGTATGGAAGAACTGCCGCTCAGCATCCACCAGCGAAATCAGGGCGATTGGCGCATCCGTCAACCGCATGGCGAGCCGCGCCAGCTGATTGAACGCATCGTCGGAGGGCGTATCAAGCAGGCCCGTCTTCCCAAGCGCCGCAAGCCTTTCTGGGTCTGTAATGACATCGTCGATCATCAGTTATAGGACCTCAATAAACGTGTAACTTAACCAGCAATAACTATCACGGCACCTTCCGGCCGCGATTCGCCAAAGAGGACGCAAGCCGTATCGCAAATAGACCATAGTCAAAAAAGTATCTTCGCCACAACCTCGTTGGTTCTTTGTACAATCGGTACAACCACCTAAGGTTCAGCTTGTCGAATCGTTCCGGATAGTATTGCAGGCCATTTGCAAGCTGGTCGAGATACCCGCCACACGTGAAGCCAACACCACGCCAACCTGAAATGCGAAGCTCCAGCAAAAAGCTTTCCTGATTTTTCCAGCCCATCGCGGCGATCACGATGTCCGGATCATCTTGCCGCACGCGCGCGATCATCCCAGCCTTGTCGCCGTATCCATCAAGGACAAGCGAAATCACCAGAGCGGGAAACGCCGCCTTGAGCTGTGCGGCGGCGGCTTCACCCACGCCCGGCCGACCGCCGACGAGGCAGACAGAACGACCCTTCGCTTCGGAGTCGCGCAGAACAGGGATCGCAAGGGACGTGCTGTCGAAACTGGCGCGCACCGCCTCACGTCGATGCAAGAGGCGTATGGCCTTCACCATCCCCTGCCCGTCCGGCAGCACCAGATCGAAACTCGCAAGCAGATCCCGATAAACGGGATCTTTTTCCGCAAACGACACCGAGCTTGGATTCACAAACGTGATCAGCATGCCCGCGCCAGCCTGAAGCCCCGTCTCGAGCGCCGCAAGGATGCTGTCCAGACTGCGCGCCGCGTCCACGCGGACGCCCAGCACGGAAAGCCTTATGACCTCCTGCCCTGCCGCCTCTTCTGCAGACTCGAGGGACATGCGGGAGCGCTCCGTTCCGTTGTTTCAGAAAATCGTTTTTGGAAAGGCCGGATCCATGCAGGCGACGAGCGGCGCACGGCCCGCGCTGCTGTCCTCAATCAGCCGCAGAGCCTCAAGCGTCTCCGATTGCAGGTCCGACTGAAGGGTGACCAACAGGACGGTCATCGGCAGAAGATTGACAAGGAATGGAGCGTCGCCGCTCACGAGGATCGGCGGCAGGTCGACGATGACGCAATCGTACGCCTCGGCGCCAGCGCTCAGCGCTGACCTTAGCCAAGCGGCGGGATTGAAATGCGTCGCGCTCGACCGATGCGGCGCGACGACGTCAAGACCATTCTGCACAGGGCTAGGGGCTTGCCCCGCATCGTCCGGTTGACCCGGCGGCGCCGCCATGTCGATGAGCAGAGTCTTTCGTCCCATCCGGGCGAACAGCATCGCCATATTGGCGGCCGCAAGGGGTCTTTCAAAACTCGGCGCCGCGCTCGCGAAGCCCGCCACGATGGCATGTTGCGCAACGGCGCCCTGCTCCAGCACGAACGCCAATCGTCGCAACCCCTCCAAAAACGGCGATGTCTCGGGCTCCGCGTAGGGCGGCACGTCCCGCGCAGCTGGCGGCCGTCGCCGACGTTGAAAAAGTCCCTGCGCGCCAGCCTTCACCGCCGTCTTGCGGCTTGGCGCGCCTAGCGCGCCAGCGCAAGCTCGGCCCAGCGCGTTCGCCACGTCGCCAGCCGAAGAGAAACGAGGCCGCACCGCCTCCATCGCCGCAAGCGCGACGCCGCTGAGCAACAGGCCGCCCAGAAAGCCTGCAGCCCCCAGCATGACGGCTCCAAGCCCCGCATTTTCAAGCGGGCGGGTCGCCTGCCCGATGATGCGGGTCGCTGTCGGTGCGTTCGCGCGTTCAGTGATCTTTTCTGCGAACGCGCGTTGATCCTCCACGAAGCGCATCGCGACCGCGTTGGCGATGCGCGCAGCTTTCTCGGCGTCCCGCGAGCGTGCGGTGAGTTCAACCACATGGGACGCGCCGACGCGCGAGGCGGCAAGAGAACGGCGCAGTCTCGCAATGGCCATCTGCTCTTCGCGGTAGTCGCGCGGGACGTCTGCATCCCCGAAGAGACGTGCGGACAGTCGATCCGAACCGTTGAACTCAGGATCCTTCGCCAGTCGCAACGCAGCCACCACCGGCCTCAGGATGAGATCGGACTGGATCGTCGCCACCTGCGTGTCGACGTACCCCGGTTCATCAATGTATTGCGGCGGATCCGACACGGTGCGAGGACGACGATTTTCGACCACGAGCGTCGCAGTGGCGGCGTAGTAGGACGGCGCGAACATCGCATACAGAACGCCCAGCAGGCCTGCGCAGACGCCAGCGATCAACATGCGCCGATAATGGCGGCCAAGGAAGTTGAAGACCGCGCCAATTTCCGTGTCGTGCATGCACAAGGTTCCTGCAACGCGGCATGGACGAACAAGCCCTGCCGCCTCCACCCTGACGCACGCGCTACCGTATGATTGTCAGGCACAAGCCAATATTAATTGCCTTGTAAGATACATATGTAGATCATATGCCCACGTGATGGGTAGAGGCCGTTTAATGAACCCCGTAAAAAAACTGGCGTTGGTTACTGTTCTTGCGATCGCTCCTGTCATTCCTGCGCTCGCTCAGGGCGCGGATTATAAGCTGCAGGCGTCCGACAAGGTGCGCATCAACGTCATTGAATGGTCGACGTCAGGCGGAGACAGCCGGGCGCGCATGAGCGGCGAGTTCAAGCTGTCTCCCGGGGGCGAAGTCGCGCTCCCCCTTCTGGGCCTCGTTCCCGCTGCTGGCCTCACGGCTCGCCAGTTGAGCGAGACGATCACCAGGCTGATCGCCGAAAAGGCGGCGCTCCTGACGACGCCCGTCACCACCGTCGAAATCGTGGACTATCGGCCCATATTTATATTGGGCGCAGTCGATAAGCCCGGAGAATACGCCTATCGGCCGGACATGGTCGCCGTTCATGCGCTGGCGCTGGCCGGCGGCGTCTATCGCAGGACCGATCTCACATTCATCCGCGTTGACCGGGAAATCACGACCGCCGAGGGCGAAATCCGGATTTTGCAAAAAACCAGCGACGAACTGACCATTCGGCGCGCACGGCTGCAGGCGGAAGTCGAAAACCTCGCTTCATTCAGCATGTCGGGGCTCACGCTATTTGGCTCAAGCACGGAAGACTCGTCTCGCTCGATCCATAGAGAACAGACGATGCTGCGGGTGCGCCGGGAGGACTTTCAATCTGAACTCGCCGCGCGGGCCAAACTGATGGTCCTCGCTGAAGAACAGAAGCGCTTCCTCTCCGATGCGGTCGCCATTCAGGATGCGCGCGAGTCGCTGCTGCGCAAGGAAGTGGACGAAGTCCGGAGCCTCATCAACAAGGGGCTCACGTCAATCCCTCGCCAGCTTGCCGCCGAAACCGCCCTCGCGGATGCGGCTTTTCGCAAAAAGGACCTGCAAGCGCAGCTTTCGCAGGCTTCGCAGGCGCTCATCACGAATGAACAGCAAACGGCCGCGCTCAAGGCGCGCCGCACGGCGTCGCTCGTTGGCGAAGCGCAACAGGTGGAACGGGAGATCGACGAGACTCGCAACAAGATGCGCACGGCCCGAAAGCTGCGCGCCGAGGCTGAGGCCCTCCTGTCCTATTCGCCCCTCACGAACGTCGACTTTTCAGCGGTGACATTTCGCCTTCTGCGCGACGGCAAGCCTGCGCCCGCCTCCGAAACGACGAAGCTCAATCCGGGCGACGTCGTCATGATCGTCGGTCCGCGAGAGGGCTTGCGCGACACAGGCGCCGGGAGCGATCCAGCGCCGGGAAGCAAGGGCGCCACGGAGGATTGAGTTTTGGAGGCCCGTGCGAATTGAACGAACAGAACATACGTGAACGTGATCTGAAACGCGCTTGTGGAGCGCAGCAGGAACGTCTCTGTGAGATTGATGACATAGAAAAGGACCAGGAAGCTGAGCATCGCGCCAGATTCGTAGGAGTCGCTTCGTCCGCCGGCTTGGCTGACGCGTCTGCATAATTTGATCGTCACGGCCGCGAAGGCCATGAGGCCGACGAGGCCCAATTCGATCAGGATGGTGTTATAGCCGCTGTGGAAGTTATCCAGCACCCAGCCATGCTGTTTCTGAAACCCGTCGTAGAATTTCACGTCTGACCAGAAGCCGCTTAGGCCGAAGCCAAACGTGGGTTGACCAAGCCAGTTCTTCAAACCGTACTGCCAGATCAAGGTGCGTTCGGTGAGGTCGATGCGCGCCCCGAACGCTATAAGGTAATCGCGGCCCGTCGACGCGAGATGTGTCAGCGCCGCGGTCGCCAGCGCAGTGGCGGCCAGCGGGACGTAGGCGACGGCAATTGAAGCCATGCGTGACCGGCGAGCGAGCAAGACGCACGCAACAGCCGCAACGGCGATGACCGCGCCTCCCCTTGACCCCGACCCAACAAGGCACATCAGGCCAGCCGCAAGGACTGCCACGTCAAGCAAACGCTTGCGCTCCGACAGTCGCAGCAAAGCGATCGTCACAAGGAAGGCCGCGGCCGCTCCGAGCACCTGCTTGGAGACGAAGGGGCCAGACCATTGGCCGCTATGTTGCCATGTGGAGAGCACGCCGATGTGCGGCGCAAAGCGCACAAGCAGCATCGACAGGACAATCAACGCGAGGAGCCCAACATAAAGCAGGTCGAAGAATTGCCGCGGCCTCAGCAAGCCGACCAGGCGCCATGCCCCGAACGTGGTGATCAGGAACGCGATGGACTTCTGAAGTCCACCAGCTGGATTGCTGCTCCATGCGGGCGAAATCATCGCGTAGGCGTAAAACAAGATGGGCCAGAGCAGGCCGTTGAGCGTCGGTCGGCTTTGGCGCGCGCCAGCGACGTAGGACACGAAGATGATGAACAGCCAGGCGGCAAGCACGATCACCTGCTGAAGCGCGTCCGCCTCGCTGGCGCCAGTCAGCGCCGGTTGAAAGTTGCCGACCGACAGAAGGACAATCACCAGAAAGGCGGCCCGGATGAAGAGAGATGGCGAGCCGTCGGCAACCCGCCCGTGCAAGCCCGTCATTGAAGGCATTCGGCGTAGCCCTTCGCCATGCGCTCCACAGAAAAGCCCGCGGCCCGCTCGCGCGCCTTGGCGCCCAGCCGCATCTGCGACTCTGGATCCTTCAGCAGGTCGCCGATGGCCTGGGCCCAAGCCTGCGCAGATGTCGGGTCGACAAGCACGCCAGCGCTTCCGACGACTTCATGCATGGATTGGTGCGTGGACGCGATAACCGGCAACCCTGCCGCCATGGCTTCGACGACCGCGAGTCCGAAAGCTTCGAAGATGGAAGGGAAAACGAAAACGTCTCCACACTTGAGAAAGTCCGCGACCTCGCCGGGAGGCCGCTCGCCCAGGAAGCTGACACGGCCGGAGACTCCCAGCGCAGCGGCCTCCGCCTGAAGCATGGCGCGCAGTTCTCCCTCGCCTAATATAGCAAGATGCACGCCGGGAAGCATCGGCAAGGCTTTCAGAAGGACCGTCTGGTTCTTCTGCGCCGACAGGCGTCCAGTGGTGACAAGTACAGGCCGATCAAGCGGCAGGCCGAACTTCACGCGCGCTTTCGCGGGCGTCAGGTCGGATTTTGGAGCCTTCACGCCATTGTAAACAAGCGTCAGCCTTCCGCGATATGCGGCCGGGTAGTTTTGGAAACTATCGAGCACTGTTTGAGACGCAGCGACGTTGGCCGTGTAGACGCCAAGCGTTCCAACGATCCTGTCGACGGCGCGCGCTCCTGCAGGAAAGGTTTCCGCTGGATTAGCTTGCACGGCGACCCGGCGACGCACGCCCATCAGCAGAGCAAGCCCGCACGCGATGGGGGACGAGTAATGCGCAAAGCCCACAACCCCCGTGGGGCGAAAAGCGCGGATATGCCGCGCAAGCCGCACAAGAATGCGGAAAAAGTCGAGCGGACCTGACGGGGGACGATCAAGGAGGCACCGCACCCAGGGCTGCGCGTCGAATTGCGCCACGTCGCGCTTGCGATAGAGGAACAGCAACTCGCCCGTCACGCCGTCCTTCTGCATCGCGCTGAGCATGTGGAAGGCCTTCACCTGGACGCCGGCGGCCTCCATCTGGGTGCTGACGAAGAGCACACGTGATGAAGCGGCGTTGGCCATCTGCGGCGCCTTGAACACGAGAAATCCCACTAGTTGGATTGATGAAGCAGGCGCCAACTGCCGCCCGCCGACGGTTCGATGCCCGTGCGCTGGCGGACCGTTATCCATAGCAGAGCGATCAGGAGCACATGGCCAAGCGCGGACCCGGCTGCGGCGCCGAGAATGCCCCAGCGGCTGGCGCCCACCACGATGAGCGCGGCGCGCAAGCACGTCGAGGCGACAAGAATGTGGACGTGCCGACGCTCGTGCCCGCTAAGCAGCAGCATCAAGCCGACCGGACCAGCCATGCAGTCCAGAAAGTAAGCAACGCACATGATCCTGAGTTCAAGGCCGTAGCGCGCAAATTCCGGCCCGAACAGGCCGAGCGTGAACTCCGGAAAGACTTCGATAAACACGAACACCGGCGTCGCCAGAGCAAGTGCGAGCAGGCTCATGCGCGTCGTGAAATCCTGCAGTTCGCTCATGCGTCCCGAGAAAAACAGCGCGGAAAACTTCGCCGCGTAGAAGACGTTCATGGCGGCGCTCGCCACGAGGATGACGCTGGCGACCCGCTGAACGACGAAAAAGCGGCCTGCTTCCTCCGGCGGAAGGATGAGACCGATCAGCGGCACGTCCGCCTGCGCCGCGATGGACGACACGAGGGTGGCGAGCGTGAGGCTTGCGGCGACGCGGCGCCACACGCCTTGATCGTGCGCTTCAGCCTGCGGGGCGCCGCGCCACTCGCGCCGGGACGCCAGGTATTGCAGCGCCGCGATGATCAGGAGTAGCGCGGCGCTCGCCATCACAAGCGCATATGCCGACACCGATCCGGATTGGGTCAATAAGAGGAAGGCGGCCGCGATGGTCCCGAGGCGCCAGAGCAGATCGCGCGGCGCGATGCTCCAGGTAATGTACCCAAAGCCGCGCATGAGGCCCATCAGCAATTCTGAAAACGCCCATGCGAGAATGAGCGGACCTGCGGCGAAAAGCTCGATGTTCTGGCGCCAGGCGCCGCCGCTGAAAACAAGCAGCCCCGCGTAGAAAACAGCAAGGGCCGCAAGCGATCCGATGAGCGTGAGCTTGAACGCATATGCGACGACGCCGCGCAGCAGCGACTGCTTTCCCGACACCGCATACTCGGGCAGGAAGCGCAGCAGCGCAGTCTGCTGGCCACATGTCGCGGCGCCCCCAAGCAACATGGACAACGTCAGCGCGATCGTGAACTTGCCGAACTCGTCGGGCGACATCCAGCGGGCGAGCAGCATGCTCTGCGCAAACGAGGCGGCGACGAGCGATATCTTCAGGCTCAGGGATAATGCGGCGCTGTAAATATTCTGCAAGAGAACGGTCCTGACTTGAATAACCGCATGGAGGAAGGGCCCTGCGTTCCTGAAATCAGAACGCCCCCGCACCTGTCAGGACGATTTTTACGGTGCGCAGCAGGATCCAGAGGTCAAGCCAGACGGACCAGTTGCTGACGTAGTACGAATCGGCGCGCTCCCACACTTCCAGATCGCTGTTGTTACGATAGAGCACCTGCCAGAGGCCCGTGATGCCAGGAGGCACTTCGCGCCGAAGCCGCTGGCCCGTTGCGCTGAAACGCTGCACCTCATGTGCGAGCATGACGCGCGGACCGACGAGGCTGAGCTGGCCCTTGAGCACATTGAGGAGCTGCGGCAATTCATCGATGCTCATCTTGCGCAAGAAACGGCCGATTTTGGGGATCACGCGCGGATCGTTGCGCAGCTTGAGCGTGCGTTCATATTCAAAGCGCGCCGCAGGATGCGTGGAGAGATACTCCGCCAGACGCACTTCCGCGTTCATGACCATGGTCCGCACCTTCCAGATGCGAATGGGCGTCCCGTCGAGCCCTTCCCGCATCTGCGAGAAAAAGGCCGGACCAGGACTTACTATTTTAACGAGGACCGCCGCGATCGCCACAATAGGCGCCGCCAAGAGGAGCGCCGGCGCTGCCACGAGGATATCGACGATGCGCTTCACCGACCGTTGGCGCGCGGAGAACCGTGGCTGGCCCATCTCCAGCGAGAGATAAGCGCCAATGGGGCGCGCGGTGACGAGCATGTTCGCCACGCCGGAGGTCGCAGAGATGATCTGCACCTTCGCGTAAACGTGCGACAACTTGGACGCCAGTCGCGTTGTGCGATGAAGATCGGTCCCATCGGGCGTCAACGCCAGGATGACGTGCCTGACTGGATACGGATAAACAAACGTCTCCGCATCCGCCACCGACCCAAGCACCGGCACCCCTTCGATATGAGCGCCGCGTCTCGCAAGGTCGCTGAATATCCCCACGGGCACCAGACGAAACTCGGGCTCGCGCTGCAATTGGGAGAGGATATCATGGCCGATCTGCCCGGCGCCGACGATGACGCATGCCTTGCCGGAAGCCCGGAGCCTGTCCAGATTATGCAGCACCGCCGCGCGCGCGAAATACGCCAGCGGCGGCGCCAACGACCACAACGCGAGCATGAGGAATCGCTCAGTCTCCAGCAGTCCGATCGAGGCCAGCATGCCAAGATGGACGAAGCCCCCGGTGGCGGAAGTGCGGCAGGAGCGGCGTAACTCTTCGACAGGCGAAATGCCCTCGGGCGGGTACAGGCCACACGCCCAGCGAAACACCAGCCAGCCGCAGCCCGCCGTAACCAGCGGCCACGCATAAGGCGTGAGGCCCCAGCCCAGCCAGAGCACCAGAGCCATGGCGCCTGCGGCGAGACCAAGCGCCAAGGCGTCCGCAAACACATACATTGCGCCGGCGTACCCACTGACGCCGGCAGCGTCCATGCGAAGAGGAACGGGCCCGTCCGACCCAGAAGGTGCGTGAGCGTAGCTGGGAAATTCGTCGTCGGCTGAAGCGGCAGTCACGCTTGATCGGGTCAAAGTTCCCCCACACCCGCATAAGCCTGGTGCGGACCCTTTTTCACTGTTGCGCCAAATGCAGCAACTAAGGTTTTCAATAGTTGATACAAATTAGGTGAATCAAATTACATACAGCTTGTTCTTGGCAACTAGTTTGCACTGGCGGGAAGCTGTTCGTGCAGTGTCGGACGCCTAGATAATGGATCCTTGCTTGATCTTAGCTAGATGACCAATAGGGCTCTCTTTCCACGCAGTCCTGGAACAAATCCGCCCCCGACGCGTCGATCGACATAGCTGCCGCTTACGCGCTTGCTTTTGTGCGGCATACGCCAACGCAGAGGTCGAAGCATGGATGAGCACGCGGATCCTGCAAGGCTGGAGGAAGCCCTCCGGGAAACGCCCCGCGGTGCGATGGCGCTTGCAGGATTGACGGTGGTCCTGCTCCTCGTCGCCTGGTTCGCCATTTATCTTTTCGTGTTCCTGCCACGTGGGCAGGTGGGTTGAAATGGCGGCGCGCACCGAACACGAGGTGCTCGCCACGGAGCTGCGCTGGACGATCGCGGTGGTCGCCTCGGTGGCGCTTATCTCCCTCGCGATCCTGTGGGCCGGCCTTGTTCACTTCATCAACCCGCCCAGCAATCTCGAAACCATCGATCCCACGAAAGTGCATCTCTCGCCCGAGTTCACCGAAGCCAATCTCGGCACACGGGTGGACGAAGGCGGCCGCGTCACCACGCGTATCGTCACCGCGCAATTCGCCTTCATCCCGCCGTGCGTCGTGGTGCCTGCGGATGAACCGGTCACGTTGCGCCTTGTGAGCCCGGACGTGATCCACGGCGTGCTGGTGACGGGCACCAACGTGAATACGATGGTGGTGCCCGGTTATGTGAGCCAGGTGCATACGGTCTTCCAGAAGACCGGCGACCTGCTGATGCCATGTCATGAATATTGCGGCATCGGCCATAGCCAGATGTGGTCCACGGTGCGGGTGGTGCCGAAGGCTGAGTTCAAGCCGGGGCCAGACGGGAGGGCGCTCTGTGAAAAGCCTTGAACGCCTGACGCTGGCTCACTTGTGGACTGCGTTCATCGCCTTCGCGGTCGCGTGCGTGTTCGGCCTGTGGCAGATGCTCGCGCGCAGCCCCATTCCGACGCCGGGCTTCACGCCGTCCAACTATTTCATTTCAGTGACGGCGCATGGCGCGGCCATGGCCTATGTGCTGACGACCTTCTTCATCATGGGCTTTGGCTATTTCACCGCCGAGACTGCTCTGCAGCGCCCCCTGCCCGGCAAGCGCATTGCATGGGCTGCGTTCGGGGTCGGACTGCTTGGCGTCGTCATGGCGGTGGTCCCCGTCCTCCTCGGCCGCGCCTCGGTGCTCTATACGTTCTATCCGCCGCTGACCGGCAGCGCATGGTTCTATATCGGGCTCGTGCTTGTGGTGGCGTCGTCGTGGGTGTGGTGCGCGATCATGATCGTCGCCATGCGGCAGTGGAAGCGCGCGAACCCCGGCCGCCCGGTGCCGCTCGCCATGTACGCCACAGTAGCGAACGCGATCCTGTGGCTGTGGACGACGGTGGGCGTCACGGTGGAGCTTGTGTTTCAGGTCATCCCCGCAGCGCTTGGGTTGGTGGACACAGTGGACGTCGGCCTCAGTCGCACGCTGTTCTCATGGACGTTGCACGCCATTGTGTATTTTTGGTTGTTCCCGGCCTATATCGCCTTCTACACCATGGCTCCTGAGGCCGCTGGCGGGCGGCTCTACAGCGACACGATGGGCCGCCTGTCGTTCATCCTGTTCGTGCTCTATTCGTTGCCTGTGGGCATGCATCACCTGTTCATGGACCCGGAGCATTCAACCGGCTTCAAGTTCGTGCAGATGACCCTGACGGTGCTGGTGACCGTGCCGACCCTGCTGACGATTTTCACCATCTCCGCCTCCATGGAGTTCGCGGGCCGACTGCGCGGCGGCAAGGGCCTGTTCGGCTGGATCGGCGCCCTGCCGTGGGAGCGGCCCATGGTGCTGGCGACGGGCCTCGCCTTTTTCATGCTGTGGTTTGGCGGCGGCGGCGGGCTCATCAATATGAGCTATGGCATGAACGCCATGGTGCACAACACATCCTGGGTCACGGCGCACTTCCATCTCATTTTCGGCGGCACCGTCGTCATCATGTATTTCGCCATCGCGTACGCCATCTGGCCGCAACTCACGGGGCGCGAGGCTCCTTCGCTGCGCGCGCAGCGCATTCAATTGTGGCTCTGGGCCATCGGCATGATGGTGATGACGCTTCCGTGGCATTACCTTGGCCTGCAGGGCCAATGGCGCCGCGTGGCCCAGTTCGATTACGCCAATCCCATCATCGCCGCGTGGGGCTCGTGGGTCGTCGTGTCGGTCGCGGGCGGCGCCATGCTGCTCGCCAGCGCGCTTCTGTTCATCTGGAATCTGGCGGCTTTTCATCGCGCGCGCACGCCCGTGCAAGCGCCGTTTCGCTTCGCGCTCGCCATTCATCCTCCGGAGCGTGTGCCCGCCTCCCTGAACGGCTTCGGCCTGTGGAATGCGCTCGTGGCCGTGTTGATGCTGGTCGCCTATGGCTACCCCATAGCGCAATTCTTCATCCATGATCGGCCCGTGGCCGTCGTGCACCGCGTTGATGGAGCCCAGCCGTGAGCGAGGACGTGTTCCGTGAAATCGACCGGCCGTGGCGCCTTTGGGCGAGCGCCATCGTGGTGGGCGTTCTGGCCTTCGGGTGCCTCAGCGGATTCGTGATCCTGCCTGTCATTCAAGGCTATCAGGCCGGTATCGATCCCTACACGGCCATATGCCGCTCGCTGGGCATCCTGCCCGGCTCTCCAGCCGCACGGCAGCCGGTCTCGACTGCGCCTGCCGCGCCGGTCTCGCAGGTGTCCTGGGGCCCTTCCCTCATTGCGCGCCTCAACAAGCCGGACGCCGCGCGCGGCCAGGAGATCGCCGCCAGCGTGTGCGCAGCCTGCCATGGGGAGAAGGGCCTCACGGCCGACCCGGCGCAATTTCCCAATATGGCCGGACAGTCCGCCTTCGCTATTTACAAGCAATTGCATGATTACAAGAGCGGCGCGCGCGCCAACGAGATCATGCAGCCTGTGGTGGCCGATCTCACCGACGAGCAGATGGCCGACGTCGCCGCGCATTTCGCAGCCTTGCAGCAAGCGCGCTGGGAGCAGACCTGGGTGCGCGCAGCGTCTCCTCAAGTGGAGACGATCGTGCGCACCGGCGATTCAGCGCGCGGCCTTCCAGCTTGCGAGTCGTGCCACAATCCGCGCTCGGGCGGGCCCATCGAAACGCCCGTGCTGTTCGCGCAGACAAAGGAATATCTCGCGCTGCAAATGCAGGCCTTCAAATCCGGCTCGCGCAAGAACGACCTGTACAGGCGCATGCGTTCGATCAGCGAAAAGCTGACGGATAGCGAAATAGACCAGCTTGCGCAGTATTACTTCGAACAGCGGTAAGGGACGGCGTTCTACGGACCCTTGCGCGCCGGGCGTCGCCCCGACGCGTCTTCAGCGCCCCAGAAGCTTCGCGCCCGCCACCGCGGCCGCAGACCTGCTGGTGACGCCCAGGCTGCGAAACAGCGCCGCCATGTGGATTTTGATCGTCCCCTCGGCTAGCTGAAGGTTGCGGGCGATTTCCTTGTTGGACTTTCCCTCAACGAGAAGCTTCAGGACGTCGCTCTGGCGTGCGGTGAGCGCGAACGTGCTATCGGCCACGCTCTGAGGGGTCGGCTGCTCGGCGCCGGCCGCGTGACGCACGTCGAACGAGGCGACGGACGCCGGCACGAAGACGGCGCCGTTCAGAACGGCCTTCAATGCCGCAGTCAGCCCGCTCACGCCTGTTTCCTTGGGGATATAGCCGTGAACTCCCGCTTCAAGCGCCAAAAGGACGTCGCGCCTGTTGGATGACGCCGACACAATTGCAACGGTCAAGCTTGGAAAGCACTCGCGAACCGCACGCAGATTTGTGGGGCTTTCCATGCCCGGCATGCAGAGATCGAACAGCGCCAGGTCGAACGAGACTCCGCCGCCCAGACGCTCGATAGCCTCGTCCAGCGAACCCACTTCAACCACTTCCGTGAAATGAAAGTCCCTGAGCAGCAGGCTTCGCAGCGCGACACGGAAGAACTCGTCGTCGTCGGCGATTAGTGCGATGCCATTGCTGGCGCTCATACTCGAGACTCCTGATATTTTATGAAATGCTTGCTGACACACAGCGATGTGATTTAAATTAGCTCATCATATGAGACCGTCTCACGCCATCAATAACGATGTAATCTCAGTTATAACAATTATGTGTGGTTATTGACCTCATAATTTAGAAGATAAGATTTTATCTATAAAGTATATCTCCCAAAATTGAACCGCGAGGCGCCTGCGCAGCCCGCATGAATGAGCTATTTTTACGCTCAATCCGGGGGACATCATTCAGCACGCGCCGTGGAGACGTTTGGTACGCTGGAGAAGGCGG
Source organism: Hyphomicrobiales bacterium (assembly GCA_028290405.1). Taxonomy (GTDB): domain Bacteria; phylum Pseudomonadota; class Alphaproteobacteria; order Rhizobiales; family Beijerinckiaceae; genus Terripilifer. The sequence goes on from JAQGJX010000086.1 coordinate 17,205, forward strand.
CCGTTGGCGAGCGCCTCTCCCCAACCGCGCGCTCCAGACTATGCGGCGGATGACAGGACCAAGGGAACGATTTCGCTTTGTTTCAAACTCATGAAGCCAACATGCAGGAAACCCTAGCAAGCAAGAGGCAACGAGAGGCGCGGCGGTGGGCCCGCATGAGAACGCTCCTGCCCGGGCGCATCCGCGCCGAGGGACTGCCTGCGTGGGAGTGTACGATCCGCGACCTGTCGCTGGCGGGCGCCATGCTGGAGCTTCCACCGGACCTCTTCCTTCCCGACGAATTCGCGCTCGAGATTCCCAAGTGGAAGCAGGCTCATTGGGTGAAGTTGGTTTGGCGCCGCGAGCGGTGGGCGGGCGTGCAGTTTCTATCGCTTCTGGAACTTTGACGCTTCAAGGCCGCGCCGGTGGGTCTCGGCGCGGCGCGCACATACGCCGCGCGCACGCAAGGCCCGCGTTTCGGACGCCGGCTGCGTGACCCATCGGCAAATGAACCCCGTCAACATCCCATTCGGGCTGACATCTGGGGCTTGATGCTGTGCGCCAAAATACAAGAATAACCTGGAGGCCTGCTGACGAGCCCGGCCCTGACCGTTTTCGTGGCTCGATGTTTCAACATGAGTCCCGGCATGGATCCAACGCTCCAACCTGCAGCGCTACAGCACCTCCCTGCGTTCATCACCGGGCCGGGCGAGACGGACGTCCTGATGGTGGTCATGACCATCTTCCTGGCCCTAGCTGTCCTCACGGTCGGGTTGCTTTTTCTGCGTCTGCATACGCTGCCTGAGCGGATCGCCCACAGGTCCCATAAGCTGCAGTTCGAAATCGTAGCGGTGCTCGGCCTGCTGGCGCTCTTCACCCACATGCACATCTTCTGGGTCGCAGGGTTGCTGCTGGCGTTGATCGACGTTCCGGATTTCGGAGGGCGGCTTGATCGGATCGCTGGATCCCTTGAACAAATTGCGGGACGGGACGTAAGCGCCGACTTCAAGGATTCGCAGCCCGCGACGAACGCCGCGGCGACGTCAGCGGCGGAGAAACCCGAGCGGCTCAGGCCCCCAGACCAAGAGGAGTTCTGACACGTGCTCGAACTCCTGCTTTGCTCGATGCTGACAATCCTGCCTGACTATCTGTACCGCCGCTTCGCGCAGGGCAAGCGGATCGGAAAGGAGATCACGCTCTACTCTGTCTGGTTCGAACTGCGGTGGGGCATCACCCTGTGCCTCATGCTCACGGTGGGGCTCATTACGGTCGTCTTTTACAACCATCCGGCGACGACGAACGTCACGGCGTTTTACAGGACCGTTCCTATCGTTCCTGAGACTTTTGGCCGCGTGGCCGAAGTCAACATAGGCCTGAGCGACGACGTCACGGAAGGCGCGCCGATCTTCCGGCTGAACAGCGAAAAGCAGGAAGCCGCCGTAGAGGTAGCCCGCCGGAAAATCGCAGAGGCGCAGGCCGCGATGGTGGTGGCGCGCGCTGACATCAATGCGGCGGACGGAAGGATCAAGGAGGCGACCAGCGCCTATCAACAAGCGATGGACGAATTGGCGACCAAGCGCGAATTGTACCGTCGCAACCCCGGCAACGTACCCTTCCGCGAAATCGAGAAGCTTGAAGTCGCAGCCAAAGGCCGCCAAGGCGCGATCGACTCCGCAATGGCCGCCAAGGAGGAGGCCGAGACGCGGCTATCGCTGCTCCTTCCTGCCGAGAAGGCGAGCGCGGAGGCGACGCTCGCGCAGGCGCAGGTGGAACTGGACAAGACCGTCGTTCGCGCTGGGGTGAGCGGCCGTGTTGAACAATTCGCCCTACGCGTCGGCGATATCGTGAACCCGATGATGCGCCCTGCGGGCGTCCTGATCCCGCACTCGGCTGGCCGGAGGGCTCTTCAAGCAGGCTTTGGGCAGGTAGAGGCGCAAATCATCAAGGCCGGAATGGTGGCGGAGGTCGCGTGCGTGTCGAGGCCGTGGGAGATCATTCCCATGATGGTGACGAACGTGCAGGATTTCATCGCTGCGGGCCAGTTCCGCGGCGGAGAGCAGCTCATCGACCCCCAGCAGGTGACGCGGCCAGGCACGCTGCTCGTCACGCTTGAACCGCTTTTCCCGGGAGGTCTGGACGGCGTGACGCCGGGGAGCAGTTGCATCGCGAACGCTTACTCCAGCAATCACGATCTCCTTGCTTCAAAGGACATCGGGACGGTGCGCCGCATGACGCTTCACGCCATAGACGCGGTGGGCCTCGTGCACGCCATGCTCCTGCGCATTCAAGCCCTGGTGCTGCCGTTCAGGCTTCTCGTTTTCAGCGGCGGACATTGAGGGCCGTCCGCGACCGGACCATCGACGCGGCCCCCGCTCCTCACCCCATGATGCTGAGCCCGCCGTCCACGTAGGTGACGGTTCCGGTCAAGCGTCTGGCGAAGGGCGTCGTGAGATACGCCGTCGTGAGGCCGACGTCGTCAATGTCCACCAGTTCCCCGATCGGCGCGCGTTGAAGCGCCTGGCTCAGAAGCACATCGAATTCCTTGATGCCTGAAGCGGCGCGCGTCTTCAAAGGTCCGGGCGATACGGCGTGGACGCGAATGTGCTTTTCGCCCAGCTCATAGGCCAGGTAACGCATGGCGCTTTCCAACGCCGCCTTGACCGGCCCCATGAGATTGTAATTGGGAACCACCTTGTTGGCGCCCTGGTAGCTCATCGCGAGCAACGTTCCGCCGTTTGCCATGAGGGGCTCCGCCAGTCGCGCCATGCGGATGAAGGAATGGCACGATATATCCATCGCGACCTTGAAACCTTCAGATGAGCTATCGACGAGCCGCCCCTGAAGATCGTCCTTGGGCGCGAAAGCGATGGAATGGAGCGCGATATCGAGACCGCCCCAGCGGTCTTTGATCTGTGCGAAAACAGCTTCCAACTCGCCGTTTTTCGCCACGTCGCAAGGCGCGAGGATCGACGCGCCCAGTTCGCGCGCGAGCGGCTCCACATGCGGTCGAGCCTTCTCGTTCAGGTAGGTGAGCGCGATATCGGCGCCCAGCAACCGGAAGATGCGAGCGCAGCCATAGGCGATCGACTGGTCGTTCGCGACGCCGAGCACGAGGGCGCGCTGTCCTCGCAAAGGCTGAGATTTAATAGCCTCGCGAACGTTCCTGCTTTCGTTGTGCGCCATGTTCTACCTCGCTTTCGCGCGCGGCTCGCTCCTGCGCCGGGCAGCGTGCTTCGACAGCGGCACGATCTCGGCATTGTGCCTGCGGGCTGATTCGTGCCGCTGCAGGCTTTCATGAATGTCGGAAATCAGTCTTTCCTGCTCAGGATTGAGATCCATGCGGCTCCGCACCTTGTTCAGAAACTGGAATGCGGCCTGGTGGTCCTTGTGCGTCGGCAGAAGGTGCGGCAGCGTCGTCACGGCTTCTTGCGGCGCAAGCTCGACGATATAGGACTGCTGGCGGATGATCTTGCGGGCTTCATCCGAGGGAAGATCCAGCAGGCCGATGTCCTTGCCGAACAGGTCCCGGACTTTCTTCATGGCCGACAGCCGCCCGCGATCCTTTCCGGATTTCATCAGCAACAACGTCACGCGCGTCATGGCTGCCGTCCTGTCGCCTTCGCGCATGCGGGCCAGCGCCTTCTGGGCGATGGCGCTTTCTTTGGCCGCAGGATGACCTTCCGCTTCTTGCCTGGTCGCCTCGGACGCACCCATCGCGATCCCGGAGGGCCCGTAAGCGCGGAAGAAGGCGTTCTCGACATTGGCGTCGCGGATGTCGCGATAGTAATCAAGCGAGGCTGACGTTACGGCCGCCATCCACCGCTCCGCTCGGGCCGACAAACCCTTCGCGTCTCGTGTGGCCCGATTGGCCGCAACAAACTTTGCGGCTTCCTCAACCGGACGAACCCAGGGGTTGAGATCGGAGATCGCCCAGCGCTGCATGCGCTGGGGATGCAACGCGCGTCCCACCGCTGCGGCCGCAGGCGTGATCGCCGCGCCCAGCAGCGGGGCGACGAACGCCTCATAGGCGCAGGTCAGCGCGTCCGAGGCGGCCGCGACAGACTTGAAGGCTTGCTCGTCACGGCGGCTGTATCTCTGCAGCTCCTGCAAATCCTCCACTCGGCGCTCGTTCAGCACCACGTCATACACAGCGCCTTTGCCGTTCTGCTTTTCCTCAACCTGCATGCCGTAAAGGCCAGGGGGCAAGTGCTCGATGAACTGGATGAGGTCGACGATCTGCGCGTGCTCGCGTTGGGCGACCTTGCCGGAGACGAAAATCCCCAGGTGGCCGACGCTTTCGTGCATCAGCCCCACGATGACCTGGCCGTTGGCTTTCAATTCGTCGGTGGTCTTGTAGAGATCGGCCACCCAGTTGAAGGCTTGTTGGGGCGGCGTGATGTTGTCCCCCAGCGACGCGAACAGAATGATGGGCGACTTGATCGCACGCAGGTCGAATGCGCGCTGATCGGACCACTCCGCCTCTCCGGAAGCCAGCTTGTTGCCCACGAACAGGTTCTCGACAATCCACTTGATCTCCTGTCGCTCCATCATGAAATAGCCGCCCCACCAGCGCTCGAATTCGAGGTAGCGCTCCGGCTCCGTGTCGATCCTGGAATAAAGGTTGTATAACTTGTCGAAGTACGTGTTCGCCGGATTGAGGTATTCAAAGTTGTCGACGAGATGAGCGCCGTCGAACTTGCCGGCGCCTAGATCGCTGGCGAAGAGCGCCGGCCAGGCGCCGCCGAGGATTCCACCTGCATACCGCATGGGGTTTTCGCCGTCATTGCCGGCCCAGTACGACATCGGCGCCCCGTTGATGACGATGGGGCCGCAGAGATCCGGGGCGAGCGCGCCTACGAGCATAGCCGCCCAGCCACCCTGGCAGTTCCCGATGATGACGGGCTTGCCTGTTTCCCCATGCCGGCGCCGCACGATGTCGAGAAAGTCCGTCTCCGCCCGCGACACATCCGCCAGCGTCTGGCCATGCTCAGGCTCCGGAAAGAAGATGACGAAGTAGACAGGATGGCCCGCCTTCAGGGCGACCCCGACCTGGGAATCCTGCTTGAACCCGCCGATGCCGGGGCCATGGCCCGCACGTGGATCTATGACGATGAAAGGCCGGCGTTTGGGATCTTGGCTTGCGGCTCCCGGCGGGGGAATGATGCGAACCAGCGCGTAGTTCACGGGCCTTTCGAAGGTCCGCGCGTCTGCGATCATCTCCCAGTCAAAGTCGAGAAGCGGCGGCTTGCCCGCCTTCTCATGCGCAATCCAGTTGTTGCCGCGCTGGCGCAGCGTGTCCCACAACAAAACGGTCCGCTGGGCTGCGTCGACCCACCAAGCGCTTGCGTCCCGCCATGCCTCGATGGGCGGCGTATAAGGAGCCTCGGCAAAGGCGCTGCGAGCTGATTCAAGCGCATCCAAATAGCGTTGCTGCGCTTTAGCGCAACGCTCCTGGTAGACTTGCGCGAACGTCAACTGGGCGCGCGAAGCCTCGCGCATCGTGTCGATAGCGTCGCGCTCGGTCGCGCTGGATTGCGATTCATTGGGCATGTGAGCTTCCAATCGTGATTGAGATCAGCGCTTCTGATCGCCCCATCGCAGAAAGAAGCCGACGTCCCCCGGCAGTCCGCTCGGCCACTCGATGATCATGGCGTTGAGCTTGTAGCCAGCGGACCTGAGCTGATCCCGCCACAGCTCATAGGCTTGTCGTGGTCGACCGGTCAGCGTCTCGGGCCAGTCAGGATCCGAGTTGTTGATCGCGCGCCCCTTGTCGGTGCAAAGCGCGTTCGGAAAGCGCATCACCATCAACTCGTCCTTGCCGTCCTGCGCGGCCCGGCGCAGCTTGATCTGCAGATTGTGCGTAATCTCCTTGAGCCGCGCAGGCGTCAGGACAAGCGGTTCCGACAATTGCTTCATCAGTTCCCGGCGGGCCTTTTCGGCAAGGTCCATGCCTTTCACCGCTTCCGACGCACGAGCCATCTGCATCTCGCTCATGTAAGCGCGAAGGTCGCCCGCCGACATGAAGATTTCGTCGCCTAGTTCCTGGTGGTGGCTCTCGTCCTTTTTCTGTTCCTGGCTCATCGTGTCGCCTCCACGTCAGGTTGCTGTTTGCAAGGCGCTCAGCGTCTGCTGCGCAATGATGCTTTCCTCATTGGTCGGCATGACCAATATCGTGGGGCCGTCGCCGGAGGATATGAGCGGGCGCCCTGCGCGATTGGCGGCTTCGTCCAGCCTCATGCCTATCCATGACATGCCAGCCGTCGTCTCGGCCCGGGTCGCCGGGTCGTTTTCCCCGATGCCCCCCGTGAAGACGAAGCCGTCGAGTCCGCCGAGCGCGGATATCAGAGAGCCGGCTTCGCGCACGATCCTGTAGACGAACAGGTCGATGGCGCAGCGCGCCTGCGCGTTCCCGGCTGCGCTTGCGCGCAACGTGCGCATGTCGTTGGAGAGGCCGGAGACGCCAAGAAGCCCGGACTTGTTGTACAGGATGCGCTCGGCCTCTTCGGGCTTCAGCTTCATCTCCCGGAGCATGTAGAAGATGGCTCCGGGATCGATGGCGCCGCAGCGGGTCCCCATGGGAAGGCCGTCCAGCGCCGAAAAGCCCATGGTGGTCGCGACGCTCACGCCGGCCTTCAGCGCGCACAGGCTCGCGCCGTTGCCAAGGTGCGCGACGATGACCTTTCCATCCGCCAGGCGGGGATGGAGGGCGCGGAGGCCCGACGCGATGTACTCATATGACAGCCCATGAAAGCCGAAGCGCCTGACGCCGCGCTCGCGAATGTCGCGGGGCAGCGCGAACATGGTGGCGATCTCGGGCTGCGTTCGGTGGAAGGCGGTGTCGAAGCACGCGACCTGCGGCATGTCCGGCAGGCGGCGGCGCACGATGCGGATCGGCTCCAGGTTATGAGGCTGATGCAGCGGCGCGAGCGGCGAGAGTTTGTCGAGTTCCCGCAGCACGTCGTCGTCCACCAGAACGGGCCCGCCATACGCTTCCCCGCCATGCACGACGCGGTGACCGATGGCCCGAAGGACACGCCCTTCCTGGTGGGCGCGCAGCCACGAAACCAGATGCATGAGCGCGTTCTCGTGGCCAAACTTTACCCCGCCGCCCCAGCGCGCCTCCTCGACCACAGCGCCTGTGGGATCCTTGATCGTCAGGCGCGCATTGACCGGAAAGCCCTCGAACAGGCCCTTGAACAAGCATGCAGGCTCGCGACCCGCCTCCAGCACCTGAAACTTGAGACTTGATGAGCCAGAGTTCAGGACGACCAGCACCGGCGTCATGCTCAGACCTCCGGCATTGCGAGCCGGGAGCGTTGCGCTTCGGCGACAAGGGAGGCGACGGCGCAGGAGGCGAGCCGCGTGATTGTGGAGTCGGCGCGGCTTGTCAGAATGATCGGGACGCGCGCGCCAAGCACAATGCCGGCAGCATCGGCGTCCGCCAGAAACGTTAGGCTCTTTGCCAGGAGATTGCCGGCCTCAAGGTCGGGGACGACCAGCACGTTGGCGAGCCCCGCAACAGGCGATTGGATGTTCTTGATCCTCGCCGCGCCAAGATCGATCGCGTTGTCGAGCGCCAGCGGCCCGTCCACGATGGCCCCGGTGATCTGTCCCCTATCGGTCATTTTGCAGAGCGCAGCAGCTTCGATGGTGGATGGGGCCTTGGGATTGACCGTCTCCATCGCCGAGAGGATCGCGACCCGCACGGGATCGATGCGCAACGCGTGCGCCAGATCGATTGCGTTTTGGACGATGTGGACCTTGTCCTCCAGCGTCGGCGCGATGTTGATGGCCGCGTCCGTAATGATGAGCGGCCCTTCATGTCCGGGCACATCCATCACGAAGCAATGGCTGATCCGGCGCGCTGTGCGCAGTCCGCCCTCGCGGCGCACCACCGCGCTCATGAGTTCGTCTGTGTGCAGGCTCCCTTTCATCACGGCTTCCACCTCGCCTGACTTGACGAGATCGACCGCGGCGCTCGCCGCCGCGTGGCTATGGGGGGCGTCGACGATGCGGAAACTTCCCGCAGCTTTATGGAGGGCTTGCAGCCCGCTCTCGATCTTCGCGCGCGGCCCCACGAGAACAGGCTCGATCAACCCGAGCTCGGCGGCCTCCACGGCGGCCCCGAGAGACGCAGCGTCGCAGGGATGCGCCACTGCGACCTTCAAGGGCGGAAGGGCTTGGGCCGCCGCGACTAGCCGATCGTACTTGTCGTGCCGACGGGACGACGTCAGCGGCTTGTCGGTTGAGCGCGCAATCATGGCGACCGCCTTATTGAAGTTCGCCCGCGCAAGGATGCGGCGACCGCAAGGGCCAAAGTGCAAGGCTATAGGGCGAAGCAGCCGCCCGGGGCCCCGGTTTGGACCCGAGCCTCAGGCTCGCTTCCTGGCGTGCGCACGGCGAGGCGTGCGCTTGAAGCGCCTTGTCCGCGCGACTAGGGCCTGTGCCCCAGCCGCCTCATGCAGTTGGAGAAGATGCCGTAGCGCGCAGCGCTAGCAGGATCGGTCGGATCGCCCGCGCCCGGCGCCTCGCGCTGCGCCTGCGCGACGCACTGGCGCACGGCGTCTTCACGCGAGACCTCTTGCGCCGACGCGAGATTGACGGCCGCAATCGAGGCCACGCCGGACAGAACGGCGGCGCAAACGAGACGCTTCATGGATTTACTCCTGCTATCGTGGACCTGGGAGGCGCCCAGCAACAACGAAACAAGCAGGCGACGCGGGCTTGGGTTTCATGCCCAAAGGGGCTGCATGACAGCGTCGTGCAACGTTATTCATCCGCTGACGAAAGTCGGCTTGGACGCACGGCTTCATGCGATTGGAGTGGACGCCGAAGCGCGCGGCGCGCGCAGGATCCACCGCGCTGAGACCGCCCGGCGCTCGCGTGCGCCTGAGCCAAGCACTGGCGCAGGACCGGCCTGTGGACATGACATGGTTCTGAACGCGTTCTCACGCATGTCTGTAGGCCCGGCGACCATGCGGCCAGCGACGCGACATGCCCAAGCGCTCGCCGCTGGCGAGCGTTGGCATATTCAATGATTTTGAGAAAGGTAGATGGTCGGAGTGGCGGGATTCGAACCCACGACCCCTTGTCCCCCAGACAAGTGCGCTAACCGGGCTGCGCTACACTCCGACTTCGGGCGTTATAGAGAAGGCGGTTGTGGGTTGCAACTGCGTTCCGGCGAAGTTCATGCGATTGCGGCATGAAGAATGCGCTTGCACTCTGCGAGGTCGGCGAGCGCCGCTTCCAGCCTGTGGATATCCTCTTCGCAAAACAGCGAGCCCATGCCGCTCTCACGATAGGCCTGGGGCGTCTCGCGGGCAGGCTGCGGCGCGGGCGGCGCCATGGCGGGGCCGGGCGTCTCCCCGTCGTCGTCGTGATCGTCTGGGTTGTGCGCAGGCGCGCTGGCGCGTGCGCCGAGATTGGCCGCGCCTGAGGCGACGAGATCGATCACCGCGCGCGCGCCCTGCTCTTTCAGGATGCGCTGCACGCCCTTGATCGTATAGCCCTCGCCGTACAGAAGGTGGCGGATGGCGCGCAGCAGTTCCAGGTCGACAGGCCGGTAGTATCGCCGGCCGCCGCCGCGCTTCAGCGGCTTGATTTGCGTGAAGCGCGTTTCCCAGAAGCGAAGCACGTGCTGCGGAAGGTCAAGCTCCTCCGCCGCTTCGCTGATGGTTCGGAATGCGTCGGTGTTCTTGTCCATCGCGGTGCGATCCGGTCTGCCGGATCCGCGCCGCGGACCCGTTTACTCGTCGGCGAGGTCTTCTCCGTTCACCCGGCCCTTGAGGATGTTCGAAGGTTTGAACACCATCACGCGGCGGGGGGAAATCGGCACTTCGACGCCCGTCTTGGGATTACGCCCGATTCGCTCGCCTTTGTCGCGTACGACGAACGAGCCGAAGGAGGAAAGCTTCACAGTCTCGCCCTGCTCGAGACAGTCGCAGATTTCCTGGAGAACCACTTCCACAAGCTCAGCGGATTCGGCTCGCGAGAGCCCGACGCGCCGATACACAGCCTCCGTAAGGTCTGCGCGAGTAACGGTGCGGCTTGCTTTGACTTCTAGATTATCAGCCTTCATTGGGATGATACCGGCATGAGAGACAAATTGGGGACTAATCGTGTCATAAAAATAATAGCTCGATTAAAGCTCACGCTTGCCCAAAGTCAACTCGCGATTCTCAGCCTGCGGTGAAATTCCCTACCACCGTACGATGACTGATCCCCAAGTAAAGCCGCCTCCCATCGCCTCGAGCATGACGAGGTCGCCCCGCTTGATGCGCCCGTCCTCGCAGGCCACCGCCAGCGCAAGCGGGATGGAGGCCGCGGACGTGTTGCCATGCATCTGGACGGTCTTGACGATTTTCTCCGGCGCGATGCCGAGCTTGTCGGCGGAGGCGTCGATGATCCGCTCGTTGGCCTGATGGGGCACGAACCAGTCGAGGTCGGCGGCGGTCGTGTTGGTGGCGGCGAACGCGTCGCGCATCACGTCCGTCACCATGCCGACGGCGTGGCGGAACACCTCCTTGCCGGACATGCGCAGGTGCCCCACGGTGCCGGTGGTCGAAGGTCCCCCGTCCACATAGAGCTTTTCGCGGTGGCGCCCGTCCGAGCGCAGGTGCGTGGTGAGAACGCCGCGGTCGGCGGTCGTCCCCTGCCCTTCCTGGCGCCCCAGCACCACGGCGCCCGCGCCGTCGCCGAACAGCACGCAGGTGGTGCGGTCTTCCCAGTCCAGAATGCGCGAGAACGTCTCGGCGCCGATCACGAGCGCGCGCTCATGGGAGCCTGAGGCCAGGAACTTGTCCGCGATGGTCATTGCGTAGACGAAGCCCGAGCACACGGCCTGCACGTCGAACGCGGCGCCCCGCACGATCCCAAGCGCGGCCTGCACCTGCGTGGCCGACGATGGGAAGGTGAAGTCGGGCGTCGAGGTCGCGACCACGATGAGGTCGATGTCGGCCGCCGTGCGGCCCGCGTTCGCCAGCGCTTCCTGCGCGGCGCGGGTGGCGAGCACCGAGGTGGTTTCGCCCGGGCCCGCGATGCGGCGCTCGCGAATGCCCGTGCGCTGCACGATCCACTCGTCGGTCGTGTCCACCATGGTTTCGAGTTCGGCGTTCGTCACGCGCCGTTCGGGCAGGCTGGAGCCGACGCCCTCGACCACCGAACGCCATATCTTTTGAGTCTGAGTCACGTTTTCGAGCTTTCGATCAAGCCGTCCCGGAAGCGGCCTGAGCCGTGGCCGGGTCGGACGCGTGCGCGCGCCGGTCCTGCGACTGGGCGATCATCTCGCCGATCTTCGCAAGGAGTTTCTGTTGCACCATGTCGTGGCCAATTTCGACAGCCCCGGAAAATCCCAGCGCGTCCGCCCCGCCATGGCTTTTGATGACGATGCCCGCGAGGCCCAGGAACACGCCCCCGTTGGAACGGCGGGGGTCCATCTTGTCCTTCAGTTTCGCGAAGGCGCGCCGGGCGAAAAGATAGCCGATCTTGGACATCAGGTCGCCGCCCATGGCGCTCTTCAGGTAGGCGCCGATCTGCCGGGCGGTGCCCTCGGCGGTCTTCAGCGCGATGTTGCCCGTGAAGCCCTCGGTGACCACCACGTCCACGGTGCCGGCGCCGATGTCGTCGCCTTCCACAAAGCCGCAATAGTCCAGCGCGGGGAAATCGGCCTCGCGCAGCACGCGGCCCGCGGCCTTCACTTCCTCGAGCCCCTTGATCTCTTCCACGCCGACGTTGAGCAGGCCGACCGTCGGGCGCTCGATGCCGAGCACGATGCTCGCCATGGCGGCGCCCATGATGGCGAGGTCCACCAGATGCTGGGCGTCCGCGCCGATGGACGCGCCAAGGTCCAGCACCACGGAGGCGCCGCGCGCGGTGGGCCAGCGTGCGGCCAGCGCCGGGCGGTCGATCGCCGCCATCGTGTGCAGGCACACCTTCGCCATCGCCATCAGCGCGCCGGTGTTGCCAGCGGACACGGCGGCGTCCGCCTCCCCGCGCTTCACGGCCTCGATCGCCATCCACATGGACGACGTGCGCCGCCCCTTGCGCAGGGCCTGGCTGGGCTTGTCGTCCATGCGGATCGACACGGGGGAATGCACCAGCGTGGTGCGCGCCGCCAGTTCCGGATGCGCGTCCAGGCAGGGGCGCACGAGCGCCTCGTCGCCGAACATCAGGAACGACAGGTCGGGCCGCGACTTCAGGGCGAGCGCAGCGCCCGGCACGATGACCTGGGGGCCATGGTCGCCGCCCATGGCGTCGAGTGCGATCCGCACCGGATTTGCCATTTGCTGCGCGACTCCCAGTCTCTTCGGGTAAAACTACACCGGCGACCCTTCGGGGCCCGACGGGTCGCGGACAATAGCCTTTTACATGGCGAAGGCAATCCCGCACCAAGCCCGTGGCGGCGCCTTCTCAGGGCTCGTCGGCTTTTCTCAAGCTTTCGAGGGCGGCGAACGGGGACTCGGCCTCGGGCTCGGGCTCCACGGGGGCGAATTCCACCCCGGGCTTGCGCGGATAGGGGTCCAGCCCCAGCGCCAGAAACTCGGCCGCCAGCGCGCCAAGGTCGATTCGCCCGTCCACGATCAGGTCCGGCGCGTCCTCCTCCCCCTCCTCGACGGGAGGCGGCGGGGGAAACGCGTCGGCCTCCTGCGCGCCCCGGCGGCGGGTCTTGGGCCCGCCCTTGACGCGGGCCTGCGAGGGCGCGGGCGGCGCAGCCACGAACCGCACCTCGACGGGCTCCTCGACGTCGCTCTCGAACGGCTCCAGCGACACCACGCAGGTCTGCGTCACCCGCGCGCGCACCCGGCCGTCCACGTGCACGTAGCGGCCGACTTTGGACACCTTGAACGAGCCTTCCAGCGCCGCAATGCCCGGGATTCCGTCCAGCGCCGCCAGGGCGTCGCGCTCCTGCGGCTCGGCGGTCACCGTCAACGCCTCGCCGGGCCTGCGCAGCAATTCCTCCACGAGGAACGGCCGCGAGAACGGGAGATCGGGATTACGCTCGAGGGTCTTCGCCATCTTGGCCTCACTCAATGCTGTCTGCGTCAAGGAACGCCAGCGGCCCCTTGAGCACGGTCTCGACGTCCAGGCTCGCGAAGGCCGCCGCCTGCGCCCGTGCGTAACGCGCGAAACGCACGCTTTGGGCATCGCCGGCGCGGCTTTCGTCGCCCAGCACGTTGCGGGCGACCGCGCGCGCCAATTCGGCCTCGTCGTGGAGCGCCGCCCGGTAGGCGCCGGCGCGGCCGAGATAGCCCTGCGCCATCTTTTTCATCTTCTTGGGCACGCTCACGTCGCCCACGCCGATCTCGCGCAGCGCGATGTCGAAATGGCGGAACAGCGCGTCGGTCGTGTCCTGCGCGATGGAAGGGCCGGGCTCCGGCAGCTCCTCCATGCGCAGGATGGCGAGGGTCGCCATGAGGCTCAGAACTTCAAAGCGCCCTTCCACCGTGTCCGCGGCGCCATACTGCGTAAAGAACGCAGGCTGGCGCGCTGCGGCCATGATCTCGCCGTGAAGACGGTCGATCAATGCTGCGTTCTTCGAGCGGCGGAAGAGATTGAACACCTGAGTTCCTCTGTGCGGACGGCGCGCATGGGGCGCGGCGAGCAGGTTATCTTGCTTTTCACCCGCTCGGGGGTTAGGCATCGACCGTCGCGGATGCAAGCGAAATCCTTGGCCGCTCATGCGTCCCGGGGCGAGTATGCGGCAAGTGATGATCCCGGCGCGCCGGGGCGAGCGGAGTGACGGAATGCGGGGCCAGATCGTCGGTGGTGTACGTGGCGCGTCGGCGCCCGGATTTATGCGGTCCCTCGCGCTGACGGCCACGCTTGGCGCGGCGCTGGCGCTGGGCGGCTGCCTTGGCTACGAGGGCGACCTCACGCGCGGCTATGTGATAGACGCCAAGGCGATGGACCAGGTCCGCACCGGCGCGTCCGCCGAACAGATCCTCGTCGTCATGGGCACGCCCTCCACCACCTCCACGGTGGGCGGCGACGCGTGGTACTACATCAGCCAGAAGACCGAGCGGTCGCTGGCCTTCATGCAGCCCAAGATCACCGACCAGCGCGTGTTCGCCGTGTACTTCGACAAGAACAAGAAGGTGCAGCGCGTCGCCAACTACGGTCTGGAAGACGGCAAGCTGATCGACTTCGTGACCCGCACGACGCCTACGGCGGGCGCCGAATCCTCGTTCGTGCGCAACATGCTGACGAACCTTCTCCGGTTCAGCTAGCCGCCCGCCTCAGGGCCGCGACAGGCTCGTGGCGATGCCGCGGGCCAGAGCCGTGCGAGGCGAGACGTGATACATCTGGTCGAGCGCCGCGCGTTCGACCAGATCGACGGCGCCCGCGGCGCCCATTTCGAAATACAGGTCGACCAATCCGGCGGGAGCGCGTGGCTCCGGGCGCCTCGCCGCGCCCAGCCCTGCTCCTCCGTGATACCCGAGCCCTCGCCCGCCGGGCGACCCCAGCGCGTCCTCGACGTCCTCCGCATCGTGGTAGTGGCGCCTGACGCCCCCGGCGAAGATCATCGTGCAGGCGCTTTCGCACCGGTTCGCCCCGTCCACCGCCGTGGCCAGTCCGGCGACCCGGATCATGCGGGCGATCTCGGCGGCGGGAAAAACCCGGCCGCCGCCGCTGTTCAAGGAAACCACGCGCGCGCCGCCGCCCGCCAGCAGAACGCGGAACGCCAGGTCGTCGCCAGCCTCGACGGCGCCCGACAGCACGATGGTCGAACCGTGCTGCGCCATCTCGAGCGCCTGCGCGGGCAGCGCCCCGCCCAGCGCCAGCGCAACGCACAATCTGAGGCGCCAGACCCGCATGCCGCTCCTTCTCGCATTCAGCCGCAGCATGCGCGAAAGCGGTCCGCCCGGGCAAATCATGCCCGCGCCCATGGTGAAAAGGACCTTTGAAGATTGAGCGCAATTCTGCGGGCGGCGTCCGCAGAAACCTCGCGCCCGCGACTTCCGCCACGAACGCAAAAAAGGCGGGGTTTCCCCCGCCTTTCCGCAACCTCGATGCAATCGCCTCAGTGCGCCAGAACGGCCAGCAGCAGCAGCGCGACGATGTTGGTGATCTTGATCGCCGGGTTCACGGCGGGGCCCGCCGTGTCCTTGTAGGGGTCGCCGACGGTGTCACCGGTGACGGAGGCCTTGTGGGCTTCGCCGCCCTTCAGGTGCTTCACGCCGTCCTTGTCGATGAACCCGTCTTCGAAGCTCTTCTTGGCGTTGTCCCAGGCGCCGCCGCCCGACGTCATCGAGATGGCGACGAACAGGCCGTTGACGATCACGCCCAGCAGCGAAGCGCCCAGCGCCGCGAAGGCGTTGGCCTTCGAGCCCGAGATCGCCAGCACGCCGAAGTAGGCGACCAGCGGCGCGAGCACCGGCAGCAGCGAGGGGATGATCATCTCCTTGATCGCCGCCTTGGTCAGCATGTCCACGGCGCGCCCGTAATCGGGACGCTGCGTGCCCTGCATGATGCCGGGCATTTCCTTGAACTGGCGACGCACTTCCTCCACCACGGAGCCCGCCGCGCGGCCGACGGCCGTCATGGCGATGCCGCCGAACAGGTAGGGGATGAGGCCGCCGAAGATCAGGCCCGCCACCACGTAGGGGTTCGACAGATCGAACGAGACCTGGCCGATGCCCTTGAAGTAGGGGCGCCCTTCGTTGATGAACGCCTGAAGGTCGTTCGTGTAGGCGGCGAACAGCACCAGCGCGCCAAGACCGGCGGAGCCGATCGCGTAGCCCTTGGTGACGGCCTTCGTGGTGTTGCCGACCGCGTCGAGAGCGTCCGTCGAGTGACGGACTTCCTTCGGCAGGCCAGCCATTTCGGCGATGCCGCCCGCGTTGTCCGTCACCGGACCGAAGGCGTCGAGCGCGACGATCATGCCCGCGAGGCCGAGCATGGTGGTCACCGCGATCGCCGTGCCGTAGAGGCCGGCGAGCTGGTAGGTGGAGATGATGCCGCCCACGATGACCATGGCGGGCAGCGCCGTGGATTCAAGCGACACCGCGAGGCCCTGGATCACGTTCGTGCCGTGGCCGGTGACCGACGCCTGCGCGATGGACACGACCGGACGCTTGCCGGTGGCCGTGTAGTACTCCGTGATGACCACGATCGCGCCCGTCACCACGAGGCCCACGAGGCCGCAGATGAACAGGTTCGCGCCGGTGATCGACTGGCCGGCGACCTTGCCGATTTCGCCCCAGCCCGTGATGAGGTGGGTGACGATGGCGAGTCCGCCGATGGTGAGCACGCCGGTGACGATGAGGCCCTTGTAGAGAGCGCCCATGATCGAGTTGTTGGCGCCCAGCTTCACCGCGTAGGTGCCCGCGATGGAGGTGACGATGCAGGCCGCGCAGATGGCGAGCGGATAGATCATCGAGGTCGCGAGGGAGGCCTGGGTGGCGAAGAAGATCGCGCCCAGAACCATGGTGGCGACGACCGTCACCACGTAGGTTTCGAACAGGTCGGCCGCCATGCCGGCGCAGTCGCCGACGTTGTCGCCCACGTTGTCCGCGATGGTGGCGGGGTTGCGCGGGTCGTCTTCCGGAATGCCGGCCTCGACCTTGCCCACGAGGTCGGCGCCGACGTCAGCGCCCTTCGTGAAGATGCCGCCGCCCAGACGGGCGAAGATGGAGATCAGCGAGGCGCCGAAGCCCAGCGCCACCAGCGAATCGATCACCA
Organism: Hyphomicrobiales bacterium; assembly: GCA_028290405.1. Lineage (GTDB taxonomy): Bacteria > Pseudomonadota > Alphaproteobacteria > Rhizobiales > Beijerinckiaceae > Terripilifer. The sequence continues at coordinate 33,864 of JAQGJX010000086.1, forward strand.
CGCGGTCGCGGACCCCCAGGCCCATCGGGCCGGTGAGGATGAAGAAGTAGACCGCCACGCCCAGCAGCGCGAGGCCCGCCACCAGCATGCCCGTGACCGCGCCCGCCTTGAAGGCGATGTCGAGGCCGCCGGCCAGCGACTGGGTCGCGGCCTGCGCGGTGCGCACGTTGGCCCGCACCGAGACGTTCATGCCGATGAAGCCGGCGGCGCCCGACAGGACGGCGCCGACGAGGAAGCCGATCGCCACGGTCCAGCCGAGCAACAGCCCCAGAAGAACGAAGATGACCACGCCCACGAGGCCGATGGTGATGTACTGGCGCTTCAGGTAGGCCTGCGCCCCCTCGGCGATCGCAGCCGCGATCTCCTGCATGCGCGCGTTGCCGGCGTCGGCGCGCATCAGCGCGGCGCTGGTCACAATGCCGTAAACGACCGCCAGCAGGCCGGCCAGGATAATGAGTAGAATTGGACTCATGGAGTTCCGCCCTCTTTTTTACGTTCTCCGACATTGGCGTCGAAGGGCCGCCGCCCGATTGTGTCGGATTCTGGGCCGCGACCTTATGTCGTCTCTTGCCAGAAAGCACACGCCCCCGCAATCGCGCCCTGCTCCGCCCATTGCAATCGTTTGTGCGCTCGCGCGCGTCCCGCAGGCCGCAGGGGCGAAAAAACGCTGTCCCCACAGGGCCGCTCCCTGTGACGGCGCGCTCGCATGACGTCGGCCGCTAGCCGGCGGGGCTCCGGCCGATTGTCGCAGATCAAGGCTCCCTGCCCGGGCCTTCCGCCAATGTGCCCGGCAGGAGGACCCATGACCGACGCAGCGCAGGCCCAGACCATCGAACACGACGCCGAGGAGGCCGCCGCCCGCGAGCAGATCGAGCAGGCGCTCGACGCCGCGCTCCGGCGCTTCTACGAAAAAGTGCAGCAGGACGACCTCATTGGCCCCGTCTTCGCCCGCGCGGTGCATGATTGGGACGGGCATATCCGCGTCATGCGGGACTTCTGGTCGCGCGCCCTCCTGGGAACGACGCGCTACAACGGACAGCCCTTCCCGCCGCACCTGACGCTCGGCATCGGCCATTCCCATTTCGAGCGCTGGCTGAAGCTGTGGGAGGAAGCCGCCAACGAGACGATGCCGCCCGCGCTGGCCTCCCATGTGGTCAACATGGCGGGCAACATGAGCCACTGCTGGGGCCGCGCGCTGGAATCCATGCTGGCGAGCGCCGCCCCGGCGGATTAGCTCTCGCATCGCGCGCGTTTCGCTCTAAATAGGGCGCAACGCGCGAGGAGGCGGCGACAGGTGAAGCTCAGTTCGCAGACGCTTGGGGCCCATGCGGGGCGCCTGCTGGACGCCGTCCGGACGGCCCGTCCGCTGGTGCAGAACATCACCAATTACGTCTCCATGGACATCGCCGCCAACGCGCTGCTTGCCCTTGGGGCTTCCCCGGCGATGATCCATGCGCCCGAGGAAAGCAGCGAGTTCACCGCGCGGGCGGACGCGCTGGTGGTCAACGTCGGCACTCTCTCGGCGCAGGCCGCCCGCAGCATGGAGCACGCCGCCACGACGGCGCGCCTGCACGGCACCCCGTGGCTGCTCGACCCCGTCGCCGCCGGGGTGCTGACCTTCCGGGACGACGTGATCCAGCGGCTGCTGCGGCACAGGCCTGCCATCGTCCGCGGCAACGCTTCCGAGATCATCGCCGTCGCGCGCGCCGCAGGCCTCACGGAAAACGCCGCCGTCCCGCGCGGAGTCGACAGCGCCCATGGGGCGGACGAGGCGGCCGCGCTCGCCGAAAAGCTGGCGCGCCATTGCTTCTGCACAGTGGTCGCCACCGGGGCGACGGACGTCGTGACGGACGGAACGACCTTGGTGCGCATCTCCAACGGCGCGGCGGTCATGCCGCGCGTGACGGCGCTCGGCTGCTCCATGTCGTCCGTCATGGGCGCGTACCTCGCCGTGGCGCCCACGCCCTTCGACGCAGCCCTCGCGGCCACTGCGCTTTATGGCGTCGCAGGCGAACTTGCGGCCGCGCAGGCCAAAGGCCCCGGGTCCTTCCGCGTCGCCTTCATCGACATGCTGGACGCCATCCAGCCGGCCGACATCCTCAAGACCCTGCGTGTGACCTCATGAGCTTCGATCCCGCCGTCTATCGCCTGTGCCTCGTGACGGACCGCGACGTGGGCCGCGGCCGCGCGCTGGTCGACATCGTCGCCCAGGCCGTCGCGGGCGGCGTCACCATGGTGCAATTGCGCGAGAAGACCGCCACCACGCGGGAATTTCTCGAAGAAGCGCGCGCCCTGAAGGCGCTGCTGACGCCGCTGGGCGTGCCGCTGGTCGTCAACGACCGGGTGGATATTGCGCTCGCGGTGGACGCGGACGGCGTGCACGTGGGCCAGACGGACATGCCCGTCGCGCAGGTGCGCGCCCTGCTGGGCCCCAGACGCATCGTCGGCTTGTCGATCACCAGCGCCGAGCAGATGCGGCGCGAGGACGCGGGCCGGACGGACTATCTCGGCGTGGGGCCGCTGTACCTGCAACACACCAAGCCGAACGCCTCGACGCCCCTTGGCGTGGAGGGCTTTCGCACGCTGCGCGCCATGACGGACCGGCCCGTTATGGCGATCGGCGGATTGAAGGCCGGCAATTCCGCCCCCGTGCTGGCGGCCGGCGCGGACGGGCTCGCCATCGTGTCCGGCATCGTGGGCGCGGACGATCCGCGCGCCGCCGCCGCCCAGTTGCGGGCGCTGTTTTCCTGATGCGTCAGAAGTGGCTGTAGGACGGGCGCCTGAACGCCTGTTCGGCGCCGTCGCGGCCCAGGAACACGATCCCGCCGCCCGCCTCCGTGACCTCGCCGATGCGCGTCACCTGCACGCCCGCGCTGAGCGCCGCAGCCTCGAAGGCGGGCGCGTCCCCGCCCGCAACGGTGCAGAGGATTTCATAATCGTCCCCGCCCGTCATGGCGGTCTCGAACAATCCGTCGTCCAGCGCTATCGCCTCGCGGGCGGGAGCCGAAAGAGGCGCGCGGGCAAGCTCGACGCGCGCTCCCGCGCCTGACGCGCGCATCATCTTGGCGAGGTCTCCCACGAGCCCGTCCGACACGTCCATGGAGCCATGGGCATGGTCGCGCACGGCATGCCGGAGCGCGAAACGCGGCTGCGGCGTGAGATAGCGATCTTCAAGATAGGCCCGGCTCGCAGGGCCAAGTCGCGCCGCCCACGGGGCGGTCCCGAGCCGCGCATGAAGCCCGATGGCGCCGTCACCGATCGACCCGCTGACATAGATGGCGTCGCCTGCGCGCGCGCCCGTGCGGGCCGCCATGCGCCCCGTGGGAACGGCGCCGAGCGCGGTGATCGACAACGTCATGGGCCCGGGCGTGCGCACGGTGTCGCCGCCCAGCAGCGGGCACCCATAGGCGCGCGCGTCCTCGCCCAGCGCTTGGGCGAACGCCCTCAGCCAAGCCATGTCGATATGGGCCGGCAAGGCGGCCGCAAGCAGGAACCCCTGCGGCTCAGCGCCTTTCGCCACCACGTCGGACACGTTCACCCGCAGGGCCTTGCGGGCGATGCTCGCGGGCGGATCGTCCGGCAGAAAATGCACGCCCGCCACCAGCGCGTCGTTGGTGACGATGAGATCGCACCCTGGCGGCGGCGTGAAGCACGCCACGTCGTCGCGCAGGCCAAGCGCGCCCGGCCCCGCGATGGGCGCGAAGATCGTGGCGATGAGATCGTCTTCGGACGCCGGCTCACTCATGGGCCGCACTCACCGATATTTCTGCAAGCAAGAGCGCCCTCTCCCACTTTCCCGGACGGGCGAAGCCTGATCCAGGATCCAGAGCCACTGGATGCGCGCGTTTGCTCCTGGACCCCGGATCGCTTCGCGTCCGGGGAAGTGGAAACTGGAATTGCGTTGCGGAAGCGGCAGAAGCGCCTAGGCCTGCGAAATGACGCCCGCCACCACTCCCACTTTCCCGGACGGGCGGAGCCCGATGCGGGATCCAGAGCCGCAGGATGCGCGCGTTTGCCCCTGGGCCCCGGACCGCTTCGCGTCCGGGGAAGTGGAAACTGGAATCGCGTTGGGGGAGCGGCAGAAGCGCCTAGGCCTGCGAAGTGACGCCCGCCACCTCTCCCACTTTCCCGGACGGGCGGAGCCCGATCCGGGATCCAGAGCCGCAGGATGCGCGCGTTTGCCCCTGGACCCCGGACCGCTTCGCGTCCGGGGAAGTGGAAACTGGAATTGCAATCAGGAAGCGGCTGAAGCGCCAGAGAAGCAGGCGCACAGAAAACAAAGCGGGGTGAGAAAATCAAAGCGCCCGCCCCTTCCGTTTATGGCCGCTGGGTGAACTCGCGCTCGCGCAGCTTGCGCGCCAGCCGGTCCAGCACGGCGTTGATCATGCCCACTTCCTCCTTGCCCAGGAAGGCGGCCGCAACGTCCACGTATTCGGTGATGACCACGCGGGCGGGCACGTCGCGGCGCTGGCGCAGTTCGTACACGCCCGCGCGCAGCACGGCGCGCATCACCGCTTCCACGCGACGCAGGGGCCAGCCGTGTTGCAGGGCGGCGTCCGTCTCGCGGTCGATGGCGACCTGGTCTTCCAGCACGCCGCGCAGAACCTCGCGGAAGAACTCCACGTCCGCGTGCTCGTACTGCACGCCCTCGATCTCGCCGCCGATCCAGTGCGTCTCGAACTCCGCGAGGATTTCGTTGATGCCCTTGGCGGCGACTTCCATCTGGTAGAGCGCCTGCACGGCGGCGAGGCGTGCGGCGGCGCGGTGTTCCTTGCCCATCAGACAAGCCCCGCGCGCTGACGAAGATGATAGAGCGTGATCGCGGCGCGGGCGGCGTCTCCGCCCTTGTCGCCCTGCTGCGGATCGGCGCGCACGACGGCCTGCTGCTCGTTCTCGACGGTGAGGATCCCGTTGCCGATGGGCAGCATGTGGTCGACCGTGAGGTCCATCAGCGCGCGCGAGCTTTCGCCCGCCACGATCTCGAAATGGTAGGTCTCGCCGCGAATGACGCAGCCCAGCGCGACGGCGCCGGCGTAAGCGCCGCCCTGCATGAGCATGCGCACGGCGGCGGGAATTTCCAGCGCGCCCGGCACGTTCACGACCTCGACCGTCGCCCCTGCGGCTTCAAGAGCCCGGCGCGCTCCGGCCAGCAGCATGTCGCCGATCCCATCGTAATAGCGCGCCTCGACCACCAGGAAGCGGGCGCCCCCAACGGGCGGCAAAGGTGCGAGGACGCGGCGCGGTTCGGCCATGAACTGAATTTCCGATAGGAGATGTGGGCGACCTGTCCAAGGGACAGGCCACGTTCAATAAAGAGCGGGGCCGCCGTACGCAAGGCGCAATGCCCAATAAGATCAGGCGCCCGTCTGCTCGCGCGCCTCAACGAGACGCGCCGCATAGCGCGCCATCAGGTCGATTTCGAGATTGAGCGGATCGCCCGCCTTGCGCTCGCCCCATGTGGTGACGCTGAGCGTGTGGGGGATGAGCAGCACGGAAAACACGTCGCCTTCGACCGTGTTCACGGTCAGCGACGTGCCGTCGAGGCACACCGACCCCTTGGCGGCGATGAAGCGGGACAAGGCGCGGGGCGCGCGGATTTCAAAGCGCGCCATGCCGTCGAAGGCGCGGATGTCGAGAATGGTCGCCAGCCCGTCCACGTGGCCCGTGACGATGTGGCCGCCCAGTTCGTCGCCGATGCGCAGCGCGCGCTCAAGGTTGACGCGCCCGCCGACCGCCCAATTTCCCACCGTCGTGAGCGCAAGCGTCTCTGCGGCCGCGTCGATCTCGAACCAGTTGGCGCCGTCCTCGACCCCCTTATCGACGACCGTGAGGCACGGGCCCCCGCAGGCGATGGACGCGCCCATGTCGACGCCGGCCACGTCGTACGAGCACGCGATGCGCACCCGCTTCAGTTCGCCCCGCGTCTCGATGGAGCGCACCACGCCGACGTCCGTCACGATTCCCGTAAACATGGCCTAGAACACCCTCTCCCAGCGGCGCAGGCGGTCCGCGCCCGCGCGCACGTCCTCGGCCGCACGATAGCGGCCGGGCTCTTCGAGTCCGGCCCGGGCGGCGGGCGAGAGCGCAGGCACGCCGCTGCGCGCCAGCGGGCGCGGGCTGGTGAACACGACGACCTCGTCCGCCAGCCCCTGCGCGATCAGGCGCGCGGCGACCGTAGGTCCGCCTTCGCTGAACACCCGCGTCACCCCGCGTTCCCCCAGCAGCCGCAGCGCCGCCGCAAGATCAAGCTCGTGGTCGGCCCCAACGGCGCACCGCTCGACGCTGACGCCCGCAGCCTCGAGCGCCGACTGCGCCTGCGCGCTCGCCGCCGGGCCGGCGATGACGAGAAGCGGCGTCTCGCGCGCGGTCGCCACGAGCCGCGAGCGCAAGGGCGACCGCAGATGGGTGTCGAGCACCACGCGCAGTGGCTTGCGGCCTTCGAGCCCGGGCAGACGGACGGTGATGAGCGGATCGTCCGCGAGCGCGGTTCCGACGCCCACCATGATGGCGTCGTGCAGGGCGCGCATCATCTGCACGCGATTGTTCGCCGCCAGCCCGGTGATCTGGAGGCGCGGATCGTGCTCCCCGCCGGCGGCGTATCCATCGGCGGTTTCGGCCAGCTTCAACGTCACCATCGGCCGCTGGGCCGTCACGCGCATGATATGGCCGAGGTTGGCGCGCCGCGCCTCGGGGGCGCAGACGCCCGCCGTCAGCGACACGCCCGCGTCCGTGAGCATGCGGTGCCCCCGGCCGGCGACGCGCGGATCAGGATCTTCCAGCGCCGAGACCACCCGGGCGATTCCCGCCTGCACGATGGCCTGCGCGCACGGGGGCGTGCGGCCAAAATGGCTGCATGGCTCGAGGCTGACGTAAAGCGTGGCGCCGCGCGCCGCTTCGCCGGCCGCCAGCAGGGCCTCGGTTTCTGCGTGCGGGCGTCCGCCCGGCCGCGTCGCTCCGCGCGCGACGATGACGCCCTCGCGCACCACCAGCGCGCCCACGGCGGGATTGGGCGCGGTGACGCCCAGTCCGCGACGGCCCAGCGCGATGGCGGCGCCCATCAGGCGCTCGTCGTCGGTCGCGGCTGCGATGAGAGGCGCTGGCTGCCTGAGGGACGCGACGCTCATGAGCCTTCCGCCGGCTCCGGCGCGGACCCCGGAGCGCTCTTGCCAGGCGCTTCGTTGAGTTCGTCGATCAGGGTTTCAAAATCGCGCGCTTCGCGGAAGTTGCGGTAGACGGACGCAAAGCGCACGTACGCCACGCTGTCGAGGGACTTGAGCCCCTCCATCACCAGTTCGCCGATGCGCTCGCTGGGGATGTCGCTGTCGCCCTGGCTTTCAAGCTGGCGGACGATGCCCGTCACCATGCGCTCGATGCGGTCCGAATCCACGGGCCGCTTGCGCAGCGCGATCTCGAACGAGCGGGCCAGCTTGTCCCGGTCGAACGGCGTGCGGCGGCCGGAGCGCTTCACGACCATCAGCTCGCGCAATTGCACGCGCTCGAACGTGGTGAAACGGCCCGCGCAGCCCGAACAGATGCGCCTGCGACGGATCGCGGACGCGTCCTCCGTGGGGCGCGAATCCTTCACCTGTGTGTCGAGACTGCCGCAATAGGGACAGCGCATTTTTGTCGTTCCGGTGGCCTGCCCGAAAGGCGGGCGGCCATGATGGCGTGAGTACGGCCGGCGCCGGGCGTTGGACCGGCGCGGAGGCAAGGATGGCGCGTCCGGGCGCGCCGGGCAAGCCAGTGTCGAACGCCTGAGCTGGCGCTACGCAGCCCTAGTAGATTGGGAAGCGGCGCGTCAACTCCGAGACGCGCGCCTTGACGGCGGCCTCCACGCTGGAATTGCCCTCTTCGCCATGGGCCGCGAGGCCGTCCAGCGTCTGGGCGACCAGTTCGCCCACCTGGCGGAACTCGGCCACGCCGAAGCCGCGCGAGGTCGCGGCCGGCGCGCCAAGGCGAACGCCCGAGGTCACGAACGGCTTTTCGGGGTCGAACGGAATGCCGTTCTTGTTGCAGGTGATGTGGGCGCGCCCGAGGGCGGCCTCGGCGGCCTTGCCGGTCACCTTCTTGCTGCGCAGGTCCACCAGCATCAGGTGGTTGTCCGTGCCCCCGGTCACGAGGTCGTAGCCCTTCTCGGACAACGAGCCCGCAAGCGCCCGGGCGTTCTCGACGATCTGGGCCGCGTAGGTCTTGAAGTCGGGACGCAGCGCTTCGCCGAACGCCACCGCCTTGGCGGCGATCACGTGCATCAACGGACCGCCCTGCAGGCCGGGGAAGATGGCCGAGTTGAGCTTCTTGGCGAGGTCTTCCTCGTTGGTGAGGATAAGGCCGCCGCGCGGTCCGCGCAGGGTCTTGTGGGTCGTCGAGGTCACGACATGCGCGTGGGGGAACGGCGAGGGATGCGCGCCGCCCGCCACGAGACCGGCGAAATGCGCCATGTCCACGAGGAAATAGGCCCCCACGGAGTCCGCGATCTCGCGGAAACGCGCGAAATCCCAGTAACGCGAATAGGCCGAGCCGCCCGCGATGATCAGCTTGGGCTTATGCTCGCGCGCCGCCGCCTCGACGGCGTCCATGTCGATGCGATGGGTCTTGGGGTCCACCCCGTACGACACGGGCTTGAACCACTTGCCGGACATGTTGACCGGGGAGCCGTGGGTGAGATGGCCGCCGGCCGCAAGGTCCAGCCCCATGAACACGTCGCCCGGCTGCAACAGCGCGAGGAACACCGCCTGGTTGGCCTGGCTGCCGGAATTGGGCTGCACATTGGCGAACTTGCAGCCGAAAAGCTGCGTTACGCGAGTGATCGCGAGGGTCTCGGCGATGTCGACGAACTGGCAGCCGCCGTAGTAGCGGCGGCCCGGATAGCCTTCCGCGTACTTGTTCGTCATCACCGAGCCCTGCGCTTCGAGCACGGCGCGGGACACGATGTTCTCGGAGGCGATCAGCTCGATCTCGTCGCGCTGGCGACCGAGTTCGAGTTCAATGGCGCGCGCGATCTCCGGGTCCGCATCGGCGAGGCCTGCGGAAAAGAATGAATTCGAGGTGGCCGCAGCAGCGGCTGAACTGGACTGGGTCATCATGGTCTCTGGATTTTCGCGCTGGCGGCGCGGATTCGCGACGGAAACCGAGACTGCACATAGAACTTGCGCGCGCCCGCGTCCAGAAAAAGGGAGCCGTTGAGGTGCGTCGCTGGCGCGCAGCCGCGCTTGCGCGGAGGGCGGCCGCCCTCCCCTCCGCCGTGCGCAGGAGCCCCAACGAAAAAGGGAGGCGCGATGCGCCCCCCTGGTCGTGCCGGCGATGAATGCGCGCTTACCGCAGGGGCGGCAGCATGTCCTCGTCCGGGCGGGCGCCGCCTGCGGCCGCCGAAGCGTCCGCCACCGCGCCGCCCCCGAAGCCGTCGCGGCGATAGATGTCCTCGCGGAACTGCACCACGTCGTCGCTCGCCCACGCGGTCACGTAGACCCAGTAGACGTTCACCGAGGGGGTGATCTTCACGTCCACGCGCTGGCCGGAGCGGATCGTCTCGTCGATGCGGTCGCGGTCCCAGCCGGGCTGCTCCTTGAGGAGCCATGCGACGTAATCACGCACGTTTTGCACGCGCACGCAGCCCGAGGAGACGAAGCGGAAATCGTCGCCGAAAATGCCCTTGGCGGGCGTGTCGTGCATGTAGACGCCGTGCGGATTGGCGATGTCGATGCGCACGAAGCCCAGCGAGTTCACGTCGCCGCCTGGATCCTGGCGGAACATGTAGTTCGTGGCTTCCATCGAATTCCAGTTGACCTGGGTGGGCTGCAACTCCTGGCCGGCCTTGTTGAATATCCGGATCTTGTTCTCGGTCAGGTAGTTGGCGTCCTGCTGCATCTTGGGGATCAGGTCCTTGCGGATGATCGAGGCAGGGACGGTCCAGAAGGGGTTGAAGTTCACGCTCAGCGCGCGCGCCTGCATCACCGGGGACTGGCGGTCGATCTTGCCGACGCCCGCCGTGTGGTGGGTGATGATCTGGCCGTTCTCGACCGTCTCGATGGCGGCGGCCGGGATGTTCATGGTGACGTGGCGCTGGCCCAGATTGCCCGAGAAGGCGCGCAGGCGAACGAGGTTCACCTCCAACTGGCGCAGGCGCTCTGTCGCAGGCACGTTCAGGGCCTGGAAGGTCTGCTTGGAAACGATGCCGGTCGCGTTGAGGCCGTGGCGCGTCTGGAAGCGGCGCACGCCGGACTCTACGAACGAATCGAAGACGGGCGAGCCGTCGGCGTCCTGATCGAGGTCGCCGGTGTAGATGAGGCGCTGGCGCAGGGCGGTGACGGCGGGGCCGCGTACGCCCAGCTTCAGGGTCTGGCCGGCGGGAACGGACTGCCAGCCGCCGGAGCTGGCCATACGGCGGTACGTCTCAATGGCGCGCTCGGTGGTGGCGACCGTCTGGCCCGAGAGCAGCGGGGTGACGGCGCGGGCCACGCGCATGCGGCCGTCGCCGTCGTAGCGCTGTACCCACTCTGCTTGCGTCCCGAACAATTCCTGCGCCCCGGCGATGCTCGGGGCCGATGCGGCGCCGGCGAAACCCAGCGCCAGCCCGCGGGCGAAAGATCTGCGCGACATCGGCTTGGAAAATGCGTTCACGACCTGCTCCAGTCTGTTCCCACGATCACAGCCCGCGCCATCGAGGCGCCGGACCGCTAAAAATCGCACGCTTTGGTCCGGGGGATTGCGAGGCGACAACCCGGCGGCGCTCAACCGCGCCAGCCACGCCGCTCGTCACAGCCCCCGGAGAAGGCGGACCCAGAACGTCCGGGTACCATGCGCGTGGTTAAAAAGGAACGAACACTCGGGCCGTTTTGTGGCGGTCAAGCGATCACGGTGACGTGAGGGCGCCCGGGCGCGCGCTCCGCGCCCGCCTCTGCCCGCGCCCCGGCGCCGTGCTTTCCAAATTCCGCCAGGGCCGCGACGATCTGCGCGCGGCTCCAGAGCGACATCTGACGCTCCTGCGCGGGCGGCGTCCAGTCGTCGATGCTGAGCAGCGGATCCCGGGGAAAGAAATACGGACATTCAAAGAGATAGATAGGGCGAAAATCCCCCGTCGCGATATCGCGGTTCGCCGCGCCCCCGGGGTTCGCGTAATTCGTTGTCAGAAGATACGGAATGCCTGCGGCGACGAAGTTCTCAAGCGTCGCCCGCGTGTCCGCATAGGACAGGTGGAACAGGCAATCGCGGCAGATCATCAGGTCCGCGGCCGGGAACGGATCCGTGATCAGGTCGATGCGGACGAACGTCGTGTCCAGCCCGCCATACCGGGCGGCGTTTTCATCGATGAGCGCCTGGACGATGTCGCCGCCGATGTAGCGGACACCGAGTTCGGGCAGAATCAGCTTCATCCAGTTCATGTCGCCGCAGGGCGCGTCGAACACGGTGCGGATGGAAAACTGCCTGATGAGCGAAGGCAGATTGGCGCGGAGCGTCTCGGTCGCCTTCAGGGTGGAGCCGACGCCGCTGACGCTCTCGGCCGCCCCCCACAGCCCGTTCGCGTAGATCGACGTGAAGATTCCCTCGGCGGAGGCGTGCGACCCAAGCTCGCGCGCAAACATGGCGCGCCTGCGCTTGAGGTCGAGCATGACCGCCGGGTAACGGGCGATCTTGGCCACCGTGCTCAGCGGGCCCTCGCGCTTGAGGGACGCCAGCAGGCTCTTGACGAGGGAGCTCATAACAAAATCCGTTTGAAATCAATTTTATAGCTTGAACTTAAGCAGTCTGGCGCGCCCGCGCAAGAATTTTCTCTCCTCGCCGCGAACCGCGCGGGCGCCCGCCACAAACGAAAGCGTCCCCGGAAAGGCTCCGGGGACGCTGCGACTTTCGAGGGGCGTTGGGGAGACGAGTCTCTTACAGGCGATAGCGGATCTGGTCGGTCCAGAAGCGCTCGAGACGCGAGAGCGCCTGGTTCATGCGCTCGAAATCCTCGCAGGCGATGCCGCCGATCTGCTCGACCGTCGACACGTGCTTTTCGTAGAGCCCGCCCACGATGGCGTGGATGGCCTTCCCCTTCTCGGTGAGGCTGATGCGGACCGAGCGGCGGTCGACGCGCGAGCGGGCGTGGTGCAGGTAGCCCATCTCGACCAGCTTCTTGACGTTGTAGGAGACGTTGGAGCCGAGGTAGTAGCCCCGGGTGCGGAGCTCGCCGGCGGTCAGCTCCTTGTCGGCGATGTTGTGCAGCAGCAGCGCCTGGACGGCGTTGATGTCGCTGCGGCCGCGACGGTCGAACTCGTCCTTGATGACGTCGAGCAGGCGGCGGTGCAGGCGCTCGACCAGCGTGAGGGCTTCCAGATACACCGGGCGCACGCCTTCGGTCCGTTCCGTGCGAGCCTGGTTGGCTTCCGTCTTGAGCATCGTGTTCATCGTCAACCCCGTCGTTCTGTCTGTCTGTTCGCCTGGCGGCTCTGCGGCCGTTCGTGAGGTGAACATAGGGGGCGGCGAATAAAGGCGAGTTTAAATAACTGGGTGAATCCGGCGTTTACCTCGAGGGCTGAATCGAAGGTGAACAGATGCCTGTAATTGTTGATGAAAAACGCGTTAGGATTTAGCCCCGCGGGTCTCCCGTCAGGGCCGTTCGCGCTCCTGCGCGGCCTGCCAGGTGAGGACGAAATACATGGCTATGAGGGCGATGTAGAGGCCCAGCATCAGCACCCCGCCGGAGAAGTAGGCGGGCAGCAGAACGGTCGCCAGCGCCTCGCCCGCGGCCGTCCCCAGCCACAGCACCCCGCCCCAGGGCGCGGCGAGCCACAGGCCCACGGCCGCCACCAGATCGGCCACGGCGAAGAACGCGATCGCCACCGCCGCCTGCATGGGCAGCGCGTCGAAGGGGACCGGCCCGCTCCAAAGGATGTTGATCCATTGCGCGACGCCGAACAGCATCCACAGCAGGGCCATGCCGCGCATGAAGACGACAAGCAGCATGCCCCAGCGGGTGGCGGCGCGACGCTTGCGCTCGGCCTCCGCGCCGACGTGGATCACTTCCGGGTCGTTCTCTGTGCGGGTGGCGGCGTGACGCAAGACCATGGGGACGGACGTAGGCCAAGCGCACCAAGCGGTCAATGCGGGCCGTGGCCGCGCTCGCCGCCCCTCCCGGGGCCGCCCGCCCCATGCTAGAAGGCGCGCCACAGACAGGAGATGCTGACATGGCGGGCCTCGACCTCACCCATCGCCCCCGGCGGCTGCGCCGCACGGACTGGACGCGCCGGCTGGTGCGCGAAAACGTGCTCACCACGGGCGATCTCATCTGGCCGATCTTCATCATCGAGGGCGAGAAGCGCCGGGAGCCGGTGGGCTCCATGCCGCTGGTGGAGCGGATGAGCGTGGACGAGGCCGTGCGCGCCGCCGCGCACGCGCAGGCGCTCGGCATCCCGGCCCTCGCGTTGTTTCCCAACACCGATCCCGCCCTGCGCGACGAGACGGGCTCCGAGGCGCAGAACGAGAACAACCTTGTGGCGCGCGCCTGCCGGGCGATCAGCAAACATGCGCCCGGCATCGGCCTCATGACGGACGTGGCGCTCGACCCCTACACGAGCCATGGACACGACGGCCTGATGCGCGGCGAGGAGATCCTCAACGACGAGACCGTGCAGGCCCTCGTGGGGCAGGCGCTGAACCAGGCGCGCGCCGGCTGCGACATCATCGCCCCCTCGGACATGATGGACGGACGCATCGGCGCCATCCGGGCCGCGCTGGACCACGAGGGCTTCGAGCACGTGCAGATCATGGCCTATGCGGCCAAATACGCCTCCGCGTTCTACGGCCCCTTCCGGGACGCGGTCGGCTCCGGCGGCCTGCTGCGCGGCGACAAGCGCACCTACCAGATGGACCCGGGCAATTCCGACGAGGCCCTTCGCGAGGTGCGGCTCGATCTCGAGCAAGGCGCCGACATGGTGATGGTGAAGCCCGGCATGCCGTACCTCGACATCTGCCGGCGCGTGAAGGACACGTTCGGCGCGCCCACCTTCGCCTACCAGGTGTCGGGGGAGTACTCGATGATCATGGCCGCCGTGGAGCGCGGCTGGCTGGACCACGAGAAGGCGATGCTGGAAAGCCTGATCGCCTTCAAGCGCGCGGGCTGCGACGGCGTGCTGACCTATTTCGCGCCCTTCGTGGCGGAGAAGCTGGCCAAAAGCGCCTGAGGTCCCTCACGCCCCGTCGGTGATCCGCCTGAACTGCTCTCGCGCGCCCTGACGCAACTCGCCCCAGGTGCGGTCCACGCGGTCCCAGTTCACCAGCGGACCGTCCGAACCGCCCTGCACCATCCGGCGCTGGTCGACGACGTACGCGCCGCCGATGGTGAGGATCACGCCAAAGATCAGGCCGATAAGAAAACGCATGGGTGCGGTGCTCCAGTTGGAGCGACAACGCCCGGGCGGGCGATCCGTTGCGCGGGGGATCTCACACCACGCGCCTCCCGGCGCCCGGCCCCCTCGACCGAAGACAGCCCAGCGTTCCGGCGCCGCTCACCCGCGCTTGAACGTCCACTCCGGCCGCGCGGCGCGCACCATCATCATCTCGGCGATGTTCTGCATGGTGAGCAGCCCCACGATGGCCCCGCCCTCGTCCACCACGCTGATCGCCGGCGCGCCAAGGCGCGTCATTTCGCGCACGCCGAAGTCGAGCGCGTCCGCCCGGCGCACGCTGGGCGCGGGCGCCTGCAGCGCATCGGCGACAGGGGCGGACGGGCCGGTCGCGCGCAGCGCGTTGATGAGCCCTTCGCGGGTCAGGAGCCCGATGGGCTTGGCGAAGCCGTCCACCACCGGGAACTCGTGCTGCGCGGTCGCCAGCAGCACGTCCACCGCCTCCGCAAGGCTGGCCGACATGGGGATGGTGACGAAGCGGGTCTCCATGGCGTCGGCGACCGACAGGTTGCTCGTCACCTCCTCGATCACGCTGGACTGCGCTTCGGCGGCGGCGGCCATGTAGACGAAGATCGCGATGAAGATGAGCAGCGGGTGGCCCCAGAGCAGGCCCGCGAAGCCGAACGCCAGCGCCATCATCTGGCCGATGCGGGCGGAGATCTGCATGGCCCGCCGCTTTTCCATGCGCATGGCGAGCAGCGCGTTCAGCACGCGCCCGCCGTCCATGGGAAACGCCGGAAGCATGTTGAACGCCACCAGAAAGATGTTGGCGCTGGCCAGCCGGGCCAGCAGGCTGACGTTGGGGTCCTCCACCCGGCTCAGCCCCTCGGAAACCGCCGTCGTGTCCGACGTGGCGTTGAGATAGATCAGCAGCACGGCGGCGATGACGACGTTGACCGCCGGGCCCGCGACCGCGACCGCAAGCTGTTCGCCGGGCCGCTCCGGCATGCGCTCCAGCGAGGCCACGCCGCCGATGGGCAGCAGCACGACGTCGGGCGTCTGGATGCCGAAGCGCCGCGCCATGAGGATGTGTCCGAACTCGTGGGCCAGCACGCAGGCGAACAGCAGCAGCATGAACGCCACGCCGCTCCACGCCGCGTCCGCCCCGCCGGTTCGCCAGGCCGCGTAGCCGATCCACGCGAGCAGCAACAGGAAGGTGATGTGAATGCGCACCGCCGTGCCGCCAAGATGGCCGACGGTCAGCGACCACGGCAACGTTGCGGCTGCAGGCGCGGGAGTCGTGTTCGGCACGGACATGGGCACTCCGGGTCGCGGGGTCGCCAGCCCGCCTAATGTGGGCCGTTGCGAACTCTGGCGCAATGCTTGACGCGCGCCCGTTCGGGCTTTGCGGGACTATGGCCCTTCAAGGCGGACGCCCCGCTCCACTTGCAGCGCCCCCCGCCGGTCCCCACATTCATCCTCGCCCCGGGCGTATCCGGGGCAGGAGCGCGCCGCATGACCAACAGCCCCGCCTACACGCCCGTTTCGTCGCCCGACCTGCCCGCCCGCGCGCTGGACGGCGTGCGCACGCGCCGCATCGTGGCCGTGGGGTTCGACCTCATCTTCGTCTCGATCATCGTGGGATTGCTGTTCATCGTGCTCAGCGTGCTGGGCGTGGTGACCTTCGGCCTCACCTGGCTGCTGATTCCGCCGCTGTTTCCGGCCGTGGCGCTGTTCTACAACGGCCTCACCATTTCGGGCTGGCGCCACGCGACGCCCGGCATGCGGCTGATGGACCTCGAGATGCGCCTGACCGACGGCGGCCGCACGCCGTTCATCAACGCGGCCGCGCACGCGGTGCTGTTCTATCTGAGCTGGACCATACTGAGCCCCATCGTGCTCGCGGTGGCGCTGGTGGCGCGCAACAAGCGCTGCCTGCACGACATGCTCGCCGGCGTCGTCGTCACGCGCCGCCAGTTCTGAGGCGCTTCCCCTGCGCGCCGCGGCGGTGATACGCTACCGCGATGCGCGGTCCTGAGACGGGAGAATTGGAAGCGTGACGAGCGAACCGCGCGACGCGCCGCAGTTTTACCTGACTTCTCCCTCGCCCTGCCCGTACCTGCCGGGCCGCGAGGAGCGCAAGGTGTTCACGCACCTGATCGGGCGCCGCGCCGCGACGCTCAACAACACGCTGACCGAGAGCGGCTTCCGCCGCTCGCAAACCATCGCCTACCGCCCCGCCTGCGAGGAGTGCCGCGCCTGCGTGTCCGTGCGCGTGGTGGTCGACGACTTCGCCATGACGCGCAACATGCGCCGCGTGATGGAGCGCAACGAGGACCTCGTGGGCGCCGCCCTGCCGGCGCGCCCCACCTCGGAGCAATACTCCCTGTTCCGCCACTACCTCGACCGCCGCCATTCGGACGGCGGCATGGCGGACATGAACGTGCTCGACTACACGATGATGATCGAAGACAGCCACGTGGACACGCGCGTGGTGGAATACCGCCGCCGGGGCCCGGACACGGCCATCAACGGCCGCGGCGCCGGCCCGCTGCTCGCCGTCTGCCTGACCGACGTGCTCGCCGACGGGCTATCCATGGTCTACTCGTTCTACGAGCCCGACGAGACGGACCGCTCGCTCGGCACCTTCATGATTCTCGACCACATCGCCCGCGCCCGGAAGCTCGGCCTGCCGCATCTTTATCTCGGCTACTGGGTCGAGGGCTCCCGCAAGATGGCCTACAAGGCGCGCTTCCTGCCGCAGGAGCGGCTCGGCATGGACGGCTGGGAGCGGGTGGAGGGGTAGCGGCGAGAGCGGTCAGGCTCCATCAATCCGCACGTACCCTTCTCCCGCGCGCGGGAGAAGGAGGCGGCCGATCAGAACTTGTTGTTCTTCGGGAACCCCTTGGGCGGCAACCTGCCCGCTTCCGCCCTGGCGCCGATCCACTCCTTCAGCTCCGCGCCGCCGAGCGCGAAATTGCGGCCGGCGCTGTCCTGCCAGGTGAGGCCGTCGGCCAGCTTGAAGACGCGGGCGTCCGACAAGCCGCCGTCCTTGTAGCGTTGCAGGCGAACGCCCTTGCCGCGCGCCATTTCGGGAACCTGGTCGAGCGGGAACGCCAGCAGCTTGCGGTTCTCGCCGATGGTCGCAACGTGGTCGCCGTCCGCAGGGACGATCACCGCGACGCGCCCCCCGGCGTCCACGCTCAGCAGGCCCTTGCCCTTGCGGGTGCCGCCGACCATCTCGTCCTGCGGCGCCACGAAGCCGCGCCCGTCGTAGGACACGACCAGCATTTTCGCGCCCGGCCGGTAGACGAACATGGTGAACACGTCCGCGCCCTCGTCGAGGTCCGCCATCAACCGCACCGGCTCGCCGAAACCGCGCCCGCCGGGCAGTTTGGAGCCCTCCAGGGTGAACACCCGTCCGTTCGTGGCCACCAGCAGAAGCTTCGAGGTGGTCTCGGCGTGCAGCGATATCAGCAGCGAATCGTCGCCCTTGAACGCCACGCCCGACACGTCCGCCTGATGCCCCTTCACGGCGCGGATCCAGCCCTTGCGGCTGACCAGCACGGTGATCGGCTCGCGCTCGATCATCGCCTCGGAGAGATCGAAATCAGCCCCGTGGGGCGCCAGTTCGAACGTCGTGCGGCGCTTGCCGACCCCCTTGTCGGCCGGGAACTTCTTCTTGATGTCGCGGATCTGGGCCTGAATGGTCTTCCACTGCTTCGCCTCGTCGGCGACCAGGTCCTCAAGGCCGGTCTTCTCAGCCACCAGCCCGTCATGCTCCGTGCGCAACTGCATTTCCTCGATGCGGCGCAGCGCCCGCAGGCGGGTGTCGAGAATGTAGTTCGCCTGCACGTCAGAGAGCGCGAAGCGCGCCTTCAACGCGTCCTTCGGCTCGTCCTCCTCGCGGATGATGCGGATCACCTCGTCCAGATGCAGGAAGACGATGAGCATGCCGGCCAGCACTTCGAGCCGGTGCTCGATCTGCTTCAGCCGGAACTTCGAGCGCCGCACAAGCACCACGCGACGGTGGTCCAGCCATTGCTTCAGCGCCTCGTGCAGCGCCACGACGCGCGGCACGACGCCGTCCACCAGCACGTTCATGTTGAGCGGAAAGCGGTTCTCCAGCTCCGACAGGCGGAACACGGATTCCATCATCATCGCGGGATCGACGTTGCGGGCGCGCGGCTCGATGACGACCCGCACGTCCTCCGCCGATTCGTCGCGCACTTCGGCCACCAGCGGCAGCTTCTTGTCGTCAACCAGCTCGGCCAGCTTCTCGATCAGCCGGCTCTTCTGCACCCCATAGGGAATCTCGGTGACGACCGCGACCCACATGCCGCGCGCGGATTCCTCGCGGCTCCAGCGCGCCCGCACGCGGAACGAGCCGCGTCCGGTGCGATAGGCCTCCTGGATCGTCTCCGGCGTATCGACGATGATTCCGCCCGTGGGAAAGTCCGGGCCGGGCACGAAGGCCAGCAATTGCTCGGTGGTCGCCTGCGGATGGGTGACCAGGTACAGCGCAGCGTCGCACAGCTCCGCCACGTTGTGCGGGGGAATGGAGGTCGCCATGCCCACCGCGATGCCCTGCGAGCCGTTGGCGAGCAGGTTCGGGAAGGCGGCCGGGAGCACGATGGGCTCCTGCTGGTCGCCTGAGTAATTGTCGCGGAAGTCGATCGAATCCTCGTCGATCCCCTCCAGCAGCAGGCGCGCGACGTCCGTCATGCGCGCCTCGGTGTAGCGGTAGGCGGCCGCCGAATCGCCGTCGATGTTGCCGAAGTTGCCCTGCCCGTCCACCAGCGGATAACGCGAGGCGAAATCCTGCGCGAGGCGCACCAGGGCGTCATAGATCGCCTGGTCCCCGTGGGGATGGAACGAACCCATCACGTCGCCGACGATCTTCGCGCTTTTCTTGAACGGCGTGCCGGGGTCCAGCCGCAGGATCTGCATGCCGTAGAGAATGCGCCGATGCACCGGCTTCAGCCCGTCGCGCGCGTCCGGCAGCGCCCGCCCCATGATGGTCGAGAGCGCATAGGCGAGATAACGCTCCTCGAGCGCCTCACGGAGGTTGACGACATCGCCTACGGGCTCGCCCGCGGCAGGTGGATCGACGTTTTTTCCCATGACACCCGGTTACAGGAGCGCCTGAGTCGCCGCAAGTTCCTGTTCTGTCCCATTTCGTCGCGCCGTTGAGGTTACCGGGAAGTTTACACAGGTGTTGCATTGCTGCACTTGCGAACC
Source organism: Hyphomicrobiales bacterium (assembly GCA_028290405.1). Lineage (GTDB taxonomy): Bacteria > Pseudomonadota > Alphaproteobacteria > Rhizobiales > Beijerinckiaceae > Terripilifer. The sequence continues at coordinate 53,426 of JAQGJX010000086.1, forward strand.
AAATCCCGCGCGGTTACACCCCGGCTTCTCTTTTTAGCCGCCTTTTAGCGGATCACTTGCCACACTTTCGCGTTGTGACGACGCGCACATGGATTGCTGCGCCCGCTCGAGGCGGCGAACCACACCGATGGAACCAGAAACGATGTCCACGTGGACCCGGTCGAAACTTGCCAAGACGCTCTCGCTCGGCGTGATCGCCAGCGCCCTCGCCCTCGGGCTAACCCTGATCATGATGCCCGTGTCGGGCCCTGTCGAGGCGCGCGAAGAGACGTCCGCCGAATGCCGGGTGATTCAGGTGGCGCTCGACGAGGGCTACAGCATCTCCCGGGTGGAGGAGCGCCGCGTCTGCGAGTGACGGCGGGCCAGCCGCATCTGCGAAAGCCCGGCGCGCGCCGGGCTTTTTGATTCGCTCGGCGCGAAGCCCGTCACGCGAGCCTCGCCGCGAACCCTGCGTCAGGGCAGCGAGCGCAAACGGGCGAGATACGTCCTGCGCGCCTCGGGCTCCGGCAGGCCGCGCGGCGCCAGCACGTCGCGCTCCAGAAAGTGCCCCGTCAGTTCGAACGCCGAGAGCACTTCCTCGACCTCCGGTCGCGCCTCCAGCGCGCGCAGGAAGGGCGGCAGGGCGAAAAGCCGCGCCGCATAGGGCGCGCCCGCGTCCCGGCTGACGGCGCGGCCGGTCCGGGGCGACACGTACAGGAGGTCCGTCCGCTGGCCTGTGGCGGCGCAGCTGTCGAGATCGAGCCCGAAGCCAAGTTCGCCCAGCACGGCGAGTTCGAACCGGACCATGAGGGGCGGCGCCAAGCCGGGATCGCCAAGATGCTCCGCGAGCGCCTCCGCCATGCGCCAGATCCCCTCGTGGGGATCGCGCTCGGGCAGGAAGCGCAGCCAGTCCGCGACGAGGTTGAGGCCCGCCAGCGCCAGGCCGGATTCCATGATGGCGCCCGCGCGCTCGCGCACGACCTCGACGGCGTACAGCCCCAGGTGCTCTTCCAGCCGCGCGCGCCAGACGAGGCTGACGCTGTTGCCCGGCTGCAGGAACGGCTGCATGCGGCGCGAGCGCCCGCCCTTGACGATGCCCATGTGGCGGCCGTGCTCGCGCGTCATCGTCTCCAGGATGACGCTGCTCTCGCCATGCCGCTTCACGCCGATGATGAGCCCGTCGTCACGCCATTCCATGCGCCTGAGGCCTCCGGGGTCCGCCTACTGGCGCGCGATGCGCGACAGCGCGAGGGCGACCGCGAACAGTCCCAGCATCATGGCGCCGGAGAACAGCGCGACGCCAGTCCATTGCGCGCTCTCCCAGAACACGCCCCCGAGCGTCCCCGCCACGCCCCCGCCGACATAATAGAACAGGAGATAGAGCGAGGAGGCCTGCGCTTTGTCCTGCGCCACCATGGCGGGCGCCCAGCCGCTGGCGATGGCGTGCGCGCCGAAGAAACCGAACGTCAGGACCACGAGACCTGCGATCATCGACGGCAGCCAGTCCGGCGTCATGAGGATCAGGCCCGCGAGGGTGATGAGGATGGAGGCGATGAACACCCGGCCCCTGCCCCACCGGGCCGCCTGCGCGCCCATGAAGGCGGACGAGAAACTGCCCACCGGGTAGACGACGAAAACCAGGCCCGCCAGCGTCTGGCTGAGCAGGAAAGGCGCGCCCTGCAGGCGAAAGCCGATGTAATTGTACACGGCCATGAAGCTGCCGAGCATCAGGAAGCCCGCCGTCAGCAGCAGCGCGATGCCGGGATTGCGCGCGCATGCGCCCATGGAGGCGGCCAGCTTGCGCAGGTCCGGCGCGCGCGGATGGAAATGGTAGGACGGCGGCAGCGCGCGCCAGAATACGACCGCCGACAGCAGCCCCGTGACGGCGATGCCCGCCATCGCGAGACGCCACGACCCATAGTCGGCGAGGGTGGCCACCAGCAGGCGCCCCGTCATGCCCCCGAAGGCGCTGCCGCCGATGTATAGCCCCACGGCGGGCGCGACCGCCTTCGCCTCGATCTCCTCGCCCAGATACGCCAGCGCCACGGCGGGCATGCCGCTCAGCGCAACGCCGGTGAGCGCCCGCAGCCACAGGATGTGGCTCCACGCCGGCGCGAACGCCAATGCGAGCGTGAGCACGGACGACGCGATGAGGGCGCCGAGCATCAGCGGCTTGCGCCCGATCACTTCGGACAACGTGCTGGCGAACAGCATCGACACCGCCATGGTGGCGGTGGTCAGCGACAGGGCGAGCGAGCTCTCGGCGGCCGAGACGCCAAACGATTGGGTGAACAGCGGCAGCACGGGCTGGGTGCAGTACAGCAGCGCGAAGATCGAGAAGCCGCAGGAAAAGATCGCGACGTTGATGCGCCGGAACTCCGGCGTCCCCGCGGCGATCCGCGCCGGGCGCTCAGCGCCGTCCTCACCGGGCCGCATGCGCGGCTCCCTGGTGCAGGGCGCAGTCGGCCGCGCGGCGCCTCCCTCCCCCTAGGAGGGGGTTGGGGCGGCCACGGCGGCCGGCCAGATCGAGCCGCTGGGAATGCGCACGACCATCGCGCCCGCGTCCAGGGCCCGCAGCGCCGGAGGCGCGCATGCTCACTCCTTGGGGAATTCGAGGCCCATTTCGCGGTAGCGCTCGGGATCGTCAATCCAGTTCTCGCGCACCTTCACGAACAGGAAGAGATGGACCTTCTGCTCGGCGGCTTCCGCGATCTCCTTGCGGGCGGCGGAGCCGATGGACTTGATGGTGCGGCCGCCCTCCCCCAGCACGATCTTGCGATGGCCCTCGCGGGTCACGTAGATCGTCTGCTCGATGCGGGCCGAGCCGTCGGGCAGGTTCTTCCACTGCTCGTTCTCGACGGTGATCTGGTAGGGCAACTCGTCGTGCAGCCGCTCGAACAGCTTTTCGCGGGTGATTTCGGCCGCCAGCAGGCGCAGAGGCGCGTCGGATATCTGGTCTTCGGGATAAAGCCACGGGCCGGGCTTCATCATGGCGCCCAGCGTTTCCTTCATCTTCTCGACGCCATGCCCCTTCAGGGCGGAGATCATGAAGGTCTCCTCGAACGGGCAGATGGCGTTGATGGACGCGGTCAGCTCCAGCAGCTTTTCGACCTCGCACGTGTCGATCTTGTTCAGCGCCAGCGTCTTGCGCTGCTTGACGTGCTTCAGCCGCTCCAGGATGGCGGACGTATCGTCGTCCAGCCCCTTGCGGGCGTCCACCAGAAGGCAGATCACGTCGGCGTCCGTCGCGCCGCCCCACGCCGAGCCCACCATGGCGCGGTCGAGCCGGCGCTTGGGCTGGAAGATGCCGGGCGTGTCCACGAAGATGATCTGCGCGTCGCCCGTGATGGCGATGCCCCGCACCTGCATGCGGGTGGTCTGCACCTTGCGCGAGACGATGGACACCTTGGCGCCGACCAGCGAATTGAGCAGCGTCGACTTGCCGGCGTTGGGCACGCCGATCAGCGCCACGAATCCGCAGCGCGTCGGGGCTCCCGTCGTGTCTCGCTCGTCCTGATGTTCGTTCACTGCGCTGCGCGCTCCTTGGTGTCGATCACGCCCTCGCGCGCCATGAAGGCGCGGGCGGCGGCCTGTTCAGCCAGGCGCTTGGAAGCGCCTTCGGCCTGCATTGCGGGAAAGCCCGAGACTTCCACCGCGATCACGAATTTGGGCGCATGGGCCGGGCCCGAACGGCCAGCCTCCCGGTACGCCGGCGTCTCCAGTCCCCGCGCCTGCGCCCATTCCTGCAGCGCCGTCTTTGGGTCCCGCAGCGGGCGGCGCGGCTTCATCATCCGCTCGCTCCAGTAGCGCCCCACGAGATCCCTGGCGGCCGGAAATCCCCCGTCGATGAACACGGCGCCGACCACGGACTCGCAGATGTCGCCCAGGATGGCGACTTTCTTGGCGCCGCCCGTCTGCGCCTCGCCGCCGCCAAGACGGACATAATCGCCGATGCCCCACTCGGCCGCGACGTCCGCGCAGGTCTCCTTGCGCACCAGATCCGCCAGCCTCTGGGACAACTCGCCCTCCGCCGCCTTGGGGAAGGCCGTGTACAGCATATCCGAAATCGCCAGCCCAAGCACCCTGTCGCCCAGGAATTCGAGGCGCTGGTAGCTGTCGACCCGCGCGCCCTTGGCGGCGATGGCGCTGACGTGGGTCAGCGCCCGCTCCAGCAGGGTGGGATCGCCGAACCGGTGGCCGATCTGCTCCTCGAGCGCGGCGATGTCCGGCTTCGGCTTTCGGGGCATCAGCGCACCGGGCTGAACAGGCGGTTCCATCGCAGGCTCCAGGGCCAGCGCCAGAACTGCCAGGCGCTCTCGCCCTCTTCCACGGAGAAGAAGATGATCTCCGCCCGGCCCACGAAATTCTCGAACGGCACGAAGCCGACGCCGCCGTCCACGCCCGCCACGCGCGAGTCCGTGGAATTGTCGCGGTTGTCGCCCATCATGAAGTAGTGCCCGGCGGGCACCTCGAAGACCGGCGTGTTGTCGTAGAAGCCGCGGTCGCCGTCGCGCTCGATGATGAGGTGGCTCGTGCCGCCCGGCAGGGTCTCGCGATAGGTGGGGGCCTCGGTCTCGCGCCCGAAGGCGTCGCGGGTGCGCACGGCGGGCGCCTTCTCGCGCGGCGCCACGACGCCGTTGATGTAGAGGCGGCCCTCGATCATCTGCACCTTGTCGCCCGGCATGCCGATGACGCGCTTGATGTAGTCGGTGGAGCCGTCCCGCGGCAGCTTGAACACCGCGATATCGCCGCGCTTGGGCTCGGTGGCGAGGATTCGGCCGCTGAAAATGTCCGGGCTGAACGGCAGCGAGTGCTTGGAATAGCCGTAGGAATACTTCGACACGAAGAGATAGTCGCCGATCAGCAGCGTCGGAATCAGCGAGCCTGAGGGAATGTTGAAGGGCTGGAACAGCACCGTGCGCACCACCAGGGCGATGAGGAGCGCCTGGACGATGACTTTGAGGGTTTCGCCAAAGCCGCCCTCTTCGGGTTTTCTAGCCACGCTGTCCGCCTTCCTGGGAGCCTCGCCGCCCGCGCGCGCCACCACAGCGCAGGCTTCCGACTCTGCGCTCGTATACTAGGCGCGGGAGCGCGCGCCAAGGGAGATGCTTCGTTGCGCCGCATCGACGCCCCAAGGGCTTAACCCACCGCCTCGATCACCACGAACGCCTGCGCCAACGGGTAGTCGTCGGTGATCGTGAGATGGATGCGCGCCTGCATGCCCGGCGGGACCATGGACGCCAGCCGCGCCGCCGCGCCCCCGGTCAGTTCCATGGTGGGCTGGCCGCCCGGGAGGTTGACCACCCCCATCTCGCGCCAGGCCACGCCCATGTGCAGGCCCGTGCCCAGCGCCTTGGAGCACGCCTCCTTGGCGGCGAAGCGCTTGGCGTAGGACGCCGCGCGCTGGGCGCGCCCGTCCGACTTGCGCTGCTCGACCGCCGTGAAGCAGCGCGTCACGTAGCGCGCGCCGAATCGCTCCAGCGTCCTCTCGATCCGGCGAATGTCGACGAGGTCGGCGCCTATGCCCAGGATCATGCCTCAGCCCGCATGGCGGCGCCCCTCGTCCATCGCCGCGCGCATTTGCGCGAGGGCCGCGGGCAGGCCGACGAAGATCGCCTCGCCCATCAGGAAATGGCCGATGTTCAGCTCCACGATCTGCGGCAGCGCCGCGATGGTGCGGGCCGTGTCGAAATCGAGCCCGTGCCCGGCGTGGCACTCGATGCCGAGCTCCTGCGCGCGCGCCGCCGCTACGCGGATGCGGCCGAACTCATGATCGGCCTTTTCGCTCAGGCCGTGCGCGATCGCGTCGCACCACGAGCCCGTGTGCAGTTCCACCACCGGCGCGCCGATGGAGCGGGCGGCGTCCAGAGCGTCGAGAGAGGGCTCGATGAACAGCGACACGCGCACCCCCGCACGCTTCAGCTCGGCCGTGACGATCTTCAACTGGTCATGTCCGCCCACCACGTCGAGGCCGCCCTCGGTGGTGCGCTCGCTGCGCTTCTCCGGCACGAGGCACGAGGCGTGCGGGCGCGTGTGCAGCGCGATGGCCACCATGTCGTCCGTCGCGGCCATTTCGAAATTGAGCGGTTTGGAAATCTCGCGCTTCAGCCGCGCCATGTCTTCGTCGCGGATGTGGCGGCGGTCCTCGCGCAGGTGCGCGGTGATGCCGTCCGCCCCCGCCTCGATGGCCAGGAGCGCGGCGCGCACAGGGTCCGGCAACGCCCCGCCCCGCGCGTTGCGTACGGTGGCGACGTGATCGATGTTGACGCCGAGGCGCAGGTAAGGTGCGGACATGGATGCGCTCTGAGACCGGAAAAGTCCCGGCTTGAGAAACTTAACGTTCCGCCCGCGCCGCCACAAGGCGACGCGATGTAGCGGGCGCGCGCCGGCGCCTCACTCGGCCGCCTCGACGATGACGCCCGCCTGGAGTTGCGTCTCCAGCAACTTGCGGTAGACCCCGCCGGGCTTGCGCATGAGGTCGGCGTGGGCGCCGTCCTCCACGATCTTGCCGCCGTCGAACACCAGGATGCGGTCGAGCCGCTGGATGGTGGACAGCCGGTGGGCGACCACCAGCGTGGTGCGGCCCGCCGACAGGCGCTCGATAGCCTCGCGGATATAAAGCTCCGACACCGAGTCGAGGCTCGACGTCGCCTCGTCCAGAACCAGGATGGGCGTGCGCGCGAGAATGGCGCGCGCGATGGCGACCCGCTGGCGCTCGCCGCCCGACAGTTTCACGCCGCGCTCGCCCACCATGGTGTCGTAGCCCTTGCTGAGCCCGCGCACGAACAGGTCCACGTGCGCAAGGCGCGCCGCCTCCTCGATCTCCTGCTTGGCGGCGTCGGGCCGGGCATAGGCGATGTTGTCGGCCAGCGTGCGGTGGAACAGGATCGGCTCCTGCGGCACCAGGCCCACCGCGCGGCGCAGGGATTCCTGCGTCACCTGCGCGACGTCCTGCCCGTCGATGAGGATGCGCCCCTCCTGCACGTCGTAGAGGCGCTGGATCAGCTTCACGAACGTGGACTTGCCGGCCCCCGAATGGCCCACCAGCCCGACCCGCTGCCCGGCGGGGATCACCAGCGAGAAATCCTCGTACAACGCCTCGGAGGCGCCCTTGTACTTGAACGTGACGCGCTCGAACGCGATGCGTCCCTGCGTCACCTCGAGGGGCTTGGCGGCGGGCGTGTCGGCGACCTGGAAATGCGCGTCCCGGAACTCCAGCACGTCGTCCATGTCGTTCACCGTTCGCTGCACGGTGCGCACGTGCTGGCCGATGTCGCGCAGATAGCCGTTGATGAGGAATTGCGTGGCGATGAGGCTCGCGACGTCGCCCGGGGAGGCGTCGCCCCGGCTCCACAGCAGCACGCCGATGGACAGCATCGCGGCCTGCAGGGCGATCAGCATCAGCGATTGCACGATGCCGCTGATGACGCTCCGGTCCCACGAACGCACGGCGCGCCACTGCCAATTGCCCGCCACGTGCTGGAACATGGCGTCCTCGCGCGCCTCCGCCGCGAAGCTTTTCACCGCCTGGTTGCCGGTGATCGAATCGGCCAGCGCGCCGCTCATCTTCGAGTCCCACTCGCGCGCCTCCACGTTCGCCGGGCGCACGTACAGCACCGAGAGCGCGATGGTGACGGCCAGGAAGACCACGATGGAAACGGCGACGATGAAGCCCAGCAGCGGCCACCGCCACCAGAACACGCCGCAGACGCCCACGACGACGATGAAGGCCGGCAGCAGCCCGAACGCCACCGTGTCGGTGAACGTGTCGTAGGAGGTCATGCCGCGCGTGATCTTGCGCACGGTCGAGCCCGCGAAGGCGTTGGCGTGCCAGTCGGCCGAAAAGCGCTGCACCTTGGCGAAGGCGTCTCGCCCGATGGCCACCATGGCGGCCGCGCTCAGCCGGTTCAGCAGGAAGGAGACCACCTGACGCGACAGCGCGAACAGGGCCCCAAGCCCCACGAAAACCGCGAGCGCCCACATGGCGGGCGCCGGATCCTCCCGCACGCCGGACGCCACCGCGTCCACCACCGAGCCGGACGCCAGCGGAATGCTCACGTCCACCAGCGTGGAGGCGATGCGCGCGACCACCAGCGTCCCGAACAGCGCGGGGAACATCAGCCAGTAATGCGTCACGAAGCGCAGCACGCGCGTGTATTTGGATGAGTTGGGCATGAGGGCTCAATATAGGCCGGAAGGCGGATTGGAAAAGGCTTGCAGGACGCCGCTCGCACGAACGTTCCGGGCGCGGCCCGCAGGATGGCGCCAGGCCCCGCCCCTCCCCTGAGGCTGCGCCGGGCCGGCGAGCGCGGCCGCTAGCCGTTCACCCGCTCGGCCTTGGACACCACGCTGGTGCTCTTGAGCTGCGACAGGATGCCCGTGAGGTGCTTGAGGTCGCGCACTTCGACGTCGATGACGATGTCGCGCACGTCCGGCGATTTGTTGATGAAGTTCACGTGGTCGATGTTCGCGCCCGTCTCGCCGATCAGATGGGCGATCGTGCCCAGCGTCCCGGGTTCGTTGATGGCCGACACCACGATCTGCGCCGGATAGAGCGTCTGGTGGCTGTCCTCGATGTCCCAGCGCACGTCGAGCCAGCGCTCCGGCTGATCGTCGAACTGGGTCAGCGCCGAGGACTGGATGGGGTAGATGGTGATCCCCTCCCCGGGCGTCAGAATGCCCACGATGCGGTCGCCCGGCACGGCGCCGCCGTCGGGCGCGAAACGCACCGGCAGGTCGCCGCCAAGGCCCCGGATGGGAATGGAATCGGCCGTCGGCCCAACCTCCGCGCCCGGCACCTTGAAGACGAGGCTCGCCGCCTTCCGCAGGCCGAACCAGCCCGCATCGCCCTTCTGGGGCGCGGTCCCCACGGACCGCTCCGCGACGAATTCGGGATGGACGGCCTTCACGACGTCGCCCGAGAACATCTCGCCGCGCCCCACCGCCGCCAGCACGTCGTCCACCGTCTGGCGCGCCAGCCGCGGCAGCGCGGCCTTCAGCCGGTCCGCCTGATAGGTCTTGCCCGCGCGCTCGAACGCGCGGCGCACGATCTGGTGGCCGAGTTCCGCATATTGCGCCCGCACGGCGTCGCGGGTCGCGCGGCGGATGGCCGAGCGCGCCTTGCCGGTGACCACCAGCGTCTCCCACGCGGCGGGCGGCGCCTGTCCTTCGGCGGTGACGATGTGCACCTCGTCGCCGTTCTGCAATTCCGACAGCAGCGGCGCGATGCGGCCGTTGATGCGGGCGCCGACGGCGTTGTTGCCGATGTCGGTGTGGACCGCATAGGCGAAGTCGATGGGGGTCGCGCCGCGCGGCAGCGCGATGAGGCGGCCCTTTGGGGAGAAGCAGAACACCTGGTCGTGGAAGAGTTCGAGCTTGGTGTGCTCCAGGAATTCTTCGGGCGTGTCGCCTTCTCCCAGCATCTCCACCGTGCGGCGCAGCCAGCGATAGGCGCGGCTTTCGCGCTCGAGCGCGTCGGTGTCGGCGGCGCGCCCGTCCTTGTAGAGCGCATGCCCGGCGATGCCGTTCTCGGCGATGTCGTCCATGTCCCGGGTGCGCACCTGCAACTCGACGCGCTGGCGCCCCGGGCCGATCACGGTGGTGTGGATGGAGCGGTAGTCGTTCTGCTTCGGCGTGGAGATGTAATCCTTGAAGCGCCCCGGCACCGTGGGCCATTTCGTGTGCACCACGCCCAGCACGCGGTAGCAGTCCTCCGTCGTCGCGACCACCACCCGGAAGCCGAAAATGTCCGACAATTGCTCGAACGAGACGGACTTGCGCTCCATCTTGCGCCAGATGGAATAGGACGACTTCTCCCGCCCCTTGGCTTCGGCCGCGATGCCGCGCGCCTGCAATTCGGCGGTGAGTTCGCGCTCGATGCGCGAGATCAGCTCGCCGTTCTTCTCGCGCAGGTCCGCCAGCCGCGCCTCGATCATGGCGCACGCTTCCGGCATCAGCGTGCGGAAGGACAGGTTTTCAAGTTCGTTGCGCAGGCTCTGCATGCCCATGCGGCCCGCGAGCGGCGCGTAGATGTCGAGCGTCTCTTCCGCGATGCGCTTGCGCTTGCCTTCCGGCACATAGTGCAGCGTGCGCATGTTGTGCAGCCGGTCGGCCAGCTTCACCAGCAGCACGCGCACGTCCACCGCGATCGCCAGCAGCAGCTTGCGGAAGTTTTCCGCCTGCTCGGCGCGCTTGGAGACGAGATCGAGCTTCTTGATCTTGGTGAGGCCGTCCACGAGCTGGGCGATTTCCGGCCCGAAGATCTGGTCGATCTCCTCGCGCGTCGAGGCGGTGTCCTCGATGGTGTCGTGCAGCACCGCCGCCACGATGGTGGCGTCGTCCAGCCGCAGCTCCGTGAGGATGGCGGCGACTTCCAGCGGGTGGGTGAAATAGGGGTCGCCGGACGCGCGCTTCTGGGCGCCGTGCGCGCGCATCGCGTACACGTAGGCCTTGTTCAGCAGTTCCTCGTCGGCGTGCGGATTGTACCGGCGCACGCGATCGACGAGTTCATACTGCCGCATCATGTCAAAAGAATTCCCGCGCGCGAGATCGCCTCGATCCCGTGACCATCGCCATGACTGACAATATCAACCCTCACGGGCGGCGGGACAAGCCCCGTGTGGAGCTTGCGCGCCCTGAACGGCGGGGCTTACTCCCCGTCGTCTTCCGTCTCGGCCGGGGGCACGAGGCCTTCGAGGCCGCGCAGCAGGTCTTCCTCGGTCATGCGGTCGAACTGCACGTCGCCGGCGGCGTCGCTCGCGGGCGCGCCCGCCGCGCTGGTCAGCGCGGGCACAACTTCCGTCTCGGGCTCGTCCACCTCGACGTGCTTCTGCAGCGAGTGGATCAGGTCCTCGCGCAGGTCGTCGGGCTGCATGGTGGAATCGGCGATCTCGCGCAGCGAAACGACGGGGTTCTTGTCGTTGTCGCGGGGAACGGTGATCGGCTGGCCGGCGGCGATGAGGCGCGCGCGATGGCTGGCCAGCAGGACCAGATCGAAGCGGTTCTCGACCTTGTCGATGCAATCTTCGACGGTGACGCGTGCCATTGCAGCCTCCTGGCGGCGGATCTGATGTATGAACTGAAAGACGGGCCAATAGAGCAAACGTTTCAACGGCGCAACCCCGAGGATGCGCGCCACCGTACGCCCACAGCCAAGCCCGAGGCCCCGAAAGGGCGAAAATTAACCTTGACCTTCAGAATAAATTTGGCTGAAGCTAAAGCACCGCAATTTAGGGCGAAACGCCAGCGTGTTTGCCCGCAATTCAGTCACATTCAGCCTTGACTTAAACGGGCCTCGGACTGATTGTCGCTAGACAAAATATTCGCGAGTCTTCCAGTCTTGGGCAGGCTCGCTGCAAGCGCCGTCGGGTTACCGGGTTTTCGGCGTCGCTTTCACTTATTGTGCGCCATTGAGGCTACAAGGGTCGTTCAGAAAACCCGAGGCGGATGAAATTATGGCTGACCAGGAGCGCATTGCGCTGTTCATCGACGGCGCCAACCTCTACGCCACAGCTAAGTCCCTCGGGTTCGACATCGACTACAAGCGGCTGCTCAAGGAATTCCAGGGCAAGGGCCGCCTCATCCGCGCCTTCTATTACACCGCCCTCGTGGAGGATCAGGAGTACTCCTCCATCCGTCCGCTGATAGACTGGCTGGATTACAACGGCTACGCGGTCGTCACCAAGCCCACGAAGGAGTTCGTGGATTCGCTGGGCCGCCGCAAGGTCAAGGGCAACATGGACATCGAGCTCGCGGTGGACGCGATGGAGATGGCCGAGCGCATCGACCACATGGTGCTGTTCTCCGGCGACGGGGATTTCCGCTGCCTCGTCGAGGCCGTGCAGCGCAAGGGCGTGCGCGTTTCCGTCGTGTCCACGATCACCACCCACCCGCCGATGGTCGCCGACGAGCTTCGCCGCCAGGCGGACGAGTTCGTGGACCTTGTGCACATGTCCGCCCGCGTGGGCCGCGACCCCGCAGAACGGGCTGAGCGCGCCCAGCGCTTCACCCAGGAGCGCCGGCCGCTCCAGCCGTCCGCGCCGGGACAGGGCGCGCTCGCCTCGGACGTGGAAGAAAGCTAGGCTGGTCAGGAATTTGGCTGCTTCCACAGCAAAGCCTCATCCATCAACGGGCTCCGGAGCGCAGGTTCCGGAGCCCGACTGCGATTGTCCCCTGTGTCCCCGGCTGGTGGACTTCCGGCTCGAAGCGCGCGCGCGCGAACCCACCTGGCGCAACGCCCCCGTGCCCTCCTTTGGCCCGCCGGACGCGCCGCTGCTCATCGTCGGCCTCGCGCCCGGCCTGCGGGGCGCCAACCGCACCGGGCGGCCCTTCACGGGAGACTGGGCGGGCGATCTTCTCTACGAGACCCTGTTGCATTTCGGCTTTGCGAGCGGCGTCTATGACGAGCGCCCGGACGACGGGCTGACGCTCCTGGATTGCCAGGTGACGAACGCGGTGCGCTGCGTGCCGCCGCAGAACAAGCCGACGCCACAGGAAATCGCCACCTGCCGCGTCTTCCTCGCCTCCGCCATCGCGCTGGGCCGCCCGCGCGCCGTCGTGGCGCTGGGCCGCATCGCCCATGAGAGCGTGCTGCGGGCGCTGGGCCAGCGGCTCGCCGCCGCGCCCTTCGCCCATGGGGCCAGCCATGAGATCGCACGGCCGGGAGAACCGGCCCTGACGCTGTTCGACAGCTATCATTGCTCGCGTTACAACACGAACACCGGCGTGCTGACGACCGCCATGTTCCGCGACGTGTTCGCGCGCGTGCGCGCGTTCATCGACGCGCCCGGGGCGATGGCGGCGAAGTAGCGTCCTTTAGAAACAGTCGCCGCAGAGCGCCTGGCCCATGGGAGCGAGACATGAAGTTCGGCGTGTTCGATCATCTGGACCGCAACGACCTGCCGCTCGGCGAGTTCTATCGCGCGCGGCTCGGCCTCACGCAGATGTACGACGAGGCCGGGTTCCACGCCTATCATGTGGCCGAACACCACGCCACGCCGCTTGGCCTGTCGCCCTCCCCCAGCGTCTATCTGTCCGCCGTGGCTCAGCGCACGACGCGATTGCGCTTCGGCCCGCTGGTCTATTGCCTGCCGCTCTATCATCCGCTGCGTCTGGTTGAGGAAATCTGCATGCTCGACCAGTTGAGCGGCGGACGCTTCGAGCTTGGCGTCGGGCGCGGCGTCTCGCCCTTCGAGGCCCAGATCTACGGGCTGGACTATGCGCAGTCCGCCGAGAAGTACGACGAGATCATGCGCATCCTGATGCAGGCGCTGGACACGGACGAACTCAACCACGCCGGCAAGCACTGGACGTTCGAGCGCACGCCCATGCATTTGCAGCCGGTGCAAAAGCCCCATCCGCCCTTGTGGTTTGGCGTGCTGAAGCGCGAGAACGCGGCGCTTGCGGCGGCGCGGGGCGGCAACATGGTGACGCTGCTCGACGCGAGCGAAACGCGCCGCATGGTGGACGTCTATCGCGAAGGCGGCGGGACCGGCCTTGCGGGCAAGGGCGTGTTCGTCGTGGTCGATTCAGATGGCGGCAAAGCCCGCGCGCGCGCCAACGCGGCCTATGCGCAATGGCGCGACAACTTCCACTACCTCTACTACCGCAACGGCAAGTCGCCCGTGTTCGGCGAGCGCGCGCAGACCTTCGACGAGCTGCAAGCGCAGGGCAAGGCGGTGGCGGGCTCCCCCGCGCAGGTGCTGGACTATCTCGCGCGCGACGTCGCGGAAGCGGGCGTGAACTACCTTGTGTGCCAGTTCGCCTTCGGGGCCATGAGCACGCAGGAAACGCGCGAGTCCATCGCGCTGTTCACGCAGGACGTCATGCCCGCGCTGAGCCGCGAACACGCGCTCATGTAGGCGATCGCCCCGCGGGCGGTTGACAAAGGACTGTTGCGACCCAGTTACGGTGCCTTACGTCCACGCTTGGGAGTCTCGTTCATGCTTGATCGCCGCTCGTATCTGAAATTCGCGCTCGCCGCCGCCGCCACGCCGCTCGCCTCGCGTCTGGCGTTCGCGCAGCAACCGGGTCCCTTCACGCTGCCCAAGCTCGGCTACGCCTATGACGCGCTGGAGCCCAACATCGACGCGCAGACGATGGAGATCCACCACACGCGCCATCATCAGGCCTACGTGAACAACGCCAACGCCGTCGTGGCCCAATGGCCGGACCTCGCCAAGACGCCGGTGGAAGACCTGCTGCGCGATCTCTCCAAGGCGCCCGAGAACGTGCGCACCGCGATCCGCAACAACGTCGGCGGGCACTGGAACCACAGTATGTTCTGGGAGCTGATGACGCCCGGCGGGGCCAAGGAGCCGCAGGGCGACCTCAAGGCCGCCATCGACTCCGGCTTTGGCGACCTCGGCAAGATGAAGGAGCGCGTGAACGCCGCAGGCGCGGGCCGCTTCGGCTCCGGCTGGGCGTGGCTCGTCGTCAACAAGGACGGCAAACTCGACGTGATCTCCACCGCCAACCAGGACACGCCGCTGGAGCTCGGCGTGCGCGCCGTGGTGCTGGGCGTGGACGTGTGGGAGCACGCCTACTACCTCAAGTACCAGAACCGCCGGCCCGACTATCTGGGCGCATGGTGGAACACGGTGAACTGGGACAAGGCGGCGCAGAACTTCGCGAAGGCGAAGGCGTAGCCAGCAGAAAAAATCCACTTTCCAGGGGCGCCCGCAGGGCGAACCCGGGACCCAGAGCCTCAGGCAGCGAGCTTGCGGCTCTGGATCCCGGATCGCTTCGCGTCCGGGAAAGTGGGCGTCAGCAGCTATGAGACTTATTCGGCGCGCAGACTGTGAGCGTATATTGCTCAGTCCGCCGAGATCCCCGCATCGCGGATGATGGCGCCCCAGCGCACGATCTCCGCAGGCGTGTAGCTCGTCAGATATTCCGGCGTGCGCCGCTCCCTGGCGGGCACGCTGACGCCAATCTTGGTGAAGCGATCCACCACGGCGGGCGATTCCACGGTTTCGTCCACGACCTGCGCGAGGCGCCTCACGATGGGCTCCGGCGTGCCCCGTGGCAGAAGCAGCGCCTGCCAGGAGCCGCAATCGAGGTTCGGCACGCCCTGCTCTTCTGCGGTGCGCACGTTCGGCATGGAGGCGACGCGGTCGCGGCCCAGGATGGCGAGCGCCTTGATGTTGCCCGCCTCCACCTGCGCGCCCACGGTGGCGATCTGCTCGGCGACGAAATCCAGCCGCCCGGCCACCAGGTCCTGCAAGGCGCCGGACGAGCCGCGGTACGGCACGTGAGTGATCTTCGTGCCGTTGATCTTGTCGATGATGAGGGGGCAGACGTGGCTCCCCGAACCCGCGCCTGCGGAGCCGTAGGTCGCCTTGTCGGGGTTGGCCTTCATGTAGGCCAGGAAGCCCTTCATGTCGTCGGCCGGAAAGTCCTTGCGCGTCACCAGCACGCGCGCCTGGTCGGCGAACATGGACACGAATGCGAAGTCCTTGTTCCCGTCCACCAGCGGCTTCTTGTAGATGGCCTGGTTTTGCGCCAGCACGGCGCTGCCGCCGTAGAGCACCGTATAGCCGTCCGGCGCCGATTGCGCGACGCGCTGCGAGCCGACCATGCCGCCCGCGCCCGGCACGTTTTCGATCAGCACCTGCTGCTTCAGGATCTCGCCCATGCGCGCGCCGATGATGCGCGCCACCGTGTCCACTGGCCCGCCGGCCGCGTAGGGCACGACGATGGTGACGGGCCGGTTAGGCCAGTCCTGCTGCGCGTGGGCCGACAGGGACGCCAAAGAGACCACAAGTCCAGCAACGATCCTGCCCAGCATAACGCGTCCTCCCCCATCGCCTGACCGGCTTTTGGCGGAGCTTGCCTAGGATTTGCGCGAGTGGCAAGCGAAGGCGAACCGGAGGAAGAGGAGGACCCTAACCGCGCGCCCGCATCAGCCGCGCCTTGTCGCGCGCCCAGTCGCGGTTCTTCTCGGTCTAGCGCTTGTCGTGCAGCTTCTTGCCGCGCGAGATGGCGATCTCCAGTTTCGCCCGGCCCTTGGCGTTGAAATAGAGCTTCAGGGGCACGATGGTCATGCCCTCGCGCGAGACCGCCTGCGCAAGCCGCGCAATCTGGCGGGCCTTCAGCAGCAGTTTGCGCGGGCGCCTCGGCTCGTGGTTGAACCGGTTGGCCTGCAGGTATTCCGGGATGTTGGCGTTGATGAGCTCCACCTGCCCGTCGCGCGTCACGCCCACGTAGCTTTCCGCGATGGTCGCCTTGCCGGTGCGCAGCGACTTCACCTCGGTGCCCGTGAGGGCGATGCCCGCCTCGAACACCTCGCCGATTTCAAACTCGTAGCGCGCGCGGCGATTGTCCGCGGCGATCTTGAAGTTATCCGGTTCCTTGGCCGCCAATATCCTACTCCGCAGCCTGGCCGGGCGCGATGAGCCCGGCCAAAGCCATCGCGTCGCGCAGCTTCGCCTTGTTCGCCTCGACCATCGGCACCAGCGGCAGGCGCACCTCGTCGCGCAGCTTGCCCAGCACCGAAAGCCCGTACTTCGCCCCCGTGACGCCCGCCTCGAGGAACGTCGCCAGGTGCAGCGGGGTCAACTGGTCCTGGATCGCCAGCGCCTTGCGGCTGTCGCCCTCGTCCCATGCGTCCTGCAGCCTGGAGCACAGGGACGGCGCGATGTTCGACACGACCGAGATGCACCCATGGGCTCCGGAAGCGAAAGTGGCGAGCGCGGTGATGTCGTCCCCCGAGAACTGGATGAAGTCCGGGCCCATGGCGGCGCGCTGCATGGAGATGCGCCCGACATTGCCCGTCGCATCCTTAACGCCCACGATGTTCTTCAGTTCGTAAAGCCGTTGCATTGTATCGACGCTCATGTCGATCACCGAGCGCGGCGGGATGTTGTAGACGACGATCGGAATGCCGACGGCGTCGTTCACCGCCTTGAAGTGCTGGTAGAGCCCTTCCTGGTTCGGCTTGTTGTAGTAGGGCGTCACCACCAGCACGGCGTCCGCGCCCGCCGCTTCCGCATGGCGGGCTAGCGAAACGGCCTCGCTGGTGTTGTTGGACCCCGCGCCGGCGATCACCGGCACGCGCCCGCGAGCCTCCGCGATGCACATTTCGACCACGCGGCGATGCTCGTCGTGGGACAGCGTGGGCGACTCGCCCGTGGTGCCCACCGGCACAAGGCCGTGGATGCCCTGCTCGATCTGCCAGTTCACCAGGCCGCGAAAGCCATGCTCGTCGACCGCGCCGTCGCGAAACGGCGTCACCAGCGCAGTCATCCAGCCCTTCAGCACCTTCGCGTCGGCCATCGCCAAAATCCTTCTCGCGCGCCTCTTGAGAGACATGGGTGGGAGCTTCCGGACGGAAGCCCGCCTGTCGGGAAACCGGCGCGCCGCATGCTCGCCGCATTTAGAGGGTCCCCTGCGCCCTGTTGATAGCCGCTGGAGCGTGGCGAGGAAAGAGGCGCTTCATCGCAGCGGACGACGCATTCGCCGGGGGGCGACGACGCGCGGTCCGCAGCCAAGGTTTTGGTTAGCGGATCGTAAACTTCAGGGCGCCATGCTCGAGCGCCTGTTCGGCAGAGTTCACGAGGTTTCGCCTCCATGCCCGTCATGTCATCCCTGCGTCCCTCCACGACGATCCTGGCGCTCAGCGGCGCAGGTCTGCTTGGCGTCGCGGTCGGCGCTGTCGCGTTCGGGATCGTACCCCTGAAGCGCGCGCCCCAGCCCGAGATCGCGTCCTTTGAGCCGACCGGCTCCATTCCGGAGTTCCGGTCGCCGGACGCTCACGCCGCGCCCGCTTCGCCCTTCGGCGCCTCGTTTGGGCGGGTCGCGGCCGGCGCCGTGTCCCAGGCGAACGCTCTCGCGGCCGCCCTGGGCGCCATGGGGGAGGCGGCCAGCCGCGTCAGCCCGCCCGATCTGGTCAGCGCCTACGCGCCCGCCCCCGCGCGCGTGCCCGAGATCGGGCCCGGCCCCGCACCGGCGGACGAAATCGACGCTCCCGCGCCCCAGCGCGCCGACGCCCCCGCGCTGCGCGAGGCGATCGAGGCTTATCGCAAGGGCGACGTGGAAAAAGGCGACGCCGCCGCCGCCAACGCGCTCGACGAGCTCGGCCGCACCGCACTGCGCTGGGCGTCTCTGCGCCTGCAGGCCAGGAAGAACGGTTACGAGCGGCTGGACGATTTCATCGCCCGCAATCCCGACTGGCCGACCGACGGCTTCCTCGTCGCGCGCCGCGACGACGCTCTGTTCAACGAGAAGGCCAAGCCCGCTGTCGTGCGCGCCCATTTCGCCGCCCGCGAGCCCGCCACGCCGACGGGGCGGCTCGCGCTGGCGCGCGCCCACGTCGCCGAAGGGCGCACCCGGGACGCCGAGGCGCTGGTGCGCCGCGTCTGGCGCGAGGATGATTTTGGCACATGGCTGGAAGGCGCGGTCCGCAAGGAATTCGGCGCCATGCTCACCGCCGCCGACCACCGCTATCGCGCCTCACGCCTGTTCTACAAGGAGCAGACCAGCGCCTCCCTGCGCATCGCCGCCCTCGTGAGCCCCGATTACGTGGCGCTCGCCAAGGCCCGCAACGCGGTGGCGGACGAGGCCGCGTCCGACAAGCTGCTGGAGGCGGTGCCCGCCGCCCTGCGGGACGACCCCAGCTACGCGTTCGCCCGCGCCCAGAAGCTGCGGCGCGCCGGCAAGTTCACGGAAGCCGCCGCCATTATCCTCGCCGCCCCCCGGGACGCCGAATCCATCGTCAGCGGCGACGCGTGGTGGGAGGAGCGCCGCATTCTGGCCCGCAAGCTGCTGGACGCCGGCGAGACCGCCGCCGCTTATCAGGTCGCCTCCACCCATACCGCGCGCGGCGTCGAGGCGCAGATCGAGGCCGAGTTCCACGCCGGATGGATCGCGTTGCGCTTCCTCAACGACCCGAAGGCCGCCGCCGGCCATTTCGCCGCCGCCGCGAAGGTCGCCCGCACCCCCATCTCGCTGGCGCGCGTGCATTACTGGCAGGCCCGCGCGGCGGAAGCGGGCGAGACGCCCGAGGACGCGCCGCGCTTCTATGCGCTCGCGGCCCTGCATTCGAGCGCCTATTACGGGCAACTCGCCCGCGCGCGCCTGGGCTTCGCCGACCAGCCTGTGCGCCGCGCCGCAAGAGTGGCGGAAGCCGGCGAGCGGCTGGAGCCGATCCGCGCCGTGGAGCTGTTCGAATCCATCGGCGAGAAGGACCTCGCGTTCCGCCTCACGGCCGACCTCGCCCGCTCGCTGGAGGACGAGGCGCAGATCGCCGCGCTCGGCCGCATCCTGACCCGGGCGAGGGACGCCCGCGCCACCCTGGTGGTCGGCAAGCTCGCCTCCCAGCGCGGCGTGGCGCTGGACGACGTGGCCTATCCGACGTTCGGAATCCCCGCCTTCGAGGAACTCGCGCGCTCGGCCGAAAAGCCGGTGGTGTACGCCATCGCCCGGCAGGAAAGCGCCTTCCAGGCCGACGCCGCCTCCCACGCGGGCGCCAAGGGCCTCATGCAGATGCTGGTCTCCACCGCGCGCCGCACCGCGCAGCGCGCCGGGGTGGCGTTCGACGAAAAGCGGCTGGTGGCGGACCCGGCCTTCAACGCGCAATTGGGCGCCGCGCACCTCGCCGAACTCATGGACGAGCACGGCCAGTCGCTCATCCTCACCTTCGCGGCCTACAACGCGGGGGGCCACCGCGTGAAGCAATGGATCGCCGCCTACGGCGACCCGCGCAAGCCGGAGGTGGACCCCATCGACTGGATCGAGCGCATCCCTTTCACCGAGACGCGCAATTACGTGCAGCGCGTGGCCGAAAACCTCGGCGTCTACCGCGCCCGCTTCGGCGCGCAGGACGCGCCCCGCCTGGTGGTGAAGGACCTGCGCGCCCGGGAGGCGCGGCTGGGCGTGCGCGCCCAATAGCCCGCTTGGCTGCGCTTGCGCGGATCGCTACGTTCGATCCACGCAAGCGGAGACCAGAATGAGCCAGACCGCCGACCATTTCCCCGTCGAAAGCCGATACGTCTCCGCGCCCGACGGGCTGCTGCTGCACGTGCGCGAGTACGGCCGGCGCCCCGACGCGGCCACGCCCGTCGTCTGCCTGCCGGGCCTGTCGCGCACCTGCGGCGATTTCGACGCGCTGGCCCGTGCGCTCGCGGCGGGCTCGGCGGGCGCGCCGCGCCGCGTGCTGGCGCTGGATTACCGGGGCCGTGGGCTCTCCGAGTACGATTCGAACTGGCGCAATTACGATCTCAAGATCGAGAACGCCGACATCCTCGCCTGTCTTACGGCGCTGGGGGTGGAGCACGCCGTGTTCGTCGGCACGTCGCGCGGAGGGCTGCACGTGATGATGCTGGGCGCCACGCGCCCGGGCGTGCTGCGCGCCGCCGTGCTCAACGACATCGGTCCGGTGCTGGAGGCGCGCGGGCTGGCGCGCATCCGCAGCTATATTGGCAAGCTCCCCATGCCGGCCTCGTGGACGGACGCCGTGGACCTGCTGAAGAACACCATGAGCGGCCAGTTTCCCGACCTGACGCCCGCCGAATGGGAGACGTACGCGCGCCTCACCTTCAAGACCGACAAGGCCGGCTTCGCGCTGCGCTACGATTCGAAGCTGATGCGCACGCTGGAGAACATCGACCTGGAAAGCCCCCTGCCCACCGCCTGGCCGCAATTCGAAGGCCTGAAGAACACGCCGCTGCTGGCGCTGCGCGGTTCGCTCTCCGACCTCCTGTCGCCCGAAACGCTGGCGCAGATGCAGGTCCTGCACCCCAATTTCGAGGCCCACGTTGTGGAGCGCCAGGGCCACGCCCCGCTGCTGCTCGACGCCCCCACGATCGCGCGCGTCAGCGCCTTCGTGGCGGGTCACTGAGGCGCAGCTTCAGCCGGAGGAAATTTGTGGCGCAAAACCCGCCTGCGCGACGCCGCGGCCGCAAGGCCTGCTTGCCAATTCTGCGCCGCTCGGGCATATGGCGCTACGCGACGGCGCACACGATGCGCAGCCGCGACGCGGAGACGTGGCCGAGAGGCTGAAGGCGGCGGTTTGCTAAACCGTTATAGGGTTGTAAAGCCCTATCGAGGGTTCGAATCCCTCCGTCTCCGCCATTCTTTATCCTAACCCGTTGAATTTACATGGGCGTATTCGAAGGCCCGTCGCAGGTATTACAATTAGTCTTACTTGTGGTCCCCGCTTGAACTCGTCTCAGTTCACGCGGCGCTCGCCACCTTCCTGGCAGACTATCTGCCGAAGCGCGAAACGCCTGGAATCGTGGCGAAGATGCTCTCGGCGGACGGCAAGTCCCCACAGAAAAACTCCCCTCCTAAGCTGGGCAACTTCCGCGCGTCCCCGTCCTTGAACTGCTGTTCCGCCGTCTCAGCCGCCTCCCTCCCTGGGTAGGGCTCTGACGAAAGCTGCAACTGCCACTTGCCTTTGGCCGCAGGCGGAAAGCCGCAATTGAGTTCCGATAATCTTCGCTCAAGATCGTTCGCGTC